>JBFKEC010000105.1:0-10315 GCA_041619315.1 Oceanococcus sp. | reverse complement strand
GCCTCGATACAGACCGATCGCAAAGTGCTTGAATCGGAATTGGCCAACGGTCATCTGGATGTGGCGCTGGACGTGCACCTTGCAGTGTCCGACAAAGTGAATAGACAGCCTGTGCAATTTGATCCGCTGGTGGTGGTGTGCCGGCGTGATCACCCCAGATTGAGCCGGCGAGCAGGGCTTAACGAATATCTGGCGGAAGGACACATACTGGCCACGGTGCGGCGCACGGGTGGCGGTATTGAAGATATGGAGTTGTCACGCCAGGGGTTGAGTCGGCATATCCAGTTGCGCTGCCAGCACTACTTCGCTGCTCTGGAAGTGGTGCGCCAGAATGATCTGGTGCTGACCATGCCGCGTGGCTATGCCGAGGTGGCCAACCGCAGCGGCGATTTTCTGATCCTGCCATTCCCGCTTGAACTGCCACCGCCCGAAGGCTTTGTGTACTGGCATAAAAATGTGGATGACGATCCGGCCAATCAGTGGTTAAGGCGGCATATTCTGGATGTGTTCGCACAGCGCGAGGCTTAGCCCGCAAACGTCGATGGGTATATCATGCGGGCCCGCAGTACGCTGGTTCGGGACAAGGCATGAAAGCATGAGCGGCTTATCGGAATCCGAGTGGCGTCAATTGCGCCGGATTCAGCGCGGGCTGCCGCTGAGTGGCGAGCCGGGCGAGTCGGCAACCTTGCTGAATCTGCGCGAGCGCGGTTTGATCGAATCCCTGCCGGCGCAGATGCTGCCGCTGGAAAACACCGCGCGACGCTGGCGCCTGACCGTGGCCGGGCGCGATGCACTCAAATGAGTCCGCCCGTCTGACCGGAATGACCAGTGACAGCGTGATCAGGCAGGTCGCGCCGATCGGTTTTTCAATCGGCCTGCTGCTGTCCATCCTGTCCTTGTTCATGCTGGTTCCGGCCTTGTTGGCCGTGGCCACCGCCACCGCCGGGGCCGGCGAGTTCGGTTTCACCAGCCTGGCCACCCTGGGCATAGGCCTGATCCTGTTCCGCGGCTTTCGCCCGGTCCTGCACAGCATGTTGCCGCGTCAGATGTTCCTGCTCACCACCACGGTGTGGGTGGTGGTCAGCGCGGTGGCGGCGCTGCCGCTGGTGTTTGTTGAACACATCAGCGTGACCGACGCGTTCTTCGAGACCATGTCGGGTATCACCACCACCGGCTCGACGGTGCTGGTTCAGCTTGATCAGCACGCTCCGGCCATTTTGCTGTGGCGGTCGATCTTGCAATGGCTGGGCGGCATCGGCTTTGTGGTCATGGGCGTGGCCATACTGCCGTTTCTGCAGGTTGGGGGCATGCGTCTGTTCCAGACCGAATCCTCGGACTGGTCGGAGAAGGCCATGCCGCGGGCCCGCCAGGTGGCTGGCTCGATAGCCAGCGTGTACATCGGCCTCACGCTGGTCTGCCTGCTGCTCTACGTGATTTTCGGCATGTCGTTTTTCGATGCCATCAATCATGCACTCAGCACGGTATCAACCGGTGGCTACTCGACTTCGGATGCGTCGTTCGGGCAGTTTGAACGGCCCGCGCTGCATATTGTGGCGATTGTGTTCATGGTTCTCGGCGGTCTGCCGTTCATGCTCTACGTCAGCCATCTGCGCCATCGCCCGCTGGCCATCTTGGCCGATGAACAGGTCCGCGCGTTTCTCGGCTTTTTGCTGGTTGCAACGCTGGCCTTGACGGCATGGCTGGGACTGAGCGGCCAGGCCAATTGGCCGCATGCCATGCTGCTGGCCGCCTTCAATGTGGTTTCGGTGGTCACCACCACCGGCTTTGCCACCGATGACTACACTCAGTGGGGCCAGTTGCCGGTGGTGGCGTTCTTCTATCTCACCTTTTTCGGCGGGTGTTCCGGCTCCACCTCCGGAGGCATGAAGATCTTTCGTTTCCAGCTGGCCGTGCGCTTGCTTCACAGTCAGTTGCTGCAGCTGGCCTATCCGCGACGGGTCTTGCCCAATAATTACAACGGCAGGCCGGTGGGCGATGACATCATGCGCTCCGTGGTGGCTTTTTCATTTGCGTTTTTCGCCACCATCGGCGTGCTGGCCTTGTTCCTGTCCAGCCTGGGCCTAGATGCGCTGACCAGTTTGAGTGCAGCGGCCACGGCCGTCACCAACGTGGGGCCCGGCTTGGGTGAGATGGTGGGGCCGGCCGGCAATTTCGCCGGATTGCCCGATGCTGCCAAATGGGCGCTATCTGCCGGCATGTTGATGGGCCGTCTGGAGGTGATGACCGTGCTGGTGCTGTTCACCGTGGGGTTCTGGCGCGATTGAGGCGTAAGGCGCTGTGCGCCGTTGTCTGGCTGGCCCGTATTTTGCTTCGCGTGAGGCGTTTCACATTCAAGGATGAGCATGAACAGTCGGACTCGGCGATCCGAGCATTTACCCGTATTGCGGATTCAGTCTCACAAGGCGACGTGGGCACTGGCGATTGGCCTGGCAATTGGCTTCGCGCTGGTGGTTTGGCTGATTTTCAATCTGTTCATGTTTCAGATGGAGCCTGGTGGCGCACGTGAACTGATGCAGCACGCCCAGAGCGTGTGGCTGATCAGCACGGTTTTGTGTGGTGCGCCGTTCATACTGTGGGTTGCGCATCTGATGCGCCGGCAGTTTGAAGCGGCTGAATGTATCGGCAATCTGAATCGCAAGACCGTGGCGGATCTGGCTGCCATGTCGAAGGCCCAGGATTCTTTGTGGGTGCCGACCAAGACAACGCCCAATTATCAGGCCCACTTTCGGCGTCTGCGCGCGGGGCCGGTGCGCTGCGATACAACAGATATCCGCCTGGCGGAATCCGAGTCGCCAACGGATAGCTACTTCCTGTTTGCAACGGTCGAAGGTGACGATGTTTTGACCGCCTATGAAGCGCTGTTGCTGGACTGGGCCCTGCAGGGCGAAACGCTGTCCACCAATGCCACCGATGAGCCTCAGCGGTTGGTCAACTACATGGCCCGCGGCATGCTTGGACGAACCATCCACGGCAGTGTGGTGCGTTTGGGGCGGGATGGGCGCATACAGGCGCGTAGCGTCAATCATGCCCATCTTTATCTGGTCAAACGCATTGATGGCCACATTCAGGTCGGCATGCCGCTGGGCTATCAGTTGAGCGCCGAGTATCAGAGCTCACCGCTGGCTGACTGGGCCGATCAACTCAGTCCTGGCGATCGGGTTATTGCCGTATCTGCGAGTTTGCTAGAGGTGTTCGAAGCACGTCATGCCGGCGGCTTTAACGCGCTGCTGGAAATTACCGCCGGGCTTGCGTTGGCGGAATCCGAAGCGATGATCTGGAATGAGTTTCTGATTCATGCCGATACGCAGGGGAACAAGCGCGACGCCACCCTGGTCATGCTCGAGTATCGCCCGGCTGCTGAGTCTGCCGGCGCAGAACAGCTGGTCAGAGTGTGAACAAGCCGTTGATATAGGCGCTGCTGATCGGGTCGGACGAGACCGGTTTGAAGTTGGCCAGATTGGGGAACAGTGAGGCCATGTCGGCATCGTCTACGCCAAACCAGCGGGTCAGGGTGGCCAGATACTGATCCATGGCCAGTCCCGGTATCAGACGTCCGGTGCGGCCGACATCGGCGTCGCCGTCCAGCGTCAGATCGGGAATCTCACCATAACGTTGCCCGCCATTGACCGCGCCGCCGGTGACCAGATGGTGGCCGGCCCACGCGTGGTCGGTGCCGTCGCCATTGTTACCCAGGGTGCGGGCAAAATCGGACAGGGTGCAAAGGCTCACTTCGTCGGCGATGCCCAGGCTGTTCATGGCTTGCTGGAAACTGCCCAGGGTCAGGCTGAGTTCACGCAGCAGCAAAGGGTGGTAGGTGGTCAGTTCGCTGTGGGTGTCGAAGCCGCCCATGCCGATATAAAAGATCTGGCGCTTGAGGCCGAGCACATTGCGACCCAACTGGATCATGCGGGCGACATCGCGTGCTGCACTGAGCGTGCGCCCACTCATGCGCCCGCTGAGTTCCAGCTGATCGGCATCCGGTGTGCTGAACAGCGGGTTGCCATAAGGGTCGCTCAGGTCACTGAAATCCAGGGTGAGCTGAAACTGATCGGCCATCAATGCGTTGAGATCACTGGTCTTGCGATAGCTGGCCTTAAGCACCCGTGAGAGCGCCGTATCCGAACTGTTGGCGGCATTCATCGCGCGGAAGGTGTCGGGGTCGAAGCCGCGTGAGGTGTCGAAGATTCTGGTCGACCCGGCATTCAACACCACCGGACTGTTGAAGTCCGCAGTCATCATGCGGGTGGCACCGCCATAGGACACATTCATGCCCAGAGGCGAGTTGTTATTGATGCCGCCAAGTGCGTGCGCTTGCCACAGATCGGCAATACGTCCAGCCCAGCCACCGGCACTCAGATGATCTGCCCAGCCTGTTTCCATGGCGCGCTGCTGATGATTGTGGGCGAACAGAAAGGGCGGCAGGGCGGCGGTGTTACGGGTGGCTTTGGTCACCGGTTCAATCAGGGTGCCCAGATTGGCGATCACTGCGGCCTGGTTGTTGGCGTAGAGCTCGGCAAGCTCGGGCATAACGCCATTGATACCGATATCCCCGGCGACCGGGTAGACCCCTTTCTGATAGGCCGCCGAGTTGTTTTCAGCAGCATAGGGGTTGCCGCTCAGCCCGCTCAGGTCGGTGGGCTCGATCGCAATGTGCCCGCGACTGTTGCGATAGGTCTGGTAGCCGGTTCCAACCGCGGCGCTGGCCGATTCATCGCCCATGGGCACGATCATGTTGTAGGCATCATTGCCGCCGAGCAGGAATACCACCACCAGCGCTTTGTAGTCATCAAACCCAGGTGGGCTGGCCAGAGCGGGTTGCAGCGGGTTGGTGAGTACCGATGCCGCGCCTGCGCCGGACAACAGTTTGAGCAGTTGACGTCTATCCATGAGTTTGATTCTCGCGCGGGCTATTTCTGGGTCATGTTGGTGCTCGACATGAACACCATTTGTACGGCTGCGGCGCATACCCGCTCGGCTTCGATAGCGGCTTGGCTGACTGGCCGCTCGAAATACGCGCCGCTGTCGAGCAGTGGCACCACGGCATTGCGGAATTCGGCATCCAGCGGCATGCCGCCGAGCATTTGGTCTTGCAGAAAAGTGATCAGACCGAATATGCCGCGCTGTTTGGGCGTATACCCATCGGCATCGGTGTCCTCATCGTTGATGCTGGCAAAGTCACCGTTGCTGTCGCCTTCCATGGCCAGCTCGAAGGCATCCAGCGCCGGGCCGTAGTCGAGCAGGGCGAGCAGCGGATAACGCCGCCAATTGGGTGTTTCACGCGCGTTCTCGGCCGCCACAAAGTCATCGACGCTGCCATATTCGCGTTCAATCGCGCGCTTTTCCAGCACATAGCTGCCGGGGTTGAGCACGCGGGCCAGTCCGGCCACGTTGTTGGCGATACGCAGCTGCATTTCCGGCAATACGAATTGTGGGTCGGCATCGCGGTAGTAGGCATCCGCAGGGACAAAATCCGGCGAGTAGAAGTTGAACACGGAGGGTGCGCGCAATGGCGCCTGTCCGAGCGCGCTTTCGGTTGCAATGCGATATATGCCGTCCACCGCAACGCCCGCGTTGTCGCCACTGGCGTGCCAGCCGTTGACCGGCTCGGCGTTGAATGCACGCATCCAGGCGGTGTAGGCGATAACGTGTTCCCGGGCTTTGCCGAAGTACTCGACCTCGGGGCCTTCGGGGTTGCGGGCTTCATTGTCGAGGACCAGGGCTCGGGTGACCGCCGCAAGGTCGCCGCGCACGCCCTGACCATTGTCGAGGAACACGTTTGCGATGCGTTCAACATAGTCAGGCGTGGGATTCGAGGTGATCAGACGTTGAATCAAATGCCGGGCCACGAATGGCGCGGTGTTGTCGTGCAGGAACAGCAGATCGAGCGCGGCTTCAAGGTCAGCCCCATCCTGCATTCCAGCCTCAATGCTGCTGCCGAGAATCTGTTTGCCACCAAAGTCGTGGTAATCCGGTACGAACTCCATCATGTGTACGAAGCTGCCATCGCTGCGTCCGAAGCTGGAGTTGTAGCGCAAATCCCAGCCGGTCATGACCCGGGCCATTTCTTCGACATCAGTCTGGGTGTAGCTGGGAATGAGCTGGCCGTTGGCATCACGCTGCGCTGTGCCATCGGGGTTGAGTTGATATAGGCCGATGGTGAACAACTGCATCAACTCGCGGGCGAAATTCTCGTCGGGCACGGTATTGCGCGACGTATTGGCTTTCTGATTGCCCTGATGGGACAGGTAAAAACCCATCGCCGGACTGCGCGCCATGGCGCTGAGCAGATCGCGGTAATTGCCAAACGCGTGTTCGAGTAGCAGGTCGTAATAATGTGCCAACGCTTCCGGGCGTTGGGCCAGTTGCGAATTGTTGAGTGAAACCACCAGGATCTGGCTCAGGGCATAGGCCACCCGTTGACGCAACTGATCGGGTGCATGCAGGGCATTCTCGTACCAGCTGCTGAGCTGGTATTCGTCGGTGTTGTTGCTGGCCAGGCCATTGAAATGTTCGCCTTGGCTGGCTGCGTCGCCGTTATTCGGGTTGGCCGGAAACCAGTCGGCGCCGGGTTCAACACTGGTTGCGATGTCGATGGTGCGTTCAAGCTGAGTGTCACGTGCGGTGTCATCGCCGGGTGAGGCCATGGCGAGCTGTTTGTCGAGCCAGCGGTGCAGGCCAAAATCGACAATCTGCTGAAGATCCTGCTGAACCGGGCCGAATGTGGTCTGGCGTAGCAGGCGGTATGCATTGGCCCGTGTTTCCAGCGGCTCAGCCGCGGTGACGTAATAACCACCGGTGCCAGGCAGCGGGCTGCTCACGGTCACGCTGTAGCGGCCGGGGGATGCAATGTCGAACGCGGCATAGGCTGCATTGCCATCAGGCTCGTAGGTCATTGCGACGTTCTGATTGCCCGGGCCGCTCAGTGTGGCGTTCAGCGTGTCGGTGTTGAAGCCCTTGATGTCAAAGGTATAGCGACCTGCAGCGGGTAGATCAATGCTGAAAACGTCCTGATCGCCGATTGTTTCCAGATAGCCCCACATCGGTGTGCCCAGGGTCAGCGCGGTCGCGCTGCTGCTGGTGTTGCCATGATCATCCAGCCCCGGCAGCAAAGGGAATGGGCCGGGCTCCGGTGCGTCCGGGGCCGGTTGCGGGCTGGCATTGGGCGTGGCGGTGGGGAACGGCTGTGCGGTGCTTGGTGCAGGCGAGGGGCTGCTTGCCGGTGTGGCCGTGGGCGAGGGTGTGGTCGCGGCGGGCGGCGTTGCGGTTGGCTCGATGCTTGGTGCCGGGGTCGGCGTGGCGGCTGAGGGTGTGGGGCTGGCGCTGTCCAGCGGCGGTGTGCTGGTGGGTGAGGCTGTCGGGCTGGGCTGTGGCTCAGCCGTGGCGGAGGCGGTTGCTTGCGGGCTTGCCGTCGGGTTGCTGCTGTTTTCGCAGGCATCGCCAAGCCCATTGGCATTGCTGTCCTGCTGGGCCGGGTTGAACACCAGCGGACAGTTGTCCAGGTCATCGGCAACGTTGTCAGCATCAGCGTCAATTGGCGCTGTTTGGCTGTCGTCATCACTTCCGCACCCGCTGATGGCCATAACTGCGGCCAACAGCAAGGCCGGCTTCCATGCAAAAAAGCCTGCTTGCCTGTTCACTCAATGCTCCCCGCCATTCAGCGGAATGTGGAATCCCCGTGGTGGCCGGGCCACCGTGCGTTGCTGCAAGCCTTGAGTATAGGGCAGCAAGGCCAGACGGCTCAGCCGTGGCGCTTGAATGGGCAAGGGAGGTGTAACCCGGGTTGGCCCTTTGGTGTCTCGATGTCTAGGTGTCGTGTAGTTAAATGTCAATTTTTGGATAGGGAAATCATTGTCCCGGCGTGAGCGGCGGCGCACACTGCCGGTCCTGTCTTGTATACAACCTGGAAGGGACATGAGTCACCAAGCCTATATTTATGACGCCGTGCGCACGCCGCGCAGCAAAGGCAAGAAAGACGGCAGCCTGTATGAAGTCAAACCGATTGACCTGGCTTCCGGTCTGCTGAAAGACCTGCAAAAACGCCACGATCTCGACACCAGTCAGGTCGATGACGTGATGCTGGGCTGTGTCAGCCCGATTGGAGAGCAGGGCGCGGACATTGCCAAACTGGTCGTTCAGAATGCCGGCTGGGACGAAAATGTGGCCGGGGTTCAGCTCAATCGGTTCTGTGCATCCGGTCTGGAAGCGGTTAACAGTGCGGCCCAGAAAGTCATGTCCGGCTGGGAAAGCCTGATGGTCGCTGGTGGCATCGAAAGTATGTCGCGTGTGCCCATGGGTAGCGATGGCGGCCCTTGGGTGTCTGACCCTGGCTTTGTTGCCGATACCGGATTTGTGCCTCAGGGCATCGGTGCCGACACGATTGCGACCCTGGAAGGTTGGAGCCGTGAAGATGTGGACGCGTTCGCGCTGGAATCTCAGCGCCGCGCCGCTCATGCACGTGACAACGGCTATTTCGACAAATCGGTCGTTCCGGTGCGTGACGCCAATGGTCAGATCATTCTCGAGCGTGATGACTTCATCAAGCCGGACTCAACCATGGAAGGCCTGGGCAAGCTCAAGGCGTCCTTCGAAATGATGGGCGGCATGGGTTTTGATGACGTCATCCTGCGCAAGTACAACAGCCTGAGCGGCATCAACCATGTGCACACGCCGGGTAACTCATCGGGCATTGTTGATGGCTCCAGTGCGGTGTTGATCGGCAACGAACAGGTCGGCAAGGATCTGGGCCTGACCCCGCGCGGCCGTATCGTGGCCGGGGCGATTGTGGCCACCGACCCGACCATCATGCTGATCGGTCCCGGGCCTGCGGCCAAGAAATGCCTCAAGACTGCGGGCATGACCAAGGACGACATCGACCTTTGGGAAATCAATGAAGCCTTCGCTGCCGTGGCCATGCGCTACATGAAGGATCTCGACATCGATCATGAAATCACCAACGTCAACGGCGGCGCCATTGCCATGGGCCATCCGCTGGGTGCGACCGGCGCCATGCTGGTGAGCATCATGTTGGATGAGTTGGAGCGTCGCAATCTCAAGCGCGCCATGTTGTCGCTGTGTGTCGGTGGTGGGATGGGGATTTCCACGATCATTGAGCGCGTCTAAACGCGGCTGAATGCACGCGCTTTTCGCGCGCTGGCGGCGGTGGCGCCGTGCTCGGTCGCTTGCGTATTTCATACGCGCCCTGCCAGCGCGCAGCGCCGCCTTGCCAGCCTGCGAATAACACGCACCTGCAGCCACCTTGGCCGCATCAACGAATTGAGTAGATCAAAATGAGTGTTTTCAAGTACGACAAGGATGCCGACGGCATCGTGACGATCACCATGGACATGACCGGGCCGGTCAACTCCATGAACGAAGAATATGAAGAAGCCATGGGCGAGGCGGTGGCCAAGCTTGAGGGCGAAGACGGGCTGAGCGGTGTGGTCATCACCTCGGCCAAGAAAGTGTTTTTTGCCGGTGGCAATCTGCACGGGCTGCTGGCCTTCGAGAAGGGCAAGGACGAGGCGCGTTTCATGGCCTCGCTGGACAAGATCAAGGATCAGCTGCGGCGTCTGGAGAAATTGCCGGTGCCGGTGGTTGCGGCCATCAATGGCGCGGCCCTGGGCGGTGGTTACGAAATCTGCCTGGCCTGCAATTACCGCGTAGCCTGGAATGATCGCTCGGTGCAGGTCGGCCTGCCGGAAGTGACTTTGGGTCTTTTACCCGGCGGTGGTGGTGTTGTCCGCCTGACCAATTTGCTCGGCATCGAGGCGGCGGCGCCGTACCTGCTGGAAGGCAAGAAACTGGACCCGGCCAAGGCGGCCAAAGCGGGTCTGGTCGATGCCACGGTCGACAGCCTGGATGAACTGGTGCCGGCGGCCAAGAAGATGATCCTCGACAACAAGGGCAATGCCGAGGCAGCGGTTCAGCCGTGGGATCGCAAGGGCTTCAAGATTCCGGGCGGGCGCGCCGACCATCCCAAGATGGCCCAGGTGCTGATGATGGCGCCGACCATGACGGTCAAGAAGACCCGTGGTTTGCTGCCTGCGCCGATCGAGATTCTCGATTGCATGGCCGAGGCTGCACGTCTGGATTTCGACACCGCTTTGCGGGTTGAGAGCCGCGGCCTGACCAAGCTGGTCGGCACGCCGGAAGCCAAGAACATGATTTCCACGTTCTTCTTCCAGCTCAATCAGATCAACTCCGGGGCCAGTCGGCCCAAAGATGTGCCCAAGAAAAAGGTCAAGAAGCTCGGCGTGCTCGGCGCCGGCATGATGGGTCAGGGCATTGCCTATGT
>JBFKEC010000104.1:0-10351 GCA_041619315.1 Oceanococcus sp. | reverse complement strand
GCTGCTCAACAAATGGCTGGATTACTGCCTTGAGCATGGCCACGGGTTTGCGCTGGCTGAGATGTAGGGGTTGGTGTTTGCGGCAGGTTCGCGACCCGCGTTGCGGATCGCTCCTACAGGAAGCGCCATCAATACGCTTCGGTGTTGCACAGCTCTCTTGCAACCTGCCATGCATCAAAGCCAAGCCAACTCCGCAAAAACCCCGCCGTAGGAGCGATCCGCAACGCGGGTCGCGAACCTACCGCAAACACCAACCCCTACATCTCGGCCAGTGCAAACCCGTGGCCATGCTCAAGGCAGTAATCCAGCCATTTGTTGAGCAGCAAATTGCGCTCCCACTGTCGATCAAGGTTTTCCCCGAAGGAGGCCGGCTCCGCATCCATCGCCTGGGCGACACCGGCATCGCGGTAGACGCGCACCCGCAATTGCGGAGTTTCGGTGTGATCGGCCAGTCGATAGGTCAGCATCAGCGTCAGCGTGTAGGGATTGCGCTCAAGAATATGCAGGTACAGCGGTGAGTCCGACTGGCTCAAAGAGCGCGCGCTGTCGACATTGAGGTTGAGCTCGGGCAGCAAGCGTTGCATACGCTGAAAATTGCTTTCCCACAGATTCATCAGGCCGGCAAAACTGCGCGGACGGCCGAGTGTTTCCCATGCTGGCGTGTCGAGTGTTGTCATTAGAAGGTCTGTCGGCGTAAGCCCTTTTCGTGCATCACCAGCGTGGCGATTTCTTCGATCGACATGACGGTTGAATCGACGAAAGGAATCGCATGGCGACGGTACATCTGCTCGGCTTCATTGAGTTCAAACAGGCACTGCTGCAATGAGGCGTATCGGCTGCCGGGGCGACGTTCTTCGCGAATCTGCTGCAGGCGCTCGGCGCTGAGTATCAAGCCAAACAGCTTGTGACGGAATTCGACGAGATGCTGGGGAAGCCTGTGCGTCTCCATATCATCTTCGGTGAGCGGGTAATTTGCGCAAAACAGGCCATGCTGCAGGGCCATGTACAGACATACCGGTGTCTTGCCGCAGCGCGATGGCGCAATCACGATCACATCTGCGCGCTCCAGGCCTTTTCGCGTCTGCCCGTCGTCGTGATGCATGGAAAAATTCATCGCGTCTATGCGCGATTCGTAGCGGCCGGCATCAGGCATGCCGTGAGCCCTGCCTTCTACGTGCAAAGACTTCTCCTGCAAAACTGTTTCCAACTCCGGGACATAGCTGTCAAACGGGTCAAAAAAGCTCGCTTTGGAGAGTCGTAAGATGCTGCGGATTTCGTTGTTGACCGTTGTACTGAATATAATAACCGGCTCACCGTTGCTCGCAGCCAGGTTGATGGTTTCAACTGTCGCTCGGGCTTTGTCCGGTGAATTGATAAACGGAAGCGTTGTGCGCTGAAATTCGATGTCATCGAACTGGGACAACAAGCTGTTGCCCAGCGTTTCTGCAGTGATGCCTGTACGGTCGGAAAGAAAAAACACTTTGCGTTTTTTCGGCATATCGGGTGTTACTCGCAGTGATGGTTGATGAATCGGCCAAGGCCACAACATACCCCATCATCTAGAGGTAACTCGTGGATAACAAGTACGTAATCTGGTTTCGTGAGCTGGGCATGGGTGATGTCGAGCGTGTGGGCGGCAAGAACGCCTCCCTGGGCGAGATGATTTCCAATTTGGCGTCGGCTGGTGTCAGCGTGCCGGACGGCTTTGCCACCACCGCAGATGCGTACAGAGAATTTCTCAACCATGACGGCTTGGCCGAGCGCATTCAGCAGGCCTTGTCCACGCTGGACCCTGAAGATGTGGTCGCGCTGGCCGAAACCGGCAAGAAAATCCGCCAGTGGGTCATGGACCAGCCCTTCCCGGCCAAGCTCGATGCGGACATCCGTGAAGCCTATGCGGACCTCGCTGGTGAACAGGGCATTTCCGTTGCTGTGCGCTCATCGGCAACGGCTGAAGATTTGCCTGAAGCGTCGTTCGCCGGACAACAGGAAACCTTCCTCAATGTGAACGGGCTGGACAACGTCCTGGCCGCAATCAAGGAAGTGTTTGCCTCGCTGTACAACGACCGTGCCATTTCGTATCGCGTTCATCAGGGCTTCGCCCACGAACAGGTCGCCTTGTCCGCCGGCATTCAGCGCATGGTGCGTTATGACAAGGGCGCCTCCGGTGTGATGTTCACCATCGACACCGAATCCGGTTTTCAGGATGTGGTGTTCATCACCTCCGCCTTCGGCTTGGGCGAAGGGGTGGTTCAGGGTGCGGTCAACCCGGACGAGTACTACGTTTACAAGCCCAACCTGCGCGCCAAGCGCCCGGCCATTTTGCGCCGCAACGTCGGCGCGAAAGCCACGCAGATGGTCTACACCGCTGATCGCAGCCTCGGAAAGACGGTTGAATTTGTCGATGTGCCCAGCGAGCAGCGCATGCTGCTCAGCCTGACCGATGAAGAAGCCGAATCGCTGGCAAGACAGGCGCTGACCATTGAGGAGCATTATGGCCGCCCGATGGATATTGAATGGGGCAAGGATGGCATTGATGGGCAGCTGTACATACTCCAGGCGCGTCCTGAAACCGTAAAAAGCCGCGCAGGCTCAGGCAGCCTGCAGCGCTACCGTTTGTCACGTCGTAGCACCGTGCTCAGCGAAGGTCGCTCGATTGGCCAGAAAATTGGTGCCGGCGTTATTCGCAATGTCAGCGACATTTCGGAAATGGCCCGTGTTCAGCCGGGTGACGTTCTGGTCACCGACATGACCGACCCGGATTGGGAACCGGTGATGAAGCGTTGCGCAGCAATCGTGACCAACCGTGGCGGACGGACCTGCCACGCCGCAATCATTGCGCGCGAGCTTGGCATTCCGGCAGTTGTTGGGTGTGGTGATGCGACCACGACGCTCAAGGACGGTGATGAGGTCACGGTGTCGTGTGCCGAAGGTGACACCGGCTTCGTGTACGAAGGCAACCTGGATTTCGCGGTTGACGAAGTCAACCTTGGCGACATGCCGCCGGTTCCGCTCAAGATCATGATGAACGTCGGCAACCCCGACCGTGCCTTTGATTTTGCTTCGATCCCCAATGCGGGCGTCGGCCTTGCACGGCTCGAGTTCATCATCAATCGCATGATTGGTGTGCATCCGCAGGCGCTGCTGGAATTCGACAAGCAGAGCCCCGAATTGCAGGCAACGATCCGCCAGTTATCGGCACCTTATGCCGACCCTGTCGATTTTTACGTCAAGCGTCTGGCTGAAGGCATGGCGTCCATCGCCGCTGCGTTTGCGCCGGAGCCCGTGATCGTGCGGCTGTCCGACTTCAAGTCGAATGAATATGCCAATCTGATCGGCGGCCGTCAGTATGAGCCGCACGAAGAAAATCCGATGATCGGCTTCCGCGGCGCCTCACGCTATATCGATGCGAGCTTCCAGGCTTGTTTTGAACTGGAATGTCGGGCCGTGCGCTATGTGCGTGAGGAAATGGGCCTGACCAATATGCAGATCATGGTGCCCTTTGTGCGCACCGTGACTGGTGCAGAAAAGGTCATACAGATTCTCAAGTCATTCGGGCTGGAGCGTGGCAAGGATGATCTGAAGATCATGATGATGTGCGAGCTGCCGTCCAATGCGCTGCTGGCTGACCAGTTCCTGGAGCACTTTGACGGGTTCTCGATCGGCTCCAACGACATGACCCAGCTTACCCTGGGGCTGGACCGTGATTCCGGCTTGATCGCGCACATGTTTGACGAGCGCAATGAGGCCGTGAAAGCCTTGCTGCACATGGCCATTCAGGCGTGCAAGAAGGCTGGCAAGTATGTCGGTATTTGTGGCCAGGGCCCATCCGATCATCCGGATCTTGCGCAATGGCTATTGGATGAAGGGATAGAGTCGGTGTCGCTCAATCCGGACACTGTGCTCAGCACCTGGCTGTACCTGGCCGGACAAAAATCACAATAATTTCACGCCTCGCGGTGATGATGGGAACTCGGCTTGATTCGAGTCCCATCCTCCCCGAGGTGTGTCGTGACCGATTCAAATGCGGGAGTGGTTTTTTCCCGCACTAGACATGCACGACTGCGTCAGCAGAGTCAGCAGTACCGTCGTGCCACAGGGCTCACCCTGATTGAGCTACTGACTGTTATTTTCGTTATCGGCATCCTTCTGGTCATCGCGCTGCCCACCTTCATGAACTATCTGAGTCGGGCAAAGACTTCAGAAGCGTTCAGTCTTGTCGCACCCGTTCGACGCGCCGTTGACGAGTACTGGGCCATCAATGGCGGTTTGCCAGATTCCAGTACCCAAGCCGCAGTCGGCCCACAAACCGATTACGTCGGCAAATACGTGCGCGGCATCGAAGTCCTCAAAGATGGTGTGATTCAGATCGAAATGTCCGGCTTCGGTCATATCGTGTTCACACCCGATACTGGCGATGCCGACCACATCCTGATCTGGTCCTGCAGCTCGCCGGATATCGCGCCGCAGCATCTGCCTGCCGAATGCCGCCAGTAAGTGAGGCTTGACGTGACCCATAAAACACTCACAAGTCCGACCAAAGTGGCCCAGCCCGAGCATTATCTGGCGGTGTTGCACACACTCGCGATATTGAATTGGGTCGGTCTGGCCATTCTCGCCAGCATGATGATTATGCTGGGCATGGCGGCGCCAGGTGCGACCAGTGATATCGCGTCGGTGGCCCTGTTCTGGCTGCTCTTTGTCGAAGCCGCGCTTGCCAATACGGCGCTGACCCTGGCATTGGTGTTTCGTAGCTGGTACCGACGCACGCCCAGAAAAGCACTCAATAAACTGCGCATGCTGGTCACTGTGGTGTTCGTGTGGGAAGTGCTGCATCTGGCCGGGCTGTATGAATACTTCGGCGGCCTGTTCAGCCCGTTCGTGGTGCTCTTCCCTGCACTGGTGCTGGGGCCATTCTTCATTCTGCCCAGTCGTTCGGCGCTGTTTGTGGCGCTGCTGATCTGTCTGGCGTGGCTTGCCGTGACCGCCTTGCAACTCGGCGACGTGTTTTATCCTTTGGGCACCATGGGGCGACACATGCTCGACATTGAGGCCTCAACCGGCAGCCGTTTGCTGGTGATGCTTGCGGCCATGCTGTGCTGCCTGATCGGGGGCAGCTTATGGCGACGCCAGATGGATGCCGCGTTGCAAGGTCACTATCCGCTGCAATTGGTCGACACCCGGTTCGACTGTTTCAGCCGCGAGGCCCTGCTCAACCGCATGTGTGAGGAGGCGGATCGAGCCTCAACAAATGTCGCCGTAACCAGCGTCGGGATCGTGCGCTTGACCGGCCTGACTGAGGTTATCGAAACACAAGGACTTGATGCGATCGACAAACGTCTGGCGGCGCTGGCGCTGGCGGCACGCACGATCTCCCGACATGAACTCGATACCGTTGCCTACCTTGGCGACGCGGCGTTTGGCTTGCTGCTGCCCACTGCGACGCAGCCAGATGCGCACAGTATTCTGATGCGCGTAATTCAAGCCTTGCCATCAGAGCTTGCCGAACATGTTGCGGTTCATCTTGCCGCCCTGCCCTATGATCTGCCCAACCAGGACGCGGCTGCGCACTTGCTTGAGCGCATCATGCGCGAACCCCAGAACCGCGCCAACTAAAGTGCCGGGGCCGCCTTCACGGCCTTGGCAATGAGCAGTATCCAGCCTGCCAGCAGCAATATTCCGCCTATCGGCGTGATCGCGCCGAGGGGTTTGATGCCACTGAGTGCCAGCGCATACAAGCTGCCACTGAACAGCGCAACACCGACCACGAAGCACCACAGCGGCGTGCGCAACTGAAAGTCTCCGGCTTGCGCCAGAGCGACCACCGCGAGCATCGCGACCGCGTGAATCATCTGATACTGAGTCGCGGTCTGGATGATATCCAGGGCGTAGCTGTCGAGTCGCTTCTTCAGGGCGTGGGCGGCAAAGGCGCCCATGGCCACGCCGCTCATGCCGTAGAACGCGGCAATCGCAACCATCAACTTATCCATGCTCAGTCCTTGGGTGGGAACTGGGCGAAACGCATCCAGAAGGCCTGAATGGATTCCACCAGTTCAATGAACTCGTCCAGATCAACCGGCTTGCAGATATAAGCGTTGGCCTGCAATTCATAGCAGGTCAATACATCGCGGGGCGCATTGGATGTCGATAGCACCATGACCGGGATGCGTTTTAAGCGCGGATCCTGCTTGATTTCAGCCAGCACTTCACGGCCATCCTTGCGCGGAAGGTTCAGATCAAGCAATACGAAATCGGGCATGACCAGATCGCTGTGTTCGCCTTCACGCCGCAGCATGGCCAAGGCCTGCTCACCATCACGCGCAACGTGCATATTGAAGGTCATGCCCCCTTCCTTGAAGATTTCTTCAGCAAGGCGGACATCGGCGGCATTGTCTTCTACGAGTAGAATCTCGGCTTTGCGTTGTGTCATTGGCGCGTCAAACAGTCGGTACAGGGCCGCATTGCGGCAAGCACATCATCATGCCACAGCGCGCCGCAGTTCATGTATCCCATAGCGTATCCCTGCGTCAGGCTGCATTGTTCGGGCTGGGTGCCGCATTATGTTTTTCCCTGATGGGGGTGGCGATCAAATTTGCTGCTGCCGAACTCAACAACGCAATGCTTGTATTTCTACGCAATGCGTTCGGGCTGCTGGCACTTTCGCCCTTGATCATGCGCACAGGCTGGGCGCACCTTCGAACAGAACGTATCGGCATGCACCTGGCGCGCTGTGTGATCGGTTTGTCGGCGATGTATTGCTTCTTTTTTGCCATCGCCAACATGCCACTGGCTGAAGCCATGTTGTTGAACTATTCGACCCCTTTATATGTGCCCTTCATTGCTTGGCTTTGGCTGCAAGAGCGGCCCAGCACGCAGCTCATTCCGGTGGTCATGGTGGGGTTGCTTGGGGTCGGACTGATACTGCGTCCGTCGCACCCGGCAGCGGCCGGATGGGTGGGCCTGGTTGGACTGGCTTCCGGGATTATGGCCGCAGGTGCTTTTGTTGCGATTCGCAGGCTGACGCGTAGCGAGCCCGCTGTGCGCATCGTTTTTTACTTCACAGCTTTGAGCCTGCTGATCTCAGCCGTGGCTCTGCCCTGGATGTGGCAGCGCCCAACTGGCGATGCACTTCTGCTGATGGCTGCTGCAGGTGCGTTCGCAACGCTCGCGCAGATTTGCCTGACACGTGCTTATGCTCTGGCCCCGGCAGCACAGGTCGCACCATTCAACTATCTGGTGGTGGTTTTTGCTGCGGTTTGGGGTTGGCTGTTGTGGCAGGAGCGTTCTGACGGACTGAGCATGCTGGGTGCTGCGCTGGTGATTTTCAGCAGCGTGCTGGCTCTACGGCAGCACCGTAAGGGTGACGACAAATAGGCGCAAATTTGCGCTTTGCACGGCACTTGCGCCCGGCAAAAAACTGATGCATGCGTCGAATCCGCCGTATAGGCCGATAAACGAATGCTGAGCGAGGTAGAATAAACAGGACTGGATGTTACATCTAATGACCACGACTGGAGGGCACTGTGGGCGCTGAAAAACCGACCATTACCTACACGATTACCGACGAAGCTCCAATGCTGGCCACGGCCTCGTTCTTACCCATCGTGAGGGCTTTCTCGGCGCCAGCCGGCATCGAAGTGGAATCCACGGATATTTCACTGGCCGCGCGCATCCTCGCCGCGTTCCCTGAATACCTGAGCGAAGAGCAACGTGTGCCAGACAATCTGGCCATGCTCGGTGCGATGACCCAGGACCCTAGCGCCAACATCATCAAGCTGCCCAACATCAGCGCTTCGATACCGCAGCTGCAAAAAGCGATCGAGGAACTGCAGTCCAAGGGGTATGCGATTCCGGACTATCCGTTCGACCCGCAGGATGATGAGCAAAAAGACATCCACGCACGCTACGCCAAGACACTGGGCAGCGCGGTCAACCCGGTTCTGCGCGAAGGCAACTCGGATCGGCGCGCTCCCCGGGCGGTTAAGGAATACGCGAGAAAAAACCCGCATTCCATGGGCGAATGGAGCATGGCGTCGCGCACCCACGTTGCGCACATGCGTCATGGTGATTTCTACGACAGCGAAAAATCCATCACCGTAGACAAGGCCTGCGCTGTGCGCATGGAACTGGTGACTGAAGATGGCCAGACTCTGGTATTGAAACCCGAGATCGCCCTGCTTGACGGCGAAGTCATCGACAGCATGTACATGAGCCGCAAGGCGCTGGTCGAGTTCTATGAAGAGCAGCTTGAAGACGCACGCAAAACCGGGCTGATGTTCTCCTTGCACGTCAAAGCCACGATGATGAAGGTGTCACACCCCATCGTGTTTGGCCACGCGGTGCGGACCTTCTACAAGGATGCGTTCAAGAAGCACAAATTCTGGTTCGACGAAATTGGCGTCAACGTCAATAACGGCCTGGCCGATCTGTACAGCAAGATCGAAGCCCTGCCCGGCTCATTGCGCGAAGAAATCATCGAATCGATGCATGCTTGCCATGAGCACCGTCCGGAACTCGCCATGGTTGATTCGGCCAAGGGCATTTCCAATCTGCACGCTCCCAATGATGTGATCGTGGATGCCTCGATGCCTGCGATGATTCGTGCAGGCGGCAAGATGTGGGGTGCGGATGGTCGTCCCAAGGACACCAAGGCGGTCATTCCTGAAAGTACGTTTGCGCGGATTTATCAGGAAGTCGTGAACTTCTGCAAAACCAATGGTGCATTTGATCCGGTAACCATGGGCACCGTGCCCAATGTCGGCCTGATGGCGCAGAAAGCCGAAGAATACGGCTCGCACGACAAGACGTTTGAAGTGCCCGAAGATGGCGAAGCCCGGGTGGTCGACATCGCAACAGGTGAAGTCCTGATGTCTCACCAGGTTGAAAAGGGCGACATCTGGCGCACCTGCCAGGTCAAGGATGAGCCGATACGCGACTGGGTCAAACTTGCGGTGAATCGTGGTCGGGCCTCCGGCATGCCGGTCGTGTTCTGGCTTGATCCATATCGCCCGCATGAAAACGAATTGATCAAGAAGGTCGAAACCTACCTTCAGGATCACGACACCGAAGGTCTGGATATCCAGATCATGTCGCAGGTCCGAGCCATGCGTTACACCCTGGAGCGCTGTGTTCGTGGCATGGATACGATTGCCGCAACCGGCAATATCCTGCGCGACTACCTGACCGACCTGTTCCCGATCATGGAACTGGGCACCAGCGCGAAAATGCTGTCGATCGTGCCATTGATGAAAGGTGGGGGTCTGTATGAAACCGGGGCTGGCGGATCTGCGCCCAAGCACGTGCAGCAGCTGGTTGAAGAAAACCATCTACGCTGGGACTCGTTGGGCGAGTTTTTGGCACTGGCCGCAAGTTTCGAAGGACTGGCTGAGAAATACGACTCGCCGCGGATCAATTTGCTGGCCCAGACGCTGGACACGGCGACCGGAAAATTGCTCGATAGCGGCAAGAATCCATCACGCCGCACCGGCGAGTTGGATAATCGCGGTAGCCAGTTTTATCTGGCCCTTTACTGGGCCCAGGAATTGGCCGCACAGGATGAAGACGCCGCGCTCAAAGAGCACTTTGCGAAGCTGGCCAAGACCTTGGCAGACAACGAGCAGAAGATTGTTCAGGAGCTTAACCAGGTCCAGGGTAAAGCAGTGGACATTGGCGGTTACTACCTGCCAGATACCGACAAGCTGGTTCAGGCCATGCGCCCCAGTGAGACGCTGAACAAAATCATCGACCTATAAGACATAAGGGCCCTTCGGGGTCCTTTTTATTTGCCCAGCAAGCGCCGGATACGTTGTCGTGCGTGTTTGTCGGGCCGTGTTTGCGGTGGACTTGGGGCACTGAGGCGTTGTGCGCGTCGTTCAGCCGCTTGCTTGGCACGCCGCTCCTGGCTAGTCGCACTTTCCTGGTACAGGGTCTGAGCAACACTGGCGGGTCCACGTTGATCCGACAGGGCCGCAACCACGATCTCGAACTCAAGCGTACCTTTAGTGATCTTTAGCTGATCGCCTACGCGCACCATACGGCTCGGTTTGGGCCGCTCTTTATTGCACTGAACTCGGCCTTGTTTAATGGCATCAACGGCCAGTGCCCGGGTTTTGTAAAAGCGTGCGGCCCACAGCCATTTGTCGATGCGCACACCGTTGGTTTGCTCGTTCATAGCAAAAACCGCCCGATAAATCGGGCGGTTGTATGTGATCGCTGCCTAAAACTGACCCGCAGGATCGGCTCCCGGAGGTGCATCCGGTTTGTCCTGATCATTTTTGCTGCTGGCATTCTCACCACTGGCCTGCCCGGCCTGCGGTGCATTGCCGCTGCTGTCGTCATTGTCAGTCCAGCT
>JBFKEC010000103.1:0-10401 GCA_041619315.1 Oceanococcus sp. | reverse complement strand
TGGTCGGGGTGAGAGGATTTGAACCTCCGACTTCCACCTCCCGAAGATGGCGCTCTACCAAGCTGAGCTACACCCCGATATCAATACTTCAGTACGCGCGTTTCGCAGAAAACTGGGCAAGATTCTGCATGGCTTCCTTGAACGGACTTGCGTCCAGAGGCGCCAGGGCATCAATAGCTGCCTGGGCGGACGCATCAGCGCGGCGCGCAGTGTACGCGATTGCATCGCTGTCTTCAATGCTTTTCATCACGACTTCAAGATGTTCCCGGCCGCCGCTGATGATGGCGCTGCGCAATTGCTCGCGGGTTGCTGGGTCGGCGCGCTGCATGGCGACGATAACGGGCAGGGTGGTTTTGCCTTCAGCAAGGTCATCGCCGACGTTCTTGCCCGTGGTCGAGGCATCGGCCTGATAATCCAGGCAGTCATCGATCAGCTGAAAAGCGATGCCAAGATGACGGCCGTAGGCGGCCAGCGCTTCACTAATGTTGTCAGGCGCATTGCTGATCATTCCGGCGCAGCGTCCTGAGGCTTCAAACAACACCGCAGTCTTGCGCTCGATCACATCGTTGTAGATCGACTCGGTGATGTCCGGGTTGTGGCAGTTCATCAACTGCAACACTTCGCCTTCCGCGATGCGGTTGGTGGTGTCTGCGAGCACGTCCAGTATGCGCATGTCGCCAAGCTCGATCATCATCTGAAAGGCGCGGGAATAAAGAAAGTCGCCGGTCAGGACACTCGCTTCGTTGCCCCATAGCGCATTGGCTGTTGGGGTGCCGCGGCGTAAATCCGAGTGATCGACCACGTCATCGTGCAGCAATGTGGCCGTATGTATGAACTCGATCACGGCGGCGAGAAGATGTGCATCCGGGCTTGTGTTGTGCAGAGCGCGGGCTGAAAGCAGGGCCAGGGCCGGGCGCAGTCGCTTGCCGCCGCTGGCAATGATGTGTTCCCCAAGTTGATTGATCAGTACAACGTCTGATGACAGGCGATTACGAATCAGGGTGTCCACCGCTAACATGTCGGGCTGGACAGGAGAAAGAATACGCTCTGGGGTCATTGCAGGACTTTGGTCGGCGGGCGAAAATAGCCTGTCGGCGGGCTTGGCAGCCATGCCGGAAGCTGGCCGCGCATTTTTGCAGAACTGGCCATTAAAATCTTCATTGACCTAGGCGCGAAATCAGGCTATATTTCCGCTTCTTTGTGCGCTGATTTGAGTAAGCATTCCATGTACGCTGTGATTGAAACGGGTGGCAAGCAATACCGTGTCTCCCAGGACGACGTGATTCGCGTTGAAAAACTAGCCGTCGCCGAGGGTGACTCGATCACCATCGATCGCGTTCTGATGGTGGGCGAAGGTGCTGATACCAAGGTCGGTGCTCCGATCGTGGAAGGCAGCAAAGTTGTGGCCTCGGTTGAAGCGCATGGGCGCGGCGACAAGGTCACCATCATCAAGTTCCGCCGTCGTCAAAAATACCGTCGCAAGCAGGGTCATCGTCAAGATTACACCCAGCTGCGCATTACCGAAATTGTGGCCTAAGGCCACAACCGCGAAACGGACAGTTATTTATGGCTCATAAAAAAGCTGGCGGCAGTACTCGTAACGGCCGCGATTCAGAATCCAAACGCCTTGGCGTCAAGCGCTTCGGTGGCGAACAGGTCACCGGCGGCAGCATTATCGTGCGTCAGCGCGGCAGTGCTTTTCGTGCTGGCAAAAATGTCGGCATGGGCAAGGACTACACCATCTTCGCCAAGGTTGACGGGCGTGTGGTTTTTGAAGTCAAAGGCCCGCAGAAGCGCAAATACGTGAGTATTGTTGCTGAATAACTTCGGCCTACCGCAGGATTGAGGAAAGCCTCGTCATTGTGACGGGGCTTTTTTATGTATGAAATTTGTTGATGAAGCCACCATTCGCGTCGAAGCCGGAAACGGCGGTAGCGGCGTAATTAGATTCCGCCGCGAGAAGTACATCCCGTTCGGTGGTCCGGATGGTGGAGATGGGGGAGACGGCGGCGACGTCTTCCTAATCGGTGAGAGTGGTTTGACCACGCTCAGTGATTTTCGCGTGCAACGCAAATTTCGAGCCGAAAATGGGCAGCCGGGAAGTGGCAGCAATTGCCGCGGCAAATCCGGCAATGACTGTTTTGTGGAGGTTCCGCTAGGTACGCTGGTCTACGATGACGAAACCGATGAATTGATCGGTGATGTGGTCGCCGCCGAGCAAGCCCTGATGGTGGCCAAGGGTGGCTATCACGGCATTGGCAATGCGCGTTACAAAAGCAGCACCAACCGCGCGCCGCGGCAGTGCACGCCAGGCACGCCGGGTGAGCAGCGCTTGCTTCGGCTGGAATTGCAGTTATTGGCCGACGTGGGGTTGCTGGGTTTGCCCAATGCAGGCAAGTCGACGTTTCTTGCCTCGGTGTCTGCGGCGCGCCCGAAAATTGCCGACTACCCGTTCACCACGCTGGTGCCGCAGCTCGGTATCGTTTCTGTCGGGGTGGCGCAAAGCTTCTCGCTGGTTGACGTGCCCGGGCTGATTGCCGGTGCCGCCCAGGGTGCGGGGCTGGGCATTCAGTTTCTCAAGCATCTGAGTCGCACGCGTCTGCTGTTGCACCTGGTCGATGTGGCGCCGATTGATGAGCAGAGTGTGGAAGCGCAGATGGCCCAGGTTGCGCATGAGCTTGGCGAATTTTCCGATGAGTTATTGCAGCGTGAGCGCTGGCTGGTTCTGAACAAATGCGATTTGCTCAGCGAAGACCAGTTGCTGGAGCTGGAAGGTCGTTTGCGCGAACAATTTGATTTGCCGATCTATCGGTGTTCGGCGGCAACCGGGCAAGGTGTCGAGGCGATTACGCAGGCATGCATGCGCTGGTTGAGTGAGCAGGAAGAAGGTACAGATGAACAGGATTGATCTTGCCTCCCGGCGTCGCTGGGTCATCAAGATTGGCAGTTCACTTCTAACCGACAATGGGCAGGCGGTCGCCGCAAGTGCGGTGCAGCGCTGGGTTAGTCAGATGGCAGCGCTGCGTGCGCGCGGCATCGAAGTTGTGGTGGTGTCTTCAGGCGCTGTGGCTGCGGGTATGTTGCGGCTGGGGCTGGCGCAGCGACCGGGTAACCTTTCCCAATTGCAGGCAGCTGCCGCAGTAGGGCAGCTGGATATCACCAGTTTGTGGGATCGTGCGCTGGCCGGGCATCAGATCAATGCGGCGCAGGTGCTGCTCACCCATGAAGATGCGGCTGATCGTCAGCGCTATCTGAATGCGCGCAATACGCTGCGTGCGTTGCTGGACTGGGGTGTCGTGCCGGTCATCAACGAAAATGACACGGTTGCCAGTGATGAAATCCGCTTTGGCGATAACGATACGCTTGCCGCTGTGGCGGTGGATCTGTGTTCTGCGGATTTGCTTGTCATTCTGACTGATCAGCAAGGCATCTATTCGTCTGATCCTCGTCTGGACCCTCAGGCCAAATTGATTGCTGACGCGAGCATCGATGATCCGGTGCTGGTGAGTGCGGCGGGTGATAGCGGTGGGGTGTTGGGCCGTGGCGGCATGAAAACCAAGCTGCAGGCCGCGCAGATTGCGGCACGCGGTGGGGTGTCGACCGTGATTGCCGGCGGTAGTCTGGATGATGTTCTGGTGGCCGTTGCCGATGGGCGTGAAATCGGGACCTGTTTGTGGGCCGGTGACGATGCGCGCTTGACCGCGCGCAAGCGCTGGATTGCAGCGCAGCGGCGCGTAGTGGGCAAGTTGTGGCTGGATGATGGCGCGCGCGAAGCGGTGTTGTCACGAGGGCGCAGCCTTTTACCCGTTGGGGTGACTGCAGTTGAGGGCCGCTTTGCGCCCGGCGATCTGGTGCATTGCGTGGATGCATCTGGGGCGGTAATCGCGCGTGGGCTGTCGAATTACGACAGCGATGAGGCCCGTAGCTTGTGCGGTGTGCCGTCTGCGCAGATTAACCAGGTGCTTGGGCGTCCAGGCGAAAGCGAGCTGGTTCATCGCAATAATCTGATCCTGGGTGCCTAGGCGAGTACTGAATTCACAGGCACAAAAAAGCCGCCCTTGGGCGGCTTTTTGCTAACAAGATTAGCGCAGTTGCAAATTATGCAAGCGCTTTGATCTTGGCGCGCAGGCGGCTTTTATGCCGGGCGGCCTTGTTCTTGTGCAGCAGGCCACGGCCTGCATAGCGGTCAAGCAGGGACTCGCAAGTCTGCATGGCTTTGCCTGCGTCATCCTTGTTTCCGGCCTGAATGGCCTTGAGGACGGCCTTGATCGAGCTGCGGAAACGCGAACGCTGGCTCATGTTGTGTTGGCGGCGGTCTTCGGCTTGACGGGCGCGCTTTGCTGCTTGAGGAGAGTTTGCCACGTGAGTGTCTACTTAAAGCTAAGGGAATGAAGCCCGCGAATTATAGAGAAATGGATCGCTGTGTCAATCAACGTTATGATTTCGCCTTTCCGCCCTCGTAAAATGATGTCCTGATGTCGCGCGCGTTGGTTAAGTCGAGCTCGGTTGTAGGCGGCATGACACTGGTCTCAAGAGTACTGGGTTTTGTCCGCGACATGCTGCTGGCCATGTTGTTTGGCGCGGGGGCAGGCATGGATGCGTTTTTGGTCGCGTTCAAAATCCCCAACTTCATGCGCAGGCTTTTCGCAGAGGGCGCATTCTCGCAGTCGTTTGTACCGGTGCTGGCCGAGACCCGGCACAAGCAGACACAGGCCGATGTGCGCCAGTTGGTTGCCGAAGTATCGGGCACGCTGGCCGGGTTTCTGGCCGTGCTGACCACGCTGGGCGTGCTGGCAGCGCCCATGATCGTGATGCTGTTTGCGCCGGGCTTCATTGATGAACCGGCCAAATTTGAATTGACCGCGAACATGCTGCGGATCACATTTCCGTATCTGCTGTTTATTGCGTTGACCGCGATGGCTGGCGCGGTGCTCAATACCTATGGGCGCTTTGCCTTGCCGGCGATTGCGCCGGCGCTGCTGAATATCAGTTTGATTGCGTGTGCGGTGTGGCTGGCACCGCGCCTGGAGCAGCCTATCCTGGCGCTGGCCATTGGCGTGTTTATAGCGGGGCTGGCGCAACTGCTGTTGCAGCTGCCGGCGGTGGCCCGGATGGGATTGTTGCCGCGCCCACGCTGGGGATGGAATAGCCCCAAGGTGCGCCGCATCATGCGTTTGATGCTGCCCATAATTTTTGGCTCGAGCGTGGCTCAGATCGCCTTGTTGCTGGATACGATACTGGCCTCTTTGCTCATTTCTGGCAGTGTCAGTTGGCTGTATTTCTCCGATCGTTTGATGGAGTTTCCGCTGGGCATCTTCACCATCGCGATCGCCACCGTGATCCTGCCCAGCCTGTCGCGCCAGCATGCGCAGCAAGATGTGCGCAGTTTCAGTGCCACGCTGGACTGGGCGTTGCGCCTTATATTGCTGATCTGCCTGCCCAGCGCGGTAGGCCTGTTTCTGCTGGCGGGGCCCTTGTTGGCTACGCTGTTTCAGTACGCGGCCTTCACCCCGCACGATGTTGAAATGAGTCGCTACAGCCTGATGGCCTACGCCTTTGGGCTGGTCGGTTTCAGCTTGGTCAAAATTGCTGCGCCGGGGTACTTCTCGCGCCAGGACACCACCACACCTGTGCGAATCGGCATTATCGCCCTGGGCATCGGCATGGGCTTCAATGTGTGTGGCGTGTTGTTGGCGCTGCATTTGCAGTGGGCGGCACCACATGCGGTGTTGGCCGTGGGTACATCGCTGGGCGCGTTTATCAATGCGACGCTGCTGTTGCGCGGCCTTGGCCGTTGCGGCGCTTATCGTAGTCGTGTCGCCTGGCTTGTGGAGCTGGGGCGTCTGGCCCTGGCTTGCGTTGTGATGGCGGCGATATTGCTCGCCATGGTGCCGGACATGCAGTGGTGGTATGCGGCCTCGGCCCAGGCGCGCGCCTGGCAGTTGACTCAAGCGATTGTTGGCGCTGCTCTGGCATACTTCGCGACCTTGTGGCTGGCCGGTTTGCGGCCGCGTCACATACTGCGCAGCAATTGAGCATGGAACACACACAAAGCAATATGCGGGTGATCCGCGGACTCGGTAACATCCAGCCCGGCGATCGCGGTGTGGTTGTCACCCTGGGCAACTTCGATGGCGTGCATCGTGGGCATCAAGCGCTACTGGAACAGCTCAGCCAGGCTGCACCCGGCATGCGGCGTTGTGTCGTGTGTTTCGAGCCGCAGCCGCTGGAATGCCTGCGTCCGGATCTGGCTCCGGTGCGTCTGCAGAGTCTGTCCGAGAAATTGCGCTTTCTTGCCAATGCTGGTCTGGAGCAGGCGCTGGTGTTGCGCTTCAATCACGCGTTGGCCAGCATGGCGCCGCAGGCCTTTGTAAATAAAGTGCTGGTTGAGGGCTTGGCGGCGCGTTGCATCGTTATTGGTGATGACTGGAAATTCGGCCATAACCGCGATGGTGACGTGAACCTGCTCAGGGCTATGGCTGCGCCGTCTGGATATCGGGTCGAGCAGCTAAAAACAGTGCAAAGCGGTCAGCAGCGAATCAGCAGCACACGCGTGCGCGAAGCGCTGCAAAGTGGCGATCTGGCGGAAGCCAAGATCTGCCTCGGGCGCCATTATCGCCTGCGAGGGCGGGTTATTCATGGCCAGAAGCTCGGTCGCAAACTGGGTGCGCCGACCGCAAACGTGGCCTTGCGCAGCCCCAGTCCGCTGCGACACGGGGTCTACTGTGTGCGCCTGAATGGTATGCCGGGGGTGGCCAATATCGGCATCCGGCCGACCATCGGCGGTGACGCCGAGCACCTTGAAGTCCACCTGCTTGAAGGTCACCATGAGCTTTACGATCGCGTGGTCACGGTCGAGTTTGAATCTTTTCTGCGGCCAGAGCAGGCCTTTGCCAATCTCGATGAGCTGCAGCAGGCAATTGCCGCTGACGTGGCTCAGGCGCAACAACATTTTTTACAGGACATCGCGTGAAATTCCGATTCAGCAATCCATACTGGCTGTGGCTTTCCATGCTGGTTATCGCTCTAGATCAGGTGACCAAGCAATTGGTGCTGCGGCATCTTGATTGGTATGACGTGGTGCCGGTGATGAGCAATCTGAACTTCACCCATTTGCGCAACACTGGAGCGGCTTTTTCCAGTTTCAGTCATATACCGCCCTGGGCGTTTGTGGTGTTGGGGTGCGCGGTCAGTTTCGGCATTCTTGTTTGGCTGCGGCGCAACTTGTATGGCCATCAGCTGATCGCTGTGGCGATGTGTCTGATTCTCGGTGGGGCAGTCGGCAACGTAATTGATCGTGTGCGTCATGGTTACGTGGTCGACTTCATTGATGTGTATGTCGGGCAGTGGCATTACGCGGCGTTCAATGTGGCGGATATGGCGATTTGCGCCGGCGCCGGATTGCTGATTCTCGACATGGTGCTGGACTGGTGGCGACACAGTCACAAGACCGCAACGGAGAGCAAACATGGAAATTAAGCTGGCCAATCCACGCGGGTTCTGCGCAGGTGTTGATCGTGCGATTGAAATCGTTGAACGGGCGCTAGAGCGCTTGGAGCCACCCATTTATGTGCGCCATGAGGTTGTGCACAACCGCTTTGTGGTCGACAACCTGAAAGAGAAGGGTGCCATCTTTGTTGAAGAAGTGGCCGATATTCCGCCAGGGGCGACCTGCATCTTCTCAGCGCATGGTGTTTCCAAACAGGTCCGCGACGACGCCAAGGCGCGCAAGCTGACGGTTTTCGATGCAACCTGTCCGCTGGTCACCAAGGTGCATATGGAAGTGCTGCGCTATTCACGTGAAGGGCGTGATGTGGTGCTGATCGGGCACGCGGGCCATCCAGAAGTGGAAGGCACCATGGGGCAGTTTGATCTGAGTCATGGTGCCCGTGTGCATCTGGTCGAAAAGCCGGCGGATGTTGCCGGTTTGGATGTCACCGATCCCGAGCGTATGGCCTATGTCACGCAAACCACGCTGTCGGTCGACGACACGGCAGTCATTATCCAGACCCTGCGTGAGCGTTTCCCCAAAATTACTGGCCCGCGCAAGGACGACATCTGCTACGCCACACAGAATCGCCAAGACGCCGTGCGTGGCCTGGCCCAGGAATGCGAGATTGTGTTGGTGGTGGGCTCAACCAACAGCTCCAACTCCAACCGTCTGCGTGAGCTGGCCGCGCTGCAGGGCGCCAAGGCTTATCTGATTGACGGCGCCGCAGACATCGACGCGGCCTGGTTGAGCGATTGTCAGGCTGTGGGTGTAACTGCAGGGGCGTCAGCCCCGGAAACGCTGGTGCTGGAAGTGGTGGAGCGCCTCAAGGCGCTGGGTGGGCGTTGTGCCACCGAGCTCCCCGGGCGCGAAGAAACCATAACCTTCTCACTGCCCAAGGCATTGGCTCAAGCCTAGCGCGACCGCAAAGTGCTCCCGCGCTGACCGTTCGTCAGCGCCCTGTGCCTGCCGGTCAGGAGTGACGGCCCGCACGGGTTCAGCCTGATGTAAAACAGAGGCTGGAGGGAACGCTAATGAAGCAACACGGGTTTACTTTGCTGGAACTGATGATCGTGATGGTGATTGTTGCCATTACCGCATCTATAGGTGTTCCGAGTTTTCGGGACACCATCCGCAATCATCGAATTTCCACGCTTTCGAATGAACTGCTGACGTCAATATCGCAGGCACGTGCCTCCGCGATTCAGCAGAACACCAATGTTGTGGTGTGTATGTCGAAAAATCCGGATGACGATCCGCCCGATTGTGAGGATACCCAGGACTGGTCGGCCGGCTGGGTCGTGCTGGCCGACAGCGATCGCGATGGTGCGTTTGAAAACAAGCTGTCGGATGTGCGGATTTCCTATCCCAATATCATCGTCAAAACCAACGGCGCGGGCGAAGTCCAGTTCGCCCGTACCGGACTGCCAATAGGCTTCAACAACGCGACCTACAGTATCTGTGATGACCGCAAAGCGGACACGGATCATCTTGATGACATGCGCAATCTGGTGATCAGTGCATCCGGGCGGGCCAAGGTCAAAATTCCGAAAAGCGGAGAGTTGGGATGCTGATGCGCAAGGCAAATGGCGGGTTCTCGCTGGTCGAATTGCTGGTCGCACTGATTGTTCTGTCGATTGGCTTTGCCGGCTATGCAGCGCTACAGCTGGTCGGTGTGCGCTCGGTGGAAGATTCCTATCAGCGCAGTCAGATGACCATGCTGGTTGAAGAAATGGCCGAGCGCATGCGCGCCAACCGCGGCGCATTCGGTTTGATCACTGCGGGCACAAGCGAATATCACGGCTTTGATTATCTTGAAGGTGATGATCTGTGTGCCACCAACGCGGGGCTGGGTGACACCGTGATCAACGCCTTGCGTTGTGAAGAAGACAACGGGCTTGCGGCGCAAAACTGCAATGCCCAGCAAATGGCGCGTTACGACGTTGCCCGCGTGTACTGCGGCTATGAATTTGTAGACAACCAATGGAGCGGTGGCGTAATCGAGGTTTCCGAGGGCGCACGTTTGCAGATTTCATGCAATGTGCTGGCGCCGCCTGCGCCCTTGGCATGCCCGACCGGAACGCCGCATACGATTACCGGAACATGGCAAACCGCGGAAACAGATCGCAATGATGCCGAGGATCAGGATGGAGATGGCAACACCCTGACCATGACTCAGACCGTATCGATAGTGGTGACACCATGAACGGCGTAAATGATATGTCGCAGCAACGGGGTGTCACACTGGTCGAATTGATGATCGCGCTGACGCTCGGGGCTGTCGTGATCGCCGGTGTGGTGCAGATTTTTCTCAGTGGGCAGCAGTCCTATCGTTTGCAACGAGGGTTGGGCCTGGTACAGGACAACGGGCGCACCGCAGTTTTCTTTCTCCATCGTGGGCTGCGTATTGCCGGCCTGCCTCGTCAGGGTGGTCCGGGCATTCTGCAAGGCATTGTTTGGGCCAATGATGATTCGGGCGCGCCGGCCACTCGCGATGGGGCCAATCTGAACGATCCGGACGTCATTACCGTGATGTATCAGTCCAATACCAACTGTCTGGGACAGGACACCAGCGGATATCCTGCGGCACAGTTGATGACCGACCCGGCCGGGAATTTTTACACCAAGGATCAGTATTTCATCGGTCCTTCAACAGCAGGCGAAGCTCAGCTCAGCCTGCGTTGCCGGGCGCTGGGTTTGAACAATCAGCAGGTCGAGGCACGCACTGCGGCACTGGTGGATGGGATCGAAGATATCCAGTTTCTTTACGGTGTGGATCTGCTTGATGCAACCGGGGTTGCGGCCACCCCGACCACACGCGATTTCCAGATCGAACGCTACATGAGCGCCACCGCCATCAATGCCCTGGCCGACCCGGCCACCGCCTGGGACAGCGTGGTTTCGATTCGCTT
>JBFKEC010000102.1:0-10567 GCA_041619315.1 Oceanococcus sp. | reverse complement strand
GAGCATTGTGACGCAGCAGCGCGGTCGGGCAAGGGCAGTGCGGTTTATGTGTTTGAGGGCGAGCCCAAGCGTTTGCAAGACATTGGCCCTGGCAACAACGGGCCGCTCGCAACAACCTCGATCAGAAAAACTCAGGAAGGCGTGTTGCGTTATGAATTGGGCTACGTGCCAGCGGGTGACTACACCGTTGCATTGACCTGTCAGTCTGGCGCAGACGATCCACGCTTCAATGATGCGGTGCAGTTTGAATCGAGCAGTGTGGTGACGGTCGGGCCGGAGGCTGAGGTGCAAGTGAACTTCTGAGCCGGATTACGAGGCCATTGGGATTGACGTAATCGTGATCCTGAAATCAAAGCCCTCTGCGTGGTAACGCAGAGGGCTTTTCAGTTTCTGTGCAAAATCCGTTCCGGACAACTGGGGCGTATTTCACGATCAGCGGTTGGGATTTGTGGTTGACCGGGACCATAAATGGCATGAGAATGCCAACTGTGGTCATTAAGGTTGTGTCATGAAATTTCCCGCGTTATCTGTAGCGATTTTTGGACTCGTGGCTGTCGCCTGTGGCGGCAGTTCGTCAGACATCTCGGGCACTGGGATTTTCAAGCTCGCCATTACCGATGCTCCGGTCGACAATGCGGATGCCGTGGTTGTCTCGGTGGTCGAGGTTCACTTGTTGGCCAGCGATGGCGGTGATGCCGAGTCTTTTATATTTGACTCGCCACAGGCGATTGATTTGCTTGCCTTGCAAGGTGGGCTGAGCGAAATTCTGGTTGATGGTGAAATTGTGCCTGTGGCCACGTACGGTGGTCTTCGGCTGGTGGTCGATACCCCGGCACCGTCATGCAACAACCTGACCGCACCATTTGCCTCATATATCACCATTGATGGCACCGACTACCCGCTGGTCGTGCCCAGTGGTTCCCAGTCCGGCTTGAAAATCAACAGTCAGATTGTGGTGGAGCCTGACGCGCTGTCCGCCTACACCATCGATTTCGACTTGAGGAAGTCGATTGCGCAACGCGGTGCTACGGGTTGTTACAACCTGCGGCCAACGCTGCGTCTGGTCGGCGACCGCGAGGTTGGTACTGTCGCTGGCGTGGTTAGCGGCGACCTTTTGAGTCGTGAACAGTGCACAGCTGAAGCGCAAAGTGGCGCTGGTGCCGCGGTCTACGTGTACCCGGGTGCAGGTCAAGCCGCGGACGATGTGGGTTCGCAAAACGAACCATTGGCCTCGGCAACATTGAATGCGCTGGAAGATGGTTCCGGTGATTTTAGCTACAGCATCGGGTTTTTGACCGCGGGTAACTACACCGCAGCCTTTTCCTGTCAGGCCGGTGACGATGAGCCCGAAGCCGATGATGACATTCTGTTCGAGGGTGCACAGGACTTGGCGATCAGTGCTGGCGAAGACACCGAGCTCAATTTCACCCTGCAGATATTGGAAGAGCGTTAAGCATGAATGTCGCAATGCGCGCCGGCCGTGATGCAGCGCCAGGCCGGCCGAACAGCTGCGCACGTCAGTCTGGCTTCACCCTGATTGAAATCATGATCGTGGTGCTGATTGTGGCGATTCTGGCAACCGTTGCTTTGCCCGCCTATCAGGACTCGGTACGCAAAGGACGTCGGGCAAGCGCGCAAGGCTTTTTGTTGGACGTGGCCCAGCGAGAGCAGCAGTACTTCATCGATGGGCGGACGTTCACGTCGACGTTGTCTGATATGGGCATCAGCGTTCCCGATGACGTGGCCAAGTACTACACCGTCACGGTCGAACTCGAAGCCGGCCCACCACCTGACTTCACGGTGATTGCTACGCCCAAATCCGGGCCCCAGTACGAAGATGGAAAATTGAGTATTAATCGTGCAGGTCAACGGGAGCCGGCTGACAAATGGTGAGGCCCAGGACCGCAACGTTGCTGGGGCAGGGCGGGTTTTCACTCATCGAACTGATGGTGACCCTGACGATTGCCGCCATTCTCGCGTCAATTGCTGCCCCGTCATTTCGCAGTGTGATTGCCAATACACGGATTCAAGCGGTGGCGTCTGACTTGCAGGCGGGCATGTTGTTGGCGCGCAGCGAAGCGGTCAAACGCAATGCGCCGATTCAACTGATATCGACCGATGATGACTGGATGAAAGGTTGGTCGGTGCAGGATGCCGACGGCACTGTGCTGCTGGCTGGTCAGGTGCACGAAAACATTTCTATCAGCGGAAGCGCGACGTCTTTGACGTTTCTCGCTTCCGGTCGCGTGAATGGCCCAAATCTGCCGAAATTTCAAATGCAAGATGAACAAGAAATTGGTGATGTACGTTGCCTGACGGCAGACCGTGGTGGGCGAGCCTATGTTGTGCGCCAGGCCTGTGAATCATGATCAATCACAATGCGCAAAGTGGTTTCACACTGCTTGAAGTTCTGGTCTCCATCATCATCTTCTCATTCGGCCTGCTGGGTATCGCAAGCCTTCAGGTCACCATGCAGACGACCCACGTTGAAGGCTATCAGCGCTCGCAGGCCGTATTGCTTTTGCGTGATATTGCTGAGCGTTTGAATGCCAATATCAACAGTGCGTCCGACTACGTTACCGGTACGGCCACACCGGTGGGTTACGACGACAATCTGGCTGAAGATTGCAGTGATCCGGCGTTGAGTGAAGCTGACCGCGACCTTTGCGAATGGAGTCTTAAGTTAAAAGGCGCCAGTGAACTTCGTGACGGGACAAGGACTGGCGCAATGATCGGCGCACGCGGCTGTATTGAGGAAGTGATTGCGCCAGATGCGACAGCCGGCGTCTGTGCGCCTGGTATTTACCGTGTGTCACTGGTCTGGCAGGGCATGCGTGCATCGCGCGCCCCTGCTGAGGGCCTGGCTTGCGGCAAGGATCAGTTCGGTGATGAGAGCTTGCGACGCGTTGTCAGTTCAACCTTGACTGTGGGCTTGCCGCGATGCTCATGACATTCGTTCCGGCGGTCCGCCGCCAAAGCGGCGTGACCCTTATTGAACTGCTGATCGGCATGCTGGTATCGCTGATTGTTCTGGCAGCCATTACCACTTTGTTCGTAAACGGTTTACACAGCAGGGCAGAAATAAATCGGGTCAATACCCTGCTCGAGAATGGACGCTACGTTACCGACTTGCTTGTAGGTGATCTGCATCTGGCTGGGTACTATGCAGAATTCGATTTGACCCTGGCTGAGCCTACGCTGGATTTTCCGGCCGATCTGCCAGATCCCTGCGCAACAGCACTTGCCGATCTGGACCTGGCTCTGCCATTTCATGTTCAGGGCTACGACAGTCTCGCCGCCGCCCCGCTCGAATGCATCAATGACTGGCGCAAAGAGACAGACGTGATTGTCCTGCGCCGCCTCAGTACTTGTGTGGCCGGTACGGCAGGCTGTGATGTTGTTGACGACGCGCCATACTTTCAGGCTTCGCGCTGCAGCGACGCTCTGAATCTGTTGTCACCTGATTCAGATGACTGGTTCGTTCTGCATACCGACCCTGCCGAGCTGACCAAAACCGAACGAGACTGCGCCACTGTTGCTGGTCGCAGGCGTTTTCGCACCCATATTTATTTCATTGCAAATAACGATCAGTCTGGTGATGGCATCCCGACACTCAAACGCATGCAGCTTACGGCGGGCGGTTTTGAGGAAGAGGCTTTGGCCAATGGGGTTGAAGACATGCAGTTTGAGTACGGCATCGATACGGATGGTGATGGTGCACCGGATGCATATTCCGCAAACCCAACGGTATTCGCAGGATGTGCGGACAACATTTGTAGGATGCAGAACTGGCGCAACGTTACAGCCGTAAAGGTCAATATTCTGACCCGATCCACCACCGAATCCCGTGGTGTTTCTGCGTCCAAATCGTTCACCTTGGGTGACGACATTGATGGTGAGTTGATTACGGTGGGGCCATTTGATGATGGCTACAAACGGCACGCATTTAACTCTGTAGCAATGCTGCGAAACATCGCGGGACGTAGACGATGATCAAGCCGCCCGGCACAGGCGAGATGGTTGCGCAACGAGGATCCACCCTGATCATCGGTCTTGTCATGCTTTTGTTGACGAGCATTTCGCTGGTGACCGTCTACAACATGACCCAGACCAGCGTAAACATTGTTCATAACCTGCAGAGCCAGAACAATGCCGTGGATTTGGCGAACAGCACGCTGGAGGCGGCCATTAGCACGACGCGTGTCGTCAATGCTCCCACCGCAGTGTTTCTGGTCGGCTGTCAGGACTCGCTGAATACCCGGTGCTATGACATAGATGCTGATGGCGAAACGGACGTTGCGGTTGAACTGACGCCAGCACCGTTCTGCGTGCAATCGCAAATTATTCAGAACAACCAGCTCAATCTTGCGGATCCAGTTGATGCCTCGTGCGTCATTAGTACCCGGACGGATTTTGGAGTGGTGGGTTCGGCAAATCAGAATTCTTTGTGTGCCAACAGCCTGTGGGAAGTTACCGCAGTGGCTTCGGATGCGCTCAGTAGTACCAGGCAGATCGTTCGCGGAAATTACGGCGTACGTGTTTCAACCGATGCAGTGGAAACCTCATGTCCCACCCCTTAGCGCTGATCTTTTGGAAAGCGATGCAATGAACACATCTTGGAAAACGCGGATGTCGCGCATGGCGACCTTTGCCGCTACTGCGATCATGGTTTCGTTGTCATTCCACGCATCGCCGGAAGACATCGAGATCTTTGCCAGCGATGAATCCAGTCTGGTCGGCAAGCCGAATGTTCTCATCGTTCTGGACAATAGCGCCAACTGGTCACGCCAGTCGCAAAAATGGCCGGATGGACTCACTCAGGGCCAATCCGAGGCGCGTGCTATTCGCACGGTGCTGGAGTCTCTGGATGACAACTCCATCAATGTGGGGTTGCTGGAATATTCCACGGCGGGGAATTCCAATACCAATGAAGGCGGCTATGTTCGTCACCACATCCGCCCGTTGAATGCCGATAACAAAACGGTGTTTTTTAACCATCTCGACACGATATTCGACAACATCAACGACCCGATAGAGAAGCGTAGCAGCGGCAACGGTTTCGGTACCCTGATGTGGGACATCTACAACTATTTAGGTGAGTTTGGACAGTCGCAGAGCGGCGCCGGTACCCCGGCAAGTCGGGCGGACAGCGCAGCCTACAAAACCCTGTATTCAAATTTTCGCTCGCCCTTGTCTGCGGCGGATTTCTGCCGCCGCACTATCGTGATTTTTATTGGCAACAACGTGCAAAGTGGGCCTTCTAAAGATGCCCAGGCCGCAATTGATGCGTTGCAGGCCCTGACTGGCGAGGCCGTCACGGATATCCCGTTTGCCGAGTATCAGGTCGTTGAGGAACCGATAGAAATAGAGCGTGGTTACAGCAATGCATGCTATGTAGACACTGCAAGTTGCAGTGCTGTCGTAAACAATGCCGAATGCAGTGAACAGGGGTTTGACTCCTGCTATTGCAGCGATACAGACACCCAGTCCTGCCTGCAATCCAGGTTTACCGTGGTGGGTACATCAGCCAGCTCAACGGTGCTTTCGGATACAACGACATCAACCGATCCCGGCAAGGTATATACCGGTGAGAATCGTCTGGCTTGCTATAACTCCAACAGGGCCTTGCCTAGTTACAGTTGCCCGGCGAACTCATCCACTGTCCAGCCGGATACGCCAGCGCCGGGTCAGACCTCAACGACCACGACGTCGTGGTCAAGCTGTGAGTATGTATACACCGACGCTGATGGCTGCAACGGGCAAAAAGCCAACTACGAGCCACGAGGAATCAAGACACAGCGGACTGTCGTAACCGAGAACACCTCAGTGTCGACACCGTTGGGTCTGACCTCTTCATGTTCCCTTGCGTCCACATCATGTGACACCGGTGAATACAGTGGTTGTTCGGACGGAACCTATACGTCTTGCGTCTGTTCTTCACCATCGACGCATGATGGTTGTCCGGTCAGTGTGACCAATCGCCATCAGGTGATTGGCAGGACCACAGCCTCGGTTGCCACGCCAACGGGGACTTTCGGTACCCCTTCCGGAGGGCCATGGGTTGCTGATGAATGGGCCAAGTATCTACGTCAGCAAGGTGTGCCATTGCCAGGTTCCGGTGGGGCGTCGTTTGCGCAGGTTTCGACGTATACCATTGACGTATTCAATGCACAGCAGAATGCGAGTTTCTCGGGCTTGCTGTTCAATATGGCGCGTGTCGGCGGTGGCAAGTATTACCAGGCCACCAACGAAGGCGAAATCGTCAACGCGCTGACCCAGATTTTCGATGAAGTGCAGGCGGTGAATTCGGCGTTCTCATCGGCCAGCCTTCCGGTAAATGCGACCAATCGGGCGCAGAGTGAAAACCAGGTTTACATTGGCGTATTCAAGCCAGATCGAACCAAGGATCCGAGGTGGTTCGGTAACCTGAAGCGGTACCAACTTGTTGTTGACAGTGGCCTGACCGTAGAGCTGGGTGACAGCCAGGGCAATGTGGCCATCAATAATCAGACCGGATTTATTTCCGACTGTGCAGTCAGCTTCTGGACAACCGACTCGGGCGACTACTGGAGTGACGTCATTGCGGATGATCCGGCGGCCTACAGTCAGTGCGCGACGGCAGCCAATCCAAATTCGGATTACCCGGACGGGCCGTTTGTCGAGAAGGGGGCTGCGGCACAGATTCTGCGTCGGAGTAACGACGACAATGGCGCGCCAGATGGAAATGGCGATTATGCGGTGTCGCGTAACATGAAGACCTTGTCCGGCACGACCTTGATCGATATTGCATCATCGTCGTCGTTGTCGAGTGCAGATGCAGCCTATGTGCAAGGTGCAGACAATGGTTTCGCGCCCCAGGATGAAGATGCCGACAGCGTCATTGCGGAAACCCGTGCATCGATACATGGCGATGTCATCCATTCTCGCCCGCAGCCAGTGAATTTCGGTGATGATGGTGTCATTGTTTACTACGGCGCCAATGATGGCGCCTACCGTGCCGTTCGTGGCGAGACCGGCGAGGAAGTCTGGTCATTTGTGGCACCTGAGCACTTGAGCGATATTGCCCGGCTGCGCAGCAACTCGCCGGCAGTAAATTTCTCAGGCGGTACGAACGGTAAGCCGTACTTCTTTGATGGTTCGACGGGCGTCTACCAGAACGAAGACAGTTCAACTGTCTACATCTTTCCTAGCCAGCGCCGTGGCGGACGGATGGTCTACGCGTTTGATGTGTCCAATCCGTTGCAAGCACCAAATTTCCTATGGCGCCGAGGATGTCCGAATCTGTCCAACGACACCGGTTGCTCCACGGGTTTTGCCGAGATTGGCCAGACCTGGTCGCGACCGGCTGCTGCATTGATCAGGGGGCACTCTGATACGGCGCCGGTTTTGATTTTCGGTGGCGGCTACGACGCCTGTGATGATGAAGACGATGTGTCTCCAAGCTGCAGCAGTCCTAAGGGAGCTGGCGTTTTCGTTGTCAATGCCGCGACTGGAGCGCTGATCAAGTACTTCGACTTAAGCTCGGTGGATGCTGGAGCACGAAGTGTCGCCGCAGATATTGCTCTGGCGGATCCTTCCGGTGATGGCTTTGTTGACTATGCCTACGCCGTTACCACGGGTGGCGAAGTCTATCGTCTGGATTTTGCAGACGCGGACAATGGCTACGCGCCGTTGAATGCCAGCGATTGGGAAGCCTACAAGGTGGCGGAAACGCAAGGTGATGGTCGCAAGTTCCTGTTTGCGCCGACGCTGATCAACTCGGGAAGTGAATACTACGTTGCAATTGGAAGTGGCGACCGTGAGCACCCGTTGGAGGCGCATTATCCCTACACCGATGTGGTGAACCGCTTCTATGTGTTCCGTGACGATCTGACCGATACAGATTCATCGACCACCTTGGATCTGGACGACACCTCAGACATGATCAACTACACCTCGGATCCGGGCTGTGATTTGGAAAGCCGAATTCTTCCGGGGGGAGAAAAGAAGGGGTGGTTCATCAATCTGACCGAGAATGGCACGGGGGAACAAGTTGTGACCTCGCCAGTAGTAGCCGGTGGTCTGGTCTACTTCTCGACCAACAGGCCCACACCAGAATCTGCGACAGAATGTACAACGTCGCTGGGTGAGGCACGCGGATATATCGTCAACTTGCTGAACAGTTCAGGGGCAGTTGGTGTCTCTGGGGCATGTGGCGGTGATCGCTCAGGGGTGTTTACTGGTGGAGGTTTGCCGCCGACCCCCGTGGTTGCATCCGTGCCTATAGACGTAGATGGTGAAACTGTCATCAAAACGGTCATCATTGGCGCCCAGGAAAAGGATGGGTCGGTCAGTTCAATTGTTGGCGCACAGCAGGTGGAGCCGACGATTCCATCCGTGCGTCGGCCGGTGTCCTGGAGCAAGGACATTGATTCCGATTAGACCGTGACCACGTTTTCGAACGGCGGCAGGATTCGAGCTTAGGCATGGTGCGGGCTATGATCGACGCTTTGGCCTGAAGGTCCGCCAGGGAATTGGTACCAAGGCGGCTATCAGCATTTACGGGTTTGCTTATGTCACAGCGTGATGCGGTCGGCGCGAATGCCGACTACCTAAATCCAACAGCGTTTATCGACAGCAACCATCCGGCTGTGCAGCGCTTTGCTGCTGAACATGGTGTTGGTGAAAGTGATCGCGAGCGCGCTGTGGCCTTGTACTACGCGGTGCGTGACGGCTTTCGTTATGACCCATACCGCATAGAACTGAGTGTCGCGGGCTTGTGCGCCAGCAGTGTGCTGAGCAAAGGCTATGGCTGGTGTGTGAGCAAGGCGGTACTGCTCGCGGCCGCGTGTCGCGCGCTGGGCATTCCCGCGCGTCTGGGCTATGCCGATGTGCGCAATCATCTGTCCACCGAACGCTTGCGCAAAAGCCTGAAAACCGATGTGTTCTTTTTTCACGGCTACACCGATATCTGGCTTGATGGGGCATGGCGCAAGGCCACTCCGGCGTTCAATATCGAGCTGTGTGACAAGTTTGGCCTGCACCCTCTGGAGTTCGACGGACACAGTGATTCGATTTATCACCCGTTCGACAAAGCCGGCCACAGGCATATGGAATACCTCAATTTTCGCGGGGCGTTCGCCGATGTCCCGCTGGCCGAGATGCAGGCCACTTTTGACCGCGAATACCCAGGCATCTTTCAGGCCATGCAGGGCGCGGATTTCGCCGCGGATGTGCAGCAGGAAACTTCAGCCTGAGGTCCAGACTGTCCGCCGGGCAGCGCGGAACAGGGGGGCGAATTTCCTGTTGTTCCGCGGAATTGGTAAAATTGCCGCAATGAAGCGCCGCTCCGGCGTGCCTCAGGATCAGTGAAGCGGGCGATGCGCTCGATTCCTGGCGTCGAACACCTTCAGGCCTCGATCACACGATTTGCCGCATGTCTGCGCAAATCGGCCCGCGGTGCGCGTTAAGGATTGCAGCCTGTCGTTCGACCACTACTCGCTACCCACTCATCGAGAACCAGAAATATGAGCCTGTATCAGGAATACCTGAAAGAGATCGATGCTCGCAAAGAGCAAGGATTGAGCCCCAAACCTATCGAAGACAGTGCACTGCTCAGCGAGATCATCGCGCAGATCAAAGATCAGGCCCATGAGCATCGCGAAGATTCGCTCAAATACTTCATCTACAACACGCTGCCCGGCACCACCAGTGCCGCCGATGCCAAGGCTGCGTTTCTGAAAGAGATCATTCTGGGCGAGTCGGTTGTTGCCGAAATCACCCCCGAGTTCGCATTCGAACTGCTCTCGCACATGAAAGGTGGCCCGTCGATCGGCGTGTTGCTGGATCTGGCCCTGGGTGACGACGCGGCGATTGCCAGTCAGGCCGCCGAGGTCTTGAAAACGCAGGTCTTTCTGTACGAAGCCGATACCGATCGTCTGGCCGCGGCCTACGCCGACGGCAAGGCCATTGCCAAGGACATTCTGGAAAGCTACGCCAAAGCCGAATTCTTTACCAAGCTCCCCGAGCCGGATGAAGAGGTCAAGGTTGTAACCTACATCGCGGCAGAAGGTGATGTGTCGACCGATTTGCTGTCACCAGGCAATCAGGCGCACTCCCGCTCTGACCGTGAACTGCACGGCAAGTGCATGATTTCGCCTGAGGCACAGGCCGAGATCGAGGCGCTCAAGGCGCAGCATCCGGACAAGCGCGTCATGCTGCTGGCCGAGAAAGGCACCATGGGTGTGGGTTCTTCGCGCATGTCCGGGGTTAACAATGTGGCCTTGTGGATGGGCAAACCAGGCAGCCCCTACGTGCCGTTCGTCAATATCGCGCCGGTTGTTGCAGGGACCAACGGCATTTCGCCGATCTTCCTGACCACGGTGGGTGTGACCGGCGGTATTGGTATCGATCTGAAAAACTGGGTCAAGAAGCTCGACGACAATGGCCAGCCGGTGCTGGATGAAAACGGCGATCCGATCCTGGAGCAGAAGTACTCGGTTGCAAGCGGCACCGTGCTTACGATCAATACAAAGACCAAGAAGCTGTACGACGAAAGTGGCGCCAAGGAACTGGCTGACATTTCTTC
>JBFKEC010000101.1:0-10574 GCA_041619315.1 Oceanococcus sp. | reverse complement strand
TCCACCCAGCGTGCTGATCGTAGTCGCGCTGCTGTGGCTGAATGAGCTGAATATCCATGACGATGTCAGTCGGGTCACCATGCCGGCCTGGGGGGTGAGTCTGGCGTTGTTACTGATGCTTTTCGTACGGCGTTTCGAACACACCGCTTATGGTTGGTTCGATCCAGCAGCAGCACTCGCAGGTTTACCGCCATGGCTGGGGGAAGCGCTGTGCGCATTCGTGATGCTGCTGGTTTTCGCGGTACTGTTGCGTCGCTCGGGTATGCGTATTGGCAGTCGGGCTTGGCTGATCAGTCTGGTGGGGGGCGCGTTAATTGGGCTGTTCACGGTATTCGCCTCAGGTCTGAGCAGCGTGCTGACGCTGGTGATACTCGGTTTTGCATTGGCCAACCGGGTGCTATTCGGATTGGGCGTGGTGGCAGGGCTGATCTTTCTGTCGAGCTACTACTATCTTTTGAGCATCAGTCTGTTGCACAAGGCTATTGTCCTGCTGCTGCTTGGGTTGGTCATGCTCGGGCTGCGTGTGGTGCTGACGCGGCGGGGCGCGCCATGAGTGCGTGGATGACAAGAGTCTGGATCATGGTCGGCTGGGCGCTGGTCTGCATTGTGATCAATATCGCAATCTACAATTCTGAACAGCATCTGCGTGACGGCCAGCTGATCTATCTTGAGCTGGCTCCTGTAGACCCGCGCTCGCTGATGCAGGGGGATTACATGGCGCTGCAGTTCGCCTTGGCCAATGACATACGACGTGCGCTTCAGGCCGGCCGTGATGTGCCGCCTGGTGCAACTGATGGTCGGGCCATTGTGCGTGTCGACGCGAATGGTGTTGCTCGTTTTGAGTCCCTGCAATCCGACCGCCAGCTGGCCCAGAATCAACTGGCGCTTACCTATCGACTGCGCGAAGGTCGGGTGAAATTCGCAACAGATGCCTACTTTTTCCAGGAAGGCCACGCGCAACGCTACGAAAATGCGCGTTACGGTGCATTCCGGGTCAGCTCGGCGGGCGATATGTTGCTTGTCAGCCTGCATGATGAGGCCCTGACAAGGCTCGGATCAGCGTTGCCAAACTGATCTAAAGTTGGGGGCTGCCGCATGGGCCTTATGCTATGTTACCTATCAGTTACATATTAGTTACACATACATACACAGGAGATTCGATTCATGGCTTTGCCCCCCATTCTCAAAGACCGTCTGCAGCTTCCGGTGGTTGCGTCCCCCATGTTTATTGTGTCCGGCCCGGACCTGGTTATTGCCCAGTGCAAGGCCGGCATCGTCGGCTCATTTCCGGCCCTCAATGCACGTCCGGTCGAAATGTTCGAAGAATGGCTGATTCGAATCAACGAAGAGCTGGATGCCCACAATCAGGCCAATCCGGACAATCCGGCCGCGCCTTTTGCGGTCAATCAGATCGTGCACAAATCCAATCCGCGTCTCGAGCAGGACATGGAATTGTGTGTGAAATACAAAGTGCCGATCATCATCACGTCGCTGGGTGCGCGGGTCGATATTTTCGACGCGGTACATTCCTACGGCGGTATCGCGCTGCATGACATCATCAACCAGAAATTTGCCCGCAAGGCGATTGAAAAGGGCGCTGATGGCCTGATCGCCGTGGCCAGTGGTGCTGGTGGCCATGCCGGCCTGCTGTCACCATTTGCATTGATTCAGGAAATTCGCGAATGGTTTGATGGCCCGCTGCTGCTGTCGGGCTGTATCGCCACCGGTGATGCGATTCTGGCTGCGCAGGCGATGGGTGCGGACCTCGCCTATATGGGCAGTTCTTTCATCGCCACTGAAGAAGCCCGTGCGATTGATGATTACAAGAAGATGATTGTTGAGTGTGGCGGCGAAGACATCGTCTACAGCAACCTGTTCTCTGGCGTGCATGGCAACTATTTGCGTCCGTCCATCACCCGTGCGGGTCTGGATCCGGACAAACTGCCGCAGGGCGATGTCAGCACCATGGACTTTGCCAGCGCCGATGGCAGTGGCGAGGGCAGCATCTCCTCGGCCAAAGCCTGGAAGGATATCTGGGGCTGTGGTCAGGGCATTGGTGCGATCAAGAAGGTTCAGCCGGCTGGCGCTTATGTCGACCAGCTCAAGCGCGAATACGCTGACGCCAAGGCCCGCTTGCTCGGCTAAGCCCAGCGCCGTACGCCAGCTGTTCGCTGGCTCTTGCATGGGCCGTGGAATGTGCGCATTCTGCGGCCCATGAAACAACCCAAACTTTACGTCCGCAGCGCTCGCAAGAAAGACATTTCGGCCATTTATCGATTGGTGCGCAAGGTCTACCCGGGCAATGGCTATACCCGTGAGCAGATTCGCGGCCATCTGAACAACTTTCCAGAAGGGCAGCTGGTTGCGAAGTACAACGGCGAGATCGTTGGCTACTGCGCCAGCTTGCGGATCAGTGGGGAGCGCGCGCTTGCGACCCACACCTGGGATGGCATCACCGGTGACGGTTTTGGCAGTACCCACGATGCCACGGGAGAGTATCTCTATGGCTATGAGGTCTGCGTCGATCAGGATTTCCGTGGCCTGAAGATCGGTGAGCGCCTGTATTCTGCACGCCGTGCGTTGTGTGTGGACAACAATCTGCTGGGTATCGTGTTTGGTGGGCGTATGCCGAGCTATGCCCGGCGTGCCAAGGATTTTGAATCCGCCGAAGACTATGCCCAGGCCGTAGCGGACAAGAAGCTGCGCGATCCTGTCATTACTTTTCAGATTCGTCAGGGCTTTGAGCTGATCGGTGTGCTGCCCGGCTATTTGCCCTCGGATACGGCTTCGGCGGGTTACGCTACGCACATGCTGTGGCGCAATCCGGCAGAAGCGGCCTCGCTCACAGACGCCATCACGGCGCCAGATCGCGGGGCTGATGTGGTGCGCGTGGCGGTGGTGCAGTATCAGCAGCGCCGGATCGAATCGTTTGATGATTTCGCCGCAATCTGCACCTATTTTGTTGATGCCGTCGCCGAGTACAAAAGCGACTTTGTGGTGTTCCCGGAATATTTCGCCACCCAGCTTCTGTCTATCGAAAACGAGGAGCTCAGCCCGCATCAGTCGATGGTCCGGCTGGCCGATTACAACGATCAGTTGGAAGATCTGTTGCAGGGGTTGGCGATTCGCTACAACGTCAACATCATCGGGGGTTCACATCCGGCGCGAGATGCGCAGGGACGCTTGCTCAATGTCGCCCACGTTTTTCTGCGTGATGGTGCGGTTTACGAGCAGCCCAAGATTCACCCCACGCCGGGTGAGCGTTACTGGTGGCAAATTGAGGGTGGTGATTACCTGCGGGCGATCGAGACCGATTGCGGCACCATCGGTGTGCTGGTGTGCTACGACTCCGAATTCCCTGAACTGGCCCGTTATCTGGTTGATCAGGGCGCTGACATGATCTTCGTGCCGTATTCCACAGAAGAGCGCCAGGGGCATTTGCGCGTGCGCTACAGCTGTCACGCCCGCGCCATCGAAAACCAGATCTATGTCGCCACGGCCGGCAATGTGGGCAATTTGCCCCGGGTGCGAAACATGGACATTCATTACGCCGAAAGTGCGATTCTCACCCCGTGTGATTTCCCGTTTGCGCGTGACGGCATCGCCGCCATCTGCACGGAAAACACCGAGATGCTGGCGTTTGCCGACCTCAATCTGGAGCAACTGCGTGCAGCGCGCCAATACGGCACAGTGCAAAACCGCAAAGACCGTCGACATGACCTTTACGGTGTGCGCTGGCGCGGTGCATCAGCGCCTGATTAGGGCATCCACAGTGCGGATGTGACCGGGATCACAAGTCAGAGCATGGATGCATCCAACGGGCTGGTCATTGCGCTTTTCCAGGTAGAGAATGCGGGTCATGCGGGCGATACAAGCCTGCGGGGATCGGGATTAAGGAGATTGCAATGAATATGCGTAAACAATTGATCAATGGATTGGCACTTGTCGCAATGCTGGCCGGTGGGTCGGCCTGGGCCGGCGTGGCTGTGCTCAAAAGCGGCAAGGACGTGACGCAAATAGAATATGTTGGCGACAACATGCTGCGCATGGGCACGGGGCGTGATGGCTATATGGTTTTCCGTGACAACAAGATCTACATGGTCACCGGTGAACCGGGTCAGGAAACCGTGATGGATGCGGGCGCCGCGCTCCAGATGATGCAAGGCATGGTGCCAGATACTCAGCCCAACGCCTCACGCGTGAACAGCATGAGCAATACCGGCCGTAAGGAAAACGTGGCCGGTATCGTGGGTGAAGTGTGGAGCATCAGCTACGTTGACGGAAATGGCCAACCCCAGCAAAGCGAAATGGTTTTGTCCGGTGATAAGCGTGCGCGCGAGTTGCGCAACGCCATGCACGGCATGAGTCGGACAATTTTGCAGCTCACCGGCAAGGACCCCGCTCAGGCTGATGTGATGGTCAATGAGCTGAAAAAGCGCGGCAAAGGCATCCTGCGCTTTGATGACGACATGACGGTGACGTCAGTGTCCTCGGAGCGTGTTGCCTCGTCCCGCTTTGATCTGCCGGCCGAGCCCATGGCCATGCCAAACATGCAGGGCTTTGGTGGCGGAAGTAGCAGCGCCAGCGAAAAATCCGGTGGTGGTTTCAGTCTGGGTGGCCTGTTCGGCAAAAAGGCCGAGCGTCAGGCTGACCGGGTGGAGAACCGCACCGAGAGTGAAGTGGACACGCAGACCGACAAGGCCGTGGACAAGGCGCTGGATAAAGCATTTGGCAAGCTGTTTGGCAATTAACAGCCAGGTATGTACACACAAGCCCCGGCCCTGGCCGGGGCTTTTTTGTGTCAGCTGGCCGCCAACGCCTTGAGCGCCTCGCCTTGCAGGCGATAGGTTGTCCACTCGCTTTGCGGGCGTGCGCCCAGCGATTCATAGAACCCGATCGCGGGGCTGTTCCAGTTGAGTACATTCCATTCGAAACGACCGCAGCCACGCGCGACGGCAAGCTTGGCCAGATGGGCCAGCAGGGCTTTTCCGGCTCCGCCGCCGCGATGCTCCGGGCGAATATACAGATCTTCCAGAAACAGTCCGGCTGAACCCAGCCAGGTCGAAAAGCTGAAGAAGTACACCGCAAAGCCGATGGCCTGGCCCTGGGATTCGCATATCAGACCGTTGGCCACGCCATCGGGCTGCAGGATGTGGCGCTGGATGTCGTCCAGGCTGGCCACGACTTCGTGCTCGGCCTTTTCATAGATCGCCAGTTCACGGATGAACGTAAGTATGGTTTCCGCATCGGCCGCCGTGGCCGGACGAATGTTCAAGTCTGCCGTCATGGTATCAACGCATCGACGTGGGCGAGGGCGCACGCGCCCAGCGCCTCCAGGTTGTAGCCGCCTTCAAGGCTTGAGACCACACCGCGCGATTGCGGCGTCAGGCGGATAAGTTCACGGGTGATCCACGCATAGTCTTCGGCCTGCCAATTGAGCCCGGCGAGGGGGTCGTCGGCATGGGCGTCGAAGCCGGCAGAGATCAACACCAGTTCGGGGTTGTAGGTTTCCAGTGCACTGAACCATTGGCTCACTGCGGATTCCCTGAAGTCTTGTCCGTTGCTTTTCGGTGCCAGCGTAATGTTGATTTCCGAACGGCCAGCGAACGGCAGTTCATCGAGGGGATAAAGCGGATACTGGCAAGAGGAAAGCAGCAGGACGTTGGGGTGATTTCCCAGGATGTCTGATGTGCCATTGCCAAAGTGCACATCAAAATCCACCACGGCCACGCGCTCTAGATGGTGTGCGGTAATGGCATGCAAAGCGCCGATTGCGATGCTGTCAAACAGGCAGAATCCCATGGCCTTGTCGTGTTCGGCATGATGGCCGGGTGGCCGAACGTTGCAGAACGCCCGACTGTGTGTGCCTGTGGCGATCGCATCTACGGCGGCAACGACGGCCCCCGCCGCGCGTCGTGCAGCATTTAAAGAGTGAGCATTTATGGCCGTGTCCGGGTCTAGGCGGATTGACTCGCCCGGCCCTGGTTTCAGTCGCAGCAGGGTGTCTACATAATCAGGTTCATGTGCCAGCAACAGACTGGCAGGGTCGGCCAGTGGCGCATCCATGGAATCCAGTGCGGCGTTGACCCGCGCATGGCTGCGCAAGGCCTGATCGACTGCGCGAATGCGTTCCGGTTGCTCCGGGTGACCCGGTGCAATTTCATGGCGCGCGCAGTCGTTGTGACTGAGGTATGCAATGGAGGTCATAGGGCAACGTCGGTGGGCAGGGCAGTGATTGCGCTTTGCTAAAGTGGCAAGCCGATTCAAGCATAGCAATGATGGGGCGCTAACCACTGTGAATCACAAGGTGACGGTTTTGCAATCCTGCCCGGCATCTGAGCGCCATGGGTGGCTGGCCCGCTGCATGGACAGCGTGCAGTTGTGGGCCCGCAGGTATGGCTATGGGTATCAATGGATCGGCGATGAGCTATTTGATCTGCTGGGCGACGAATTTAAGCCGGGCGGCCGAATCCGCCCGGTCATTGCGAGTGACGTGGCGCGCTTGCGCTGGATGCAGAATGAACTGCGTCAGGGCGCGGATTTGGTTGTGTGGATGGACGCCGACGTACTGGTATTTCGCCCGGCGGCGTTCACGCTGCTCGATGCACCTTTTGCTGTCGGGCGCGAAATATGGGTGCAGGCGGATCCACGCAAACGCTGGCGGGTCCATCGCAAGGTGCATAACGCCGTGATGCAGGCCGCTGATCAGGGCGACGGGCACAACAGCTTTGTGGATTTTTATGTCGATACCGCGGAGCGACTGCTGGTCGCCAACAGCCAACCCATGCCGGCCCAGTTCGTCGGGCCCAAACTGCTCACTGCCTTGCACAATGTGACCCACATGCCAGTGCTGGAAAGCGCGGGCATGCTCAGCCCGGCGGTGGTGGCCGATTTGTTGGCAGAAGGTGGCGAGGCCTTGCGGCGCATGCTGAACAAAGCGGCAGCGCCGCTGCACGCAGCCAATCTTTGCCGTTCCAGTGTAATGGGCGGTGAGCTTGCTGGGCCGGAGATGGATCAGCTCATCGACCTGCTGCTGGCCAGGCCGGACATGCTGGGGCGAGCATGACGATCAGCGAATGGGCCGTGGTATTGCTCGCCTGTGCAGGGGGCGCACTGTCGCCGGGGCCGAGTCTGGCTGTGGTCATACGTCACGCCAGCCTGTCCGCACGTGGTGGTGTGATGTGCGCGTGGGCGCATGCCAGCGGCGTCGCCGTGTATGCCACGTTGGCGGTCACCGGCATTGCGGTGTTGATTGCGGCCCATCCGCTGTTGCGATTGGCATTGTGGCTGGCCGCAGGCTTGTGGTTGATCCGACTCGCCAGTTTGACCTGGGCAGAGCGCAATCGCGTTCTTGCTGACGCGCACGCGCAAGGGGCAGCAACGCGTGACGGGTTTGCTATGGCCATGGCAAACCCCAAGGTCATGCTGTTTTTCGTCGCCCTGTTCGCCGCCACAGTGCCACAGGACGCCAGCCACGCTGGGCGTGCTGTGGCTGTTTTCACCGCGTTTGCAGTCGACGGGTTGTGGTATTCACTGGTCAGTTGGATTCTTCAATTCGGTGTATTGAAACGACATTTGCAAAAATACCTGTCTGCATTGGCGCGGTTCAGCGCCGGAATTTTGTTCCTGTTCGGCATGCTGGCATTGCTGCGGGTTGCAGTGACTGTTGTGCGGGTATAAAGGCGTTAATTCTGTCTCCGAGTGCATATTGCTTTGTGGCAAACTCGGTATTGTCAGAAAGGTACGAAATTTCGGCGCTACTGAATCTGAATCAAAAAATCACAGGGAGAGGTGGATGGCGGGACGCCAACGCAACAATTTTCCTATGGGAAATATATTTTCTTGGTTCGCTGTCGGAATATGGGGTTTATTGCCCTTGGTGATTACCGGATGCGGTGATAGTGGATCGCGGCCATCTGATCCCACGCCTGATACGACGGCGACGCCCACGCCTACGCCGCAGACTACGCCAACACCAACGCCTTCACTTATTCCCAGCCCAAGCCCAAGCCCGACAGCATCGCCAACGCCAGTTGTCACGCCGCAACCAACGACGCCGGCACCGACGCCAACTCCAACACCGCTTATTGTGGAGCTGGATTTCAGTTTGCGCTCAGGGGCAGTAAACGAGCCTTTCGAGTTGAAAGCGAAAACAGATAACGGCGCGTCAGGCATGTATAACTGGCGGCTTGTTGCAGGGCCAGTGGATGCTGGAGTTGAAATTGCTGACCCCAGCAGTGCGCATAGCAGCATTCTGGTCGACGCACCTGGGTGCTATCACGTCGCAGTGTCGTTACAGGCTGATGGGCAAACCAGTGATGACGTGCTGGTTGCGATCGAGTTCGGGACACGATTGCCTGAGATTATTGATCAGGACACGGTTCTGGATCAGACGGGCTCGCCGTACTTTGTTGAATCGACACGCGTCACTCACGGGGTGACGCTGGATATAGAACCATCAGTGAGTGTGATCGGGCCGGCCTTTGCCGGTGACATGGCGACTGGGACTCTGCGTGTTGCTGGTCATCTGAATGCGCAAGGCGCACCAGGGCAACCGGTTTACTTTGGTCAGCTTGCAATCGGCTTTGCGGACGAGACGCAGCAAAACAGCGAAGCCGAGTTTGATTTGTCCCAAGTGGTCATGGGTACGCGGTCGGAGCTTTTCCCGATTGTGCTGTCGCAAGGCGGGGCGGCAAGAATTAGCGTATCTGATTCATTGCTGGAGATGGAGTTGGATAGCGTTGGTGTTGGCGACAAGGGTGATGTCTGGTTGCGTGATGTTGGTAATGTTGTCTTTCAGCGAAATATATTCACTGCCATACCGGGCATCAGTCTGATTTCTTCGCGACCTGCGACCAACATTAAATTCCATGACAACTGGCTGGCTGGCGACTATGCGGTTTTCACGGAATCGGCAGCTGTGTCTGACGGATCTGTTGTGGCCATACTGACCGGAAACAATCTGGATGTTGGTCAGATCCGGTTGTTATCCGGCGCCAACCACATGACCATCGTTGCGACTCACAACTGGTGGGGGACTACTGACGTCAGCCTGATTGAGCAGCGAATCTTTGACTGTCACGATGATCCCGATATTGACGCCTGTGTAGAGTTTCAACCCATCCTGCAAGAGCCTTGGCAATCCGCGCCGGGCGTGAATGACTTGCAGGATTTTCGTGATGCGATGTCGGGACGTTACTGTACGGTTGAAGGCTAGCAATAAAATTGAAGTGGCAGTGGCTTCTGGCCAGAATGTCGACACCAGCGTGACATAGTGGCCCTTTGAGTATCGTGGAGCTGCGGATGAGATCTCTGGTTGTGCTTGGCAGTGCACAAAACAGAAAACCACGGCGGGCCACGCGTCAGGTGCTATGCGCGCCTACCTTTTAGAACCCGGTTGCCTGCCGATATCAGCAATGAACCATTTTTTACGTATGCAGCAAAACCCTTTCGCACTGATCGCCGGTTTAAAAAGCGTGCCCAGCGAACGCGCCGCGCCGCGATGACATTTGCACCCTGGCCGCATCGGGCATGCGCGTGAAACGGCTGCCGACAAGTGCACTTGTTGCGTTGACGGTGGCGACCATGGGCGCATTCGCGGCCAACTCCCTGCTGACCCGCGAGGCGCTGGTTTCCGGCACTATCGGCGCGGCCAGTTTTACCTTGCTGCGTATCGGCTCTGGTGCCGTTGTGCTGTGGCTCATCTGTGCCGTGTCCGCTCGCCGTTTGCGTGTTGCTGGCGGCGGCTGGTTGCCGGCGGCCGCGCTGTTCGCCTATGCCGCGCTGTTTTCCTTTGCCTACAACAGCCTGAGTGCGGCCACCGGAGCCTTGCTGCTTTTTGGCGCGGTACAAGCCAGCATGATTGTCTACGCGTTGTGGTCAGGCGAGCGTATTAACAGGCCGCAGAGCGCGGCTGCGCTGGCTGCGGCTGGCGGGTTGCTGTGGCTGATGCTGCCAGGGGTAAGCGCACCGCCGTTGGGCGGGGCGGTGCTGATGTTGCTTGCCGGCGTGGCCTGGGGGGTGTATTCGATAGTCGGGCGCGGGGCGAGCAACCCGACCATGGACACGGCCGGGAATTTTGTGCGTGCCACACCCATGGCGATTGTGGTTTTCCTGGTGTTTGGGCGGCATGAACTGATGGGGGCGCCCGGTGTGGCCTACGCCCTGGCGTCCGGCGCTTTGGCCTCGGGTCTGGGTTACGCACTGTGGTACGCGGTGCTTCCATGGTTGCGAACCAGCACGGCGGCCATGGTTCAGCTCAGCGTGCCTGTAGTGGCCGCATTCGGCGGGCTGATCTGGTTGGGGGAAGCCATCACTGTGCGTCTGCTGGTGGCGTCGCTGGCGGTTTTGGGCGGTATCGCCGTATTCGTTCTATATAAAGAGCGTGCGCAGTGAATTGTGGTTGTGGTCTTTGCCTGCGCCACACTCTGTGACATGAACCCCACGCCCCTTTATCACTTTCGTAAAACACGTAAGCAGCGCGCCTGGCTGTTCATCAACATGGCGCTGATGTGCTGGCTGTACATGGCGGGCGTCTGGTTTTTTGAGCCGTTAGTGGGCAAGGTCATGCCAGC
>JBFKEC010000100.1:0-10590 GCA_041619315.1 Oceanococcus sp. | reverse complement strand
GCCCTGGCACGCCTGCGCAAGCGCCTGGCGCCCTGGCTTCAAGCCAGCGATACAGAGCAGCAACGCCAGGCTCAAGTCGCCCAGGCACTGCTGGAACGAGGACGCCAGGAGCAAGCTCAACGCCTGATCGAAGAACTGGAGAAGGCGCCTGCCCAGCAACAGCAGGACATACCCGCCTCCAACAACACGGCGCAAGCGGATTCGCAGCCTGACGAAAAAAAACCTTACAATTCGACCGCCGTGCCGACTGATTCACAACCATCAGAGTTAGAACAGCGGCAAATTCGCAAGCGCATAAACGCCTTACGGCGCACATCCTTGCCGGCGGAAACTCAAAGGCAACTCAAGGTTGCAGAAGCATTTTTTGATCGAGGTGACCTGGTGCAGGCCAACTCGATTTTGTCAGGACTGAGCACGTCATCGGATGACTGAAACCGCAGCTTGAATTTAATAGCTCAACCGATAATGGGGGTTATCGCACATGAGCAATTGGTACGAACAACGCCACGATGGGCTGGTGTGTATTCGCTTTCCTGAGACGCTGGACAGCCACCTGTTTCATGACATGCGTACGGATTTTGAACGTGTAATCAAGGATACGTCGGCCAAAGGTTTTATTCTCGACGCCAGCCAACTGCGCAACATTGATTCCACCGGCATCGGCCTGATTGCCTACCTGGGCAAACTGGCCAAACGTGCCAACCTGCCAATCAAAATTGTGCAGCTCTCCGGCCAGCCTGCCGACATGTTCCAATTCCTGCGCATGGACACGGTCATTCCAATCGACCAGTTTGAACCGCAACCGCAGTTCGGTTAAGTCGCTCAGCGCTGCATTCAGTACAGCGGCCCCACGCCCAGAGTTGAACGCGCGACCAGCGCCACCCCATAGCCACTGAGCTGCTTGTGGGTGGTTTCGTCGACAGGATCGATAACTGCCGATGTGAACTCTTCAGCGCGACCAATACTCTGGATGTAATTCAGCGACGCCTGTACACGTTCGCTGTTCTCGTCCTGATAAACACTCGGATGCACGGCAACCAAACGCGGCTTCAGGATACGGATTTTTGCGCCAACCGATTCAACCCGCGCACCGCTCAAGGCAATCCCAAAGCCCATCGCATGGGCCGCCTCGGAAAACTTCGCTGCGATTGATGCATGAGTTGCACATTCAAGATCATCCAGACAGAAAAGCACGCGCCCACGATCTACACCTGAGCCCGCAACCGCATCTTCAATCTGTTCCAAAAACCCCTCATCGATCAGTGACTGCATGTGCAGTGGTACAAGGATGGGGCCATGTGTTGCTGCCAAATCCTTGTGCGCTTGGGCTGCAGCCAATACACGCGTTATCAGCCACAAATCGATCTTGGGCAGCAGACCAACACGTGCTGCTGAAGTGAGGAACGCACCTGGATCAGCCCAGAAGCCATCTTCCATTTCCACCCGCAACTGGGTGGCAATCCACGGCTGACTTTCACCGCTGTGCAGCAGTTCAAAAGACTGCATCTGCAGTCGGGTTTCCTGCTCGTCCATGGCCAGCCATTTGATCAGGCGCTCGTCAATCGAGCGCGCCATGCCAGCCACTTCATCGGCCATCTGCAGACCCACCCGGTTGCCACCCAAGGTGCGTAACTGGCGCATCTCGCGGTCACAGGCATCAACAAGTTCAGTCAGGCTCTCGCAACGCGCATCGATGGCCGACAGAGCGATGCTGACGGTGGCGCGATAGCTCTTCTTGTTCCAGCGGAACTCATGAGCCTCAATCGCCTTGCGTAACCGCTGCGCCCGCACCTCAAAAAATTCCGGGTTTTCGAACGACTGAAGCACCGCAAAGTGCATCAGGCTGGAATGAAACAGTTCCACCGCACTGCCGAATTCGTCACGCACCAATTGGGTCAACTGCCAGAAGAGTTCTTCGACCGCCCAATAGCCGTGTTCCTCGTACACCGAGGCCACGTTGTCGACCGAAATCAATGCCAGCGTATGTTCAACCGATTGTGCCTTGGCAATGTTAATGAGTTCGTCGGCACGCTTGTCGAATGCATCACGTCCGGGCAACCCGGCGGCCCGACCGGCATTGCTAGGACGCTGCCCGTCACTGATTGCCGCTGAGTTCAAGCCTTCACTGTCAATCCGGACCAATGCACCGCAAATCGTGTTTTCGCGATCCGGAATGGCCTGAACGCTGAGCATGACACGATGCTCAACCCCGCTTTGGTCGACCAGCACGACATCGTGCAACTTGGGAATCGATGAGGCCTGGGCGATGGCATCCTCGACCACGCGCTTCAGTGGATATTCGAACGGTTTTTCCTTGCTCGCATCAAAAGCCTGAATCAGCTCTGATACCGGATAGGTCGCCACATCCTTGGCTCTGACCTTGAGCAGGGCAGCCATGGCGCTGGAGACCTGCCGCACCTGTGCATCCGCACCGGTCAGCAACAAGGCTTCCAGCGAATTGGCAACCAGCGCGCGCTGAATGTCTTGTGACACCGCCGCTTTACGTTGCGCTCCCGCAACCTTTTCGCGCAGCACCACATTGTCATCCAGCACCGCATCGAGCTGTTCGCCCAGTCGCGCCTTTTGCTCGCTCAACATTTCGATCTGTTCGCGCGGCGGCGCATTGGCCAAGTCCGCTTCAAGCTGCTGACGTCGCAACAGCACCGGCCTGACCAGGCCAAAACGAATCAATCCGCCGGCCAGCACAATGGCGCCCATTGCGAACAGGGCAATCCATGGAAACAGGGTGTCGAGCACCTGATCCGAATTGGCCGAGTACGGCAAATGGGAAATCGCCGGCGCCAGAACCAGTTCGCTCAGGATATACAGCCCGCAGCACACGACCACCGCGAACAATCCCAGCGTAATCCAGAATCCGACTTTTAGACGCCCATAGCGCTCATACAGTGCATCAAGAAATGACATGCATTCGAGTTGTTGGAAGCAAGGCGCAATTCTAGTGGAGTTTGATCATTCGGCCGACGTTCGCGCATGGCCAATCCTCACCAGCCCTGTATCTACTGAAGCCACCATGTCCGGAAACGTCCAGAATGGCGTGCCGATGCGCGCTATGCTGAGACCATGCAAAGCGCACCCCAGACACTAGATCACGCAGCCTGCGAACGTGCTCGACTGGCCCGTGACCCACGCTTTGATGGGCGCTTCTTCATCGCGGTCAGCAGCACAGGCATCTATTGCCGCACCATCTGCCCGGTGCGTTTACCACGCCCAGAAAATGTTCGCTTTTTCACCACCGCTGCCGCAGCTAGCGAGCATGGCTATCGACCGTGCTTGCGCTGTCGCCCTGAACTGGCACCAGACAACCTGTATTGGCCGCAGCATCCACCACTGGTTCGTGCTGCCCTGAGTCTTATCGACGATGGCGAGCTTGACCGTGTCGGCATGCCCGAGATAGCCGCACGACTTGGCGTCAGTTCGCGTCATCTGCGACGACTGTTCGCGACACACCTGGGCTGTAGCCCTTCGATGCTGGCCACCACGCGGCGCACCCTTTTCGCCAAACGCCTGATCAGTGACAGTAGCCTGAATATGCAGGATATCGCTGTGGCCGCCGGCTTTAGCAACGTACGCCGCTTCAACGCGGCGTTCAGGCAGATTTACCACATGACGCCGTCGCAAATTCGCCGCAACAGATCGTCCTTTGGTACCGGTTACAGTCTGCGCCTGTCTTATCGTGCCCCGTTCGACTGGACGGCACTGCGCAATTTTCTGGCCTTCCGTGCCATCCAGGGCGTGGAAACAGTCGGTAACGACAGCTATTCACGTCATTTTTCATGGCGCGAGCAGGTCGGCACGCTGAGCCTTGTGCATCATCCAGATGAGCAGCATTTTATGCTCAAGGTGTCCCACCCTCGCGCTGAGGCGCTCTACCACGCGACCCAGCGCGTCCGTCATCTGCTTGATCTTGATGCCGTGCCCAGCGACATCCATGCGCATCTGAGCAAAGATCCACTTGTTGGCGCTGCACTGGCCAAGCACCCAGGCCTGCGAGTGCCCGGTTGCTGGGATCCCTACGAACTGTGCGTGCGCGCCGTCATTGGTCAGCAAGTCAGTGTTGCCGCTGCGCGCACATTGACCCAGCGCGTGGTGGAACGTTGCAATCACCAGCAACACGACAGCGAAGGCGTTGCCCGCCTGCTGTTTCCAGATGCCCACACCATGGCCCGTGTGTCGCTCGACAATCTCGGTCTCACCGGGCGCCGCATCGCCACGCTCAAGTCTTTGGCGGACGCGGTACTCCATCAGGACATCATGTTGGACAGCGCCGATGCACAGCACATCGACACGGCCCTTGCCGCCCTGCCCGGCTTTGGCCCTTGGACACGCTCCTATATCGAACTGCGCGCATGCAAACACCCCGATGCCTTTCCCGCCGGCGACATCGTCTTGCGCAAAGCGTTAAGCGGCGACGGCAACGCTCTGAGCAGCCGTGATGCCGAAGTACGCTCACAAATCTGGCGTCCCTGGCGGGCCTACGCCGTCATGGCGCTGTGGCAACACAGTGCCGATAACAAAAACAGTACGAAACCATGAAATACAGCCACCTCGACACGCCAATTGGGCGCCTGCTTCTGGCCGCAGATTCCGAGGGTCTACACGCCATCCGTTTCCCTAGCGATGGTGAACCTGCACGTGCCCCCGATGATTGGACCGAAGATGCCTCGGCACTGGCTGAGGTTGCACGTCAGTTGCGTGCGTATTTTTCAGGTGAGCTTGAAACCTTCGATTTGATTCTCGCCCCTCAGGCCACACCGTTTCAGGCCGAAGTGCTAAAGCAGCTGATCCACATTCCCTTTGGCCAAACGCGCAGTTATGGCGAACTGGCGCAAGCGCTGCAGCGACCAGGTGCGGCACGTGCCGTGGGCACGGCCTGTGCGCGCAATCCATTGCCCATCGTTATCCCCTGTCATCGCGTGATTGGCCAACGGGGCGCGCTCACCGGTTTTGCTGGCGGGCTGACGAGCAAACGCTGGCTGCTCGACCACGAATCGCGGCCACTCAAAATGCCCTAGCGGCTTTGCTCCATGGTGCAGCGCAACTACATGCTTTCCGTGACTTTTCCTGACGGTCGCGTTACAACACTGAACAGGGGAAACAATTAAGGTTATTTCGTGCACCACGATCCGAGCGCACCGAACCCGGCCACGGGGGCCACACCGACAGCGGACGCTAAGATTGACAGTCTGTGGGTATGCCTGGACTGGATAACACGCAGACTCGGACGAACCATCAATCGCGATTCCGCCGTCGCCGGTCTGCCGCTGGTCGATGGTCAGCTGACACCCGCCCTGTTGCCCCGCGCCGCGCGCCGCGCGGGTATTGAAGTCAAGGCCGAGGCACGTGACTGGCAGCAGATCGAAAACGCCCAACTCCCGTGCATCCTGCTGCTCAAGAACAACCGCAGTTGCGTATTGGTCAGTCGCAGTAAGGACACGATAAGAATCATTGACCCCAGCGCAGAGCCCGGTATTGAACGGGATATCTCAGCGCGTGAATTGAATGCGGACTATCAGGGCCGCGTGCTTTTGCTCAATTCTGAGTTCCGCTTTGACGAACGGACACCCACGCTCGGCAAAGTCGGCCGGCGTCACTGGTTCTGGTCTGTGGTGTTCGAAAACGCCGCGCTGTATCGCGATGTGCTGGTCGCGGCATTCATGGTCAACCTGTTCGCAATTGCAATGCCCTTGTTCGTCATGAATGTCTACGACCGGGTCGTTCCCAATGGGGCCATCGATACCTTGTGGATGCTGGTGCTGGGCATTGTGATCGTACAAATCGGCGACCTCACCTTGCGCACCCTGCGCGCCTATTTCATTGATCTGGCGAGCCAACGTGTCGACGTCAAGCTTTCTGCCCGCATCATGGAACAGGTGTTGGGCCTGAAAATGGCCGCTCGTCCAGCAGCCGCCGGCTCGTTTGCAGCCAATCTGCGTTCATTTGAAACTGTACGGGACTTCATCACTTCGGCCACCGTGACCGCGCTGGTCGATCTGCCTTTTGGCTTGATTTTTGTCCTGGTGATCGCATGGATAGGTCTACCGCTGGTGGTGCCACTGGTGGTCGGCGCATTGTTGATCCTGATCTATGCCTGGTCGGTACAGTCCAAGCTGCATCAATTGACCGAAGAAACCTATCGCGCTGGCGCACAACGCAATGCCACCCTGATCGAAAGCCTGATTGGCCTGGAAACGCTCAAATTCAGCGGCGGTGAAGGGGTGATGCAGCGAAAATGGGAAGAAGCGGTCAGCTTTCTGGCCAAACGCGGCATCCAGCTGCGCACCCTTGCGGCCAGCTCGGTGAACGGTGCGATGTGGATACAGCAACTCTCAGTGGTGCTTGTTGTGGTCACCGGCGTCTATTTGGCCACTGACCATGAAATCAGTCTCGGCGGGATCATCGCCGCCATGTTGCTGGCCTCACGCGGGCTTGCGCCGGTCAGTCAGATTGCCGGCCTGCTGACTCAATATCATCATGTGACCACCGCCCTGGAAAGCCTGGACGGGATCATGGAAAAGCCAATCGAACGCCCGCTTGGCTCGCGCTTTGTGTCGCGCCCGAAGCTGAACGGCGACATTGAATTCACCGATGTCAGCTTTCGCTATCCCGGTGAAGATGTCGACGCCTTGCGCAATGTCTCCTTTCACATCAAAGCCGGTGAGCATGTGGCTGTTCTCGGCCGCATTGGTTCCGGTAAAAGCACGCTGCAGAAACTGATTCTTGGCCTGTATGAGCCTGATGCGGGTGCGGTACGCGTTGATGGCATTGATCTGCGCCAGCTCGACCCGGCCGACCTGCGCCGCCAGATCGGCCATGTCCCACAGGACATCATGCTGTTTTACGGCAGTTTGCGAGAAAACCTCACACTCGGACACCCCGACGCACACGACGACGACATCTTGCGCGCCGCCCAGATTGCCGGGATCAAGCCTTTCATAGACAGGCACCCGCGCGGCTTCGACATGCTCATCAGTGAACGCGGCGAATCGCTATCTGGTGGGCAGAGACAAGGCGTAGCTGTAGCCCGCGCATTCATTGCCGACCCGCCAATTCTGCTGTTGGACGAACCCACCGGCGCGATGGACAGTTCTGGCGAAAAAGACGTCACCCGCGCGCTACAGGAATACGCCGCTGGCAAAACCACGTTGCTGGTAACCCATCGCACAAGCCTGCTCCAACTGGTCGATCGCATTATCGTGATTGATGGAGGCCGGATTGTTGCCGATGGCCCTCGTGAACAAGTGGTAGAAGCCCTGCGCCAGGGCCAGATCGGCAAGGTAGCCTGAACATGCGGATGCCCAAATGGCGAAACGTATTCAACTGGGTGGTCGGCGAAAACGACTCGGACGCAGAGCCACAAAACACAGCCAAGACGGACTGGAATGCCGATAGCGATTGGTTGCTGGCTCAACAGGAAACGTTGCGTGCAAGAAATCTGCTGCGTCTGGTGGTGCTGTTTTTTGTGGCCATGATCGGCTGGGCCAGTATTGCCGAGGTGGACGAAGTCACCCGCGGCGAAGGTCGGGTTATCCCCTCCTCACAGGTTCAGATCGTTCAGGCTGTGGATGGTGGTGTTGTAGAGCAGATACACGTACGCGAAGGCCAGGTGGTCAATCGTAACGAAACTCTGTTGCGCATCGATCCGACACGCTTCGTTTCCAATCTACGAGAAAACCGCTCGCAGTTGCTGGCGCTGACCGTGCGTGCAGCCCGTTTAAGGGCGCTTGTCCGACGTCAGCCGTTCGAGGCGCCAGAAGGCGCAAAACAGCAAATCCCCGACATCCTCGCGCTGGAAAGTCGCCTGTACACATCCACACTGGAAGAAATGGATGCGCAAATCTCCATCGCGAAGCGACAACTCGAACAACGCGAACGCGAGGTACAAGAAGCACGTGCTCGTCGTGATCAAGCCAAAAAAGCACTCTCTCTGGCCAGCCGCGAACTGCGTGTCACGCGCCCACTGCAGGGTAGCGGCGCCGTTTCCGAGGTGGAAATCCTGCGTCTGGAACGCGACATTGCACGCTTGACTGGCGAGCGTGATCAGGCGATTGCTCGAATTTTACGCCTGCAATCCGCGATGGCCGAATCGAAACGCAAGATCGAAGAGGTGGAGCTGAACTTCAGGAATCGATTGCAGGGTGAGCTTGCGGAAACCCTGGCCAAACTCGACAGCCTCAAAGAATCAGGCACAGGCCTGGCCGACCGGGTCGACAAGGCCGAAGTCCTGTCACCTGTCCGCGGCACGATCAAACGCGTGCTGGTCAGCACCCGTGGCGCCGTCGTCCAGCCTGGTCAGGCATTGGTGGAAATCGTTCCACTGGATGATGCGTTGCTGCTCGAAGCCCGTATTGCACCTCGCGACATAGGATTCCTGCGCCCGGAAATGCCGGCAGTGGTGAAATTCACGGCCTACGATTTCGCCATTTACGGCGCGTTGGATGCCAAAGTGGAACACATCAGCGCAGACAGTGTAATCGACGAAAAAGGCAATGCCTTCTTCCTGATCCGCCTGCGTACCAAAGAGTCGTTTATCGGCGATGGGCTGCCTATTATTCCAGGCATGGTGGCCGAAGTGGACGTGCTAACTGGTCGCAAAACCATTCTCGATTATCTGCTGAAACCGATACTCAGGGCCAAGAACCGGGCACTGACCGAGCGATGAGCGATCACATTTTTGTGTCGTCGGATGGGCAAGCACACGGCCGCTGGCTTGAGGCTTTCCCAAACGCGCGCATTGTGACCTCTGTGAAAGCTGCCCTGAACCAGATTCAACCTGGGCGCGTGATCTGGTGTTTGAATCAACGGCGTGAAAACCTCGCCGCCATCGTAAGCAAAGCCCCTCAGGCATATCTGGTCGTGCTGTCCATGCGGCCACAGCGAGACGATGCCATGAGCGCTCTTGAGGCCGGTGCCAGCGGTTATTGCCATGCATTGGCGGCGCCTGGCTTGCTAAAGGACATTGCCACAGTTGTTGTCCATGGAGGCCTTTGGGTTGGGCGTGAATTGATGACCGAAGCTGTTCAGCACATGACTCGAGCGGTCGAATACTCGAATCAGTCCACGGTATGGGACCAGTTGACCGAGCGTGAACGCCAGGTTGGCGAGCAAATCACGCAAGGGGCTTCCAATCGCGAAATTGCGGACAAGCTTTGCATCGGTGAACGCACAGTCAAAGCCCATCTGGCTGCCATGTTCGAGAAACTGCAGGTGCGTGATCGGCTGCAACTGGCCGTTAGCCTCGCGGCAGCCAAACCGTCGTCAATTTGAAGTCCAGTTCGTCGCGGCCCCGCCTGACCCTGTACCTAAGTTCAATTACGCTCGTTCCAGCTAAGGGCTAATCTGCAAACCTGAACAAAAGAGTGTCCGACCAATTCGGGCCAGACAGGCAAACAGATGAGCACAGCAATCCCAGTCGGCACCATTCTCGCCATTCAAGGCGCATCCGAAATTCAGGTTCGGGGCGAGGATGGCCAGATTCGTATCCTGCAGGCTGGAGATGAGCTTTTGCAGGGCGACACCATCCTTTCTGAATCCACTGTCGTTGTGCAATTGGGCGATGCTACAGGCGAGCAAGTGAGCCTTGTTGTTGATCAGAACATCACGATCAACGCAGATCTGTTTGAATCGACCCGCCCGACTTCTGACGAAGCCCAGCTTGCAGATGGCAGTGTGCAATCACTGATCGACACCATTCTGGCCGGCGGCGACTTCGAACAGTTGTTGGAGGCCCCGGCAGCCGGCCCAGCGAGTGGCGGTGGTAGCGGCGATGGTCAAGGCTATGGTTTCGTACGACTGCTGCGCATCCAGGAAGACGTCGACGGGCTCTCGTTGAACAACCCTGACGGTGTGAATGCATCCGGGCCCATCATCCCAGCGGAAAATCTGAGCAATGATCAACCGTTTGCTCAGGATGACGTCTTCACCACCGGCGAAGACGTCGCCCTGACCATCAGCGCCAGCGAGCTGCTGAGCAACGACAGTGACATCGATGGTGACACGCTGACCATCACGAGCTTCACCCAGCCAGTCAATGGTGTGGTAGTGGCCAATGGAGATGGGACATTTACCTACACGCCGGACGCCGACTACAACGGCAATGACAGCTTCACCTACAGCGTCAGTGATGGAAATGATGGCACCGCAATGGCAACGGTCATTCTTACGGTCAACCCTGAGAATGATCCACCCATTGCCCTGGACGACAGCTTTGCTACTGATGAAGACATCAGCCTGACCATTGATGCCAGCGTGTTGCTGAGCAATGACACGGACATTGACGGTGATTCGTTGACCATTACCAGCTTCACGCAGCCTACCAATGGCTCTGTGACAAGCAATGGCGACGGCACCTTCACGTACACCCCTGACGTCGACTACAACGGGAGCGACAGCTTTACCTATACCGTCAGCGATGGGAATGGCGGATTCGATACCGCCACCGTGAATCTGACGATCAATCCGGCCAACGACGTCCCCATTGCCCTGGATGACAGCTTCACCACCGGCGAAGACATCGCCCTGACCATCAACGCCGCCGATCTGCTCAGCAACGACAGCGATATCGATGGCGAT
>JBFKEC010000099.1:0-10942 GCA_041619315.1 Oceanococcus sp. | reverse complement strand
GCCGTCACTGCGAGCAGTGAAGTCGCCAGCGCAGATGCAACAAATGAATTGAGATGCATTGGGGGGATGTCCTATTGTGGGGATTCAAGCGGAGTAACCGCTAATGTTTGAATGCCGCACAATCAACAATTCCGTCGCGGAACTTTGCAGGCACATCCGCCACGCCCGTCATCACACATGGCCCAATCTCGGCACATGGAGCGCGCACAGCAAAACGCCGCGCATGCCCTGAAGGCACACACAATCTAAATTACAGGGGAGAAGATGGTGGCCAAGGGCGGAATCGAACCACCGACACGCGGATTTTCAATCCGCTGCTCTACCAACTGAGCTACTTGGCCATATCTTGAAGCTTACGTCTTCGCGCCAACCGTGTTGCACAGTGGCATAAGGCGAAGGGCGCGTATTAAACCGTTAGTCCGGCGGCACGTCAAGCGAAAAACGCTGTGCCGCTATTCCGCAGGCGGCGTATAGCTGGTCTGGGCGAGTTCTCCGCCGCCGAAGAAATACTTTTCCATTTCTTCGGCCAGGAAGGTGCGCGCTTTGGGATCGGCCAGAACCAGGCGGTATTCGTTGATCAAACGGGTCTGATGGGCCAGCCATTCCTGCCAGGCGGCTTTGGACACCTGTTCGAAGATGCGCTGGCCGAGGTCGCCCGGATACGGCGGGCGCTCCAGCCCTTCGGATTCAATCCCCAGCTTGATGCAGTTTACAGTGCGGCTCATGCGCAATAGGTCTCTATCAGTCGTCGTACGGGTTGCGGCAGGCCCAGGGCCAGCGCCTGCTCTACAGTATGCCAGTCCAGCTCCTCGCACTCAGCCAGCTGATTCGAAGCCAGCTGCGCACCGACCGGCTCCAGCCACAACGAAAAATGGCTGAATTCATGCCGTAAGGCCGGCCCCAGGCTGCTCAGCTGCACCATGCTGTCGCCATACGCGGTGAATTCCGGCAATGACCACAGACCACCCCAAATCCCGCTGGGCGGCCGCCGCTGCAACAGCACGCGCCCGCCAGCGTCACGCACGATGAGAAATTTCTCCTCACGCACCGGGCGCTCCTTGCGCGGCTTGGGCGCAGGTATGGAGGCGGTCAGGCCACGCGCGCGCGCCTGACAATCGGCATCCACTGGGCACACCTCACAGCGCGGCTTGCGACGCACGCACACGGTCGCGCCCAGATCCATCATGGCCTGGGCGTATTCAGCCTGGCGCTGTTCCGGCAGGCGCGCCTCGGCTTCGCTCCACAATTGTTTGAGCACCGCGCTCTGTCCCGGCCAGCCGGCGATCGCAGCATGCCTCGCAAGCACGCGTTTGACGTTGCCATCCAGGATTGCGGCGCGCTGACCAAAGGCCTGCGCGGCGATTGCTCCGGCGGTGGAACGGCCGATCCCGGGCAAGCTCTGTAGCGTTTCGACATCGTGCGGAAACGCGCCATCAAAATCCTCGACCAGTATCTTTGCCGCGCGATGCAAATTGCGCGCACGGGCGTAATAACCCAGCCCCGACCACAAGCTCATCAACTCGTCGTTGTCGCAGGCGGCCAGAGCCTGCACATCCGGCAGCCGCGCCATGAAGGCGTGAAAATACGGAATCACGGCGCTCACCGTAGTCTGCTGCAACATGATCTCCGACACCCACACCCGGTAGGGGCTGCGCGGATGCTGCCACGGCAGATCGTGACGCCCATGCTGATCAAACCAGGCGAATACGCGCCCGGCCCAGTTGTCAGCGGGCATTGGCCAGCCGTTCTATGCCTTCAGCCGTGTGTATGGCCTCGCTGGCGAGTTTTTTCTCGATCAGCCACGGCCCGATGATGGGCGGTACCCAGAAATCCGGCTCGACCACCGCCTCGAACATCAGCCGCGCCTCGTCGCCTTCATCCCAGATGCGCCACGAAGCCTGACCATATTTGAGATTGCTCAGCTCCGGGATGACCTCGGCACGCAGATGTTGCGGCGGATTCATGTGCATGTCCTGCACCTGATCGAACACCCGACATATACCGACCACACACACCCGCACCTGGGTGTGTACACGCTGGGCCGGCGCAACCGCGCCAGCGATCGGCTCGGCCCGAACAATTGCCGGGTTGATGTCGCTCAGACGCGCGTAGTCGGTGAACACTGCATAGGCTTTGTCTGCCGGCGCCTGCATGACCGCATGCATAACCACCTGATAGCGCTTGCCCACGTGCGTCACCTCGAGATGCTCGAGACGAGAGGCCATGTTGTTGTCCGGCTCGGGCTTATTGTTGTTGAGCGTCGCCGGCGGCGGGCTGCTCTGTGGCTTCGGACTTGGATTGCTGTCGGCGAAAGAAATCACCCAACTTTTCGTTGAGCTTTTCTTTCAATTCCTCCTTTTTCTCGTCCACTTCACTTTGCAGTTCGGCACGCGCCTTTTGCTTGAGCACCTCATCCAGGCTCACCTTGAAACGCGGCTTGGTCAGTGGCCCGGAGACTTCAACGGGAATCGCCAGCCCGATCAATTTGGACAGGGTTTTGTCGTTACGGGTGGTTTCATTTTCCAGCAGCTTGGGCGCCAGGGTCAGATCGAACTGCCCTGCCAGCAAATCTATGAAGCCGTCACCACCAAACTGGAACCACCGATTGTTACCGCCCAGTTGCTGCACCTTCAATTTGCCGGACTGGATCAAAAAGCGTCCAACCAGCTCGCTAAAGGCGGTGCTTTCGCCGGATTCCGCCGCCTGGGCTTTTTCACCGCCAGCCAGGGCGCTGGCCTTGCGTACCAGATCCACCAGACTGATGCCCTGAACCTCGCCATCCTTGAGCTTGTAGCTGGCCGCACCATTGGCGCTGGAGCGCATCGCCCCGACCGTGGCGCCTTGAGATTCGAGATTCAGGCCCAGCTCGGTGGTCCCGGTAATCCAGCGACTGCCCCAGCCGTCCTGCAGGAAGTCGCCCAGACCAACGGCCTTGGCCGACAGATCGACCCCCAGCACAGGCTTGGGCTTGCTGGCATCAATGCTGTTGTTCAGGGCCAGCTGGCCACCATAGGCATTGGCCACAAGTTGCTGCTTGACCGGCGTGCCCGGACGCGCATCGGCAGTCCAGCGCACATCGCGGAACTTCAGCCCGTAGGCATTAAACCGGCTGATCTGTACACGCGCGGTGAGATTGAGATCGCGCGCCCAGTCCATCGGCACTTCCATGCTGTTGATGTCGCCACCTGAAGATTCCGGCTTGCTCGATGGGCTGGCCTCGGATTCGGAGCCGCCCACCCAGTCGCGCACGGTAAAACCAGCCAGGTCCAGGTTGGCGCGCAATTGCGGCTTGCTGAAATTCGCCACCGAAGCATTGCCGGACAGCGCCTCACCGGCCAGCTTGCCATTGATGCTTTCGATGGCGACACGATCCGGTGCAATCGCAAAATTCATGTCCAACTGGGTGGGGCCAGGCGAGTTGGGCACGCCAATGGGGTAACCCAGCGCAGCCAGATAGGCATGCAGATCCAGTGCTTTGAGACTGACGCTGCCGCGACCTGTCTGATTGGCAATGCTGTTCAACGTTGTGCTGGCGGCCAGCTTGAGTTCACCGAAGCCCACATCCAGGGTCGCCATCTCGACCCGGTCACGGCCCAGCGAAGCATCCGCCATGAGGGCGAAACTGAGTGTCGGCCAGTTGCTAGCCTCATCCGGCAGCTCAACTTCCAGCGCTTTGGCGATGCGACGCACATCAACCTGCTGGCCTTTCACGTCAAGTTTGGCGTGCTGTACGGAATCCAGTTCCTCCAGCTCGGCGCTGAGTTGTATGACCTGATCAACAAATCGCAGTTCGGCATCACTGACGGCGGCACTCTGAGTGGTGCCGTTGTAGGCGGCGTCCAGAGTCAGCTCAAGCTGCTGTGAGCCGCCCGGCACCGCATCGCCGCTGGCTTTGGCCGTTGCGGTGAAATCCTGCAGCCGGGCGAACGGCCCTTCCAACTCGAACTGCCAGCCGCTTTCGGCCTGCAACTCCAGGCGGGTTTGATCGGCCAATGTCAGCACCACCGACAGGGCAAACGTGGACGGCTGCCCAAGGCTGATCGGCCCGGTTTCAAGGTTCAGGCCGTCAACCACCGTGAGCTGATCTGCATCGCGCCATTTCAGGCGCGCATCGACCAGTTCCAGGCCGGCGATGCTCAACTCATCAAGCTCAACCTCACCTTTCACTTCAACCGGATCTTCAGCAGGTGCACTTTCGGCTGCGGCGCCGCCCGCCAGATCATCCCAGTTGGTGCTGCCATCGGCTTTGCGCTGCAGGTTCAACACCAACCCATGCAGGGCGATCTTGCCCAGCTCAATCCGGCCCTTGAGCAAGGGCATCAGACGCAAACGCGCCTGGACATGCTCGATCTGGGCGAATTCAGCATCCTCGAAACCCTGCGCATTGGATAGCGACAAGGTGTTGGCCTCAACCCCCAGCCACGGGAACACACTGAGCTCCAGATCGCCGCCCAGCGTCAGGTCGCGCCCGGTCTGTTTTTTGACCTGAGCCTGAATGTCCTCTTTGTAGTCATTCGGATCAAAGGTCAGTGCCACCGCTGCAAGAGCGCCGCCCACAAGCACGATCAGGCCAATGACAACAATGAGAAACTTTTTCAAAAACGGGCTCATGCACTTCTTCCAACAGCTCAAACCGGAGACCACTCATCGACCCGCACGAATGCGGGGAGTTCAGGCTGACAGCTTACCGGAGGGCGAGTAGCGGAGCGATGACCACAGTAGCGAGCCCGAACTAACCTCAGCGGTCTGGCCGTGGGTCAAGGGCTGGGAGATATGGAGCGGGTGATGGGAATCGAACCCACATTAAAAGCTTGGGAAGCTTCCGTTCTACCATTGAACTACACCCGCAACAGCGCCAGAGTTTAGCCCAAATTTGCGCCTGCGCGCGGACTCACTGCGTAGGACCGCAGCCGATTGGTTAGAATGGTGGCCTTACGCGCGGCATATTGGCCCGGCCGATGTGCTCGCAGTCATCTGCAAGCCTCAGAGGTGTCATGAGTCACAGCCCACAAATCGTGGTTAACGGCGAGCCTCAGCCGTGGCAGGACGGCACAACGTTGGCCACCCTGATCGAGCAACTCGGCCTTAGCGGAAAACGCATCGCGGTCGAGGTGAATCAGGACATCATCCCGCGCGCACAACATGACCAGCACCCGCTTAGTGCAGGTGACCAGGTCGAAATCATTCAGGCCATTGGCGGCGGCTAAGGCCTCACACCACATTTAGGACATCATGAGTCAGGACACGCTCACCATTGCGGGCCGTCAGTACAGCTCGCGTTTGCTGGTTGGAACCGGCAAATACAAAGATTTCGACGAAACCGGCCGCGCCATTGCGGCCAGTGGCGCGCAGATCGTCACCGTTGCGCTGCGCCGTATCAATCTGGGTCAAAACCCGGATGAACCCAATCTGCTGGATGTGCTGCCGCCCGACCAGTACACCATCCTGCCCAACACAGCGGGTTGCTTTACTGCTGATGATGCAGTGCGGACCTGCCGCCTGGCGCGAGAGCTGCTGGATGACCACCGCCTGGTCAAGCTGGAAGTGCTGGGTGACAAGCAGACCCTGTATCCGGATGTGCCGGCCACGCTTGAAGCGGCTGAAACCTTGGTCAAGGAAGGCTTCGACGTCATGGTCTACACCAGCGATGATCCGATCACGGCCAAACGCCTGGAAGAGATGGGCTGCGTGGCGGTCATGCCGCTGGCCGCGCCGATTGGCTCCGGGCTGGGCGTTCAGAACAAGTACAACATCCTGACCATCATCGAGAACGCCAAGGTGCCGATTCTGGTGGATGCGGGCGTAGGCACCGCATCGGACGCGGCGCTGGCCATGGAACTGGGTTGCGACGGGGTGCTCATGAACACCGCAATCGCCGAAGCCAAAAACCCCATACTCATGGCCGAAGCCATGAAGCACGGCATTATCGCCGGGCGTCAGGCATTTTTAGCCGGACGCATGCCACGACGCCGCTTTGCCTCGGCCTCATCGCCGCTCAGCGGCCTGATCGACTGATGAACGCACTCGCCGACAAACCAGGCCACCAACCCGGGCCACCGCGTACCTACGTGCGCCGCGAAGGTCGCCTGACCGACGGCCAGAAGCGCGCACTCAGCGAGTTGCTGCCGCAATTCACCTACCCCGAAGACGGCCGCGAGCCGGCCGACGTGTTCGGGCGTGAGGCGCCGCGGGTACTTGAGATTGGCTTCGGCAATGGCGAAAGCCTGGCCGCCCAGGCGGGCAAACATCCGGATCAGGATTTCATTGGCCTGGAAGTCCACCGCCCAGGCGTTGGCTACCTGCTGCAGGAAGTGGAAGCCGATGGCCTGAGCAATGTGCGGGTCAGCAGCAGCGATGCCCTGCTGTTTCTGGACAGCGCACTGCCGGCAGCAAGCATTGATCGGGTTCAGGTGTTTTTCCCCGACCCGTGGCCCAAGAAGCGTCACCACAAAAGGCGCATCGTGCGCCCGGATGCACTGGACAAGATTGCCCGCGTCATGAAACCGGGCGCCAGCCTCGTGCTGGCCACCGACTGGGACAATTACGCCGAACACATGATGGAAGTGCTCAGCGCCCACCCGGCGTTTGAAAACCGTCATGGTGCCGGGGCCTTTGCGCCCCGCGCCGAGCGCACTCTGACCCGCTTCGAGCGTCGCGCACATCGCCTGGGGCATACAATTCACGATCTGGCATTCACGCGAACGTAAGATGTCACAACGTCATCCCATCATTGCCGTTACCGGCTCGTCAGGCGCAGGCACCAGCACTGCGCGACGGGCGTTTGAGCAAATCTTTCGGGTTTTGCATCAGAAAGCGGCGTATATCGAGGGTGACAGCTTCCATTCCTACGACCGCGAACAAATGCTGGCCGGCATACAGCGGGCCAAGATTCGAGGCGAGAACTTCAGCCATTTCGGTCCCGGTGCCAATCACCTCGACAAGCTTGAAGATCTGTTCAAGCAATACGCTGAAAGCGGCACCGGCTTTCACCGCAAGTATCTGCACACCGAGGACGAGGCCAAGGTCCACAACCAGCCAGTCGGGACCTTTACCGAATGGCGCGATCTGCCACCCGATACCGACTTCCTGTTCTACGAAGGCCTGCATGGCGGCGCGGTCACCGAAGAAGTGGATGTAGCCCAGCATGTGGATTTGCTGATCGGCATGACCCCGACCATCAATCTCGAATGGACCCAGAAAATCCGTCGCGACATTGAAGAGCGCGGCCACACCCCGGAAGACATCACCAAGACCATTTTGCGGCGCATGCCGGATTACGTGAACTTCATCACGCCGCAGTTCTCACGCACCCACATCAACTTCCAGCGCGTGCCACTGGTCGACACCTCGAACCCGTTTGCCGCTCCCGAAATCCCCTCACCGGATGAAAGCCTGACGGTGGTGCGGGTGGCGCGCCCGGCGCGCCTCAAGATCGATTTCCCCTACGCCCTGTCGATGATCCACGGCTCGTTCATGTCACGCCCCAACACGCTGGTCGTGCCCGGCGCCAAGGCGGCGCTGGCGATGGAGATCATCCTGCGCCCGATCATCGAAGACATGGCCCGCAAGCGCCGCGAACTGATCGAAGGAAACGCCTCTTGAAATACCGCCCGCTGGGCCGCACCGGCCTTGATGTCAGCCTGATCGGGCTGGGCAGCATGACCTGGGGTGAACAGAACACCCAGGACGAGGCCTTTGAACAGCTCGACTATGCGCTCACTCAGGGCATCAACTTCATCGACACCGCCGAGATGTACCCGGTGCCGCCCCGGGCCACGACCCAGGGCGCAACCGAAACCATAATCGGCAACTGGCTCAAAGCACGCGGCAAGCGTGACGACATCATCCTGGCGACCAAGGTACTGGGGCGCGCCGACTGGCTGCCGTGGGTGCGTGGCGGCCCGACCCTGGATCGGGCCAGCGTGCTGAGCGCTTGCGATGACAGCCTGCGCCGCCTGCAAACCGATGTTATCGATTTGTATCAAGTGCACTGGCCCGACCGCGAGACCAATTTCTTCGGCAAACTCGGCTATGCCCCGGTTGCCGATGAGCACAGCGTTGCGATCGAAGAAACCCTGGATGCGCTTGAATCGCTGGTCACTGCCGGCAAGGTTCGGCATATCGGCATCTCCAACGAAACACCCTGGGGACTGAGTGAGTACCTGCGCCTTTCGCGTGAGCAGGGCAAACCGCGCATCGCCTCGATACAGAACCCGTACAGCCTGCTCAATCGCAGCTATGAAATCGGCCTGGCCGAATTCGCCGAACGCGAAGATGTCGGCCTGCTGGCCTATTCACCACTCGGCTTTGGCGTGCTGTCGGGAAAATACCTGGATGCCAGCCCGCCGGATGCCCGCATTACCCTGTACCCGCGCTTCGCGCGCTACACCAACGAACAAGGCGTCGCGGCCACCCGTGGCTACGTGGACATTGCCCGCGAGGCGGGCCTGGACCCGGCACAAATGGCGCTGGCCTACGTCAACTCGCGCCCCTTCGTGACCAGCAACCTGATTGGTGCCACGCGCATGGATCAGTTGCGCAGCAATATCGCATCTGCGGCGCTGACGCTGTCCAGCGATGTGCTTGAAGCGATCGAAGCCGTGCACTGCCGGCAGCCCAATCCAGCCCCCTGACAGGCCGCGCAAATCGGCGAAATCGGCAGCCTTTCGGATGAAAAATCGACGAACGGTGAAACCGTCGTCAATCCAGTGGCTTAGATTCCCGGCGCAATAGCTGCAGCTTATCCGCGCGCCCCGGGAACAAAGAAAAAATCATAAATAAATCAGAAACCTGGACCGCGCGCTGCAGTCAAATTCCAGGACATCACAATTTTTTCACCTGGATTCATGCACTTGTAAAAGCGGCTTGAATCAGGCCAATTCACCGGCCTATAAAGGGCCACGGATCGGCCCGCCTGCACTGGCGCAGGGTCGGGGCGCAGACGGACCGATCGCACAATCCGCGCAAGCGGAAGGAGGCGACATGATCGGCGTGTTCGAAGGCATCGAGATCGGCAGCTGGTACCGCATTCCTGGAGGCGCAAGCTTCGAGGTTGTAGCCCTGGATTTGGCGTCTGAAACCATCGAAATCCAGTATTACGATGGGGCCGTCGAAGAACTCGATTTCGACAGTTGGCTGGAACTCTCGGCCACACCGACCAACGCACCCAACGACGCTGCCGGCGCACTTGACCTCAACCGTGGTGACTATGGCGACCTGAGTATGGACCTGGATGCCAACCAGCCAGGAGATCGGGTCAACCCGCTGGATCAGCTCGATTGGCGTTGATTCAGTCGCTGGTTGCGCCTTCCGGGCTGACTTTGGGGTGGCGGATCAGGTAGCTGATGATCAGCAGAGCCGGAATCCCCAGCGCCGAGGTGTACAGGAAGAACGCCGGATACCCGAAGCTGTCTACCACCCAACCTGAGCCCCCCGCGATCAACTTGCCAGGCAGGGTAAACAGCGACGAGAACAGCGCGTACTGGGTTGCGGTGTAGGCCACATTGGTCAGACCGGACAGATAGGCGATGAATGCGGTGCCGGCAAAACCGCCGGAGAAGTTGTCGGCACTGATGACCATGGTCAAACCGCCAATGCCAGGGTCAGGCAACATCGCCAACAGGGAAAAGCTGAGATTGGTGAGGATCACGAAAATACCACCCAGCACCAGCGTGCGCTGGGCGCCGATGCGGGCCACCACCACGCCGCCCACAATGGTGCCGATGATGGTCATCAGCACACCAAAGCCCTTGGCCACGGCGGCAACCTGCTTGAGCGTGTAGCCCATGTCCAGGTAAAACGGATTGGCCATCACGCCCATGGTGATGTCGGTAACCCGGAACAGGCCGATGAACGCCAGGATGATGACCCCCAGCTTGACCCCGTTGCGGGTGAAAAAATCCAGGAACGGACCCGCCACAGCAGCGTAGAACCAGCGTGCCAAGCGGGTCAACGCAGGGCCTTCGGTTGAAGCGGTGAGTTGCTGGGTAGCTTGTGGCGCCGGCTCGGTGATGATCAAACTTGTGAGCATGCCCACGGCCATGCACGCGGCCATCACGGTATACGACACGCTCCAGCTGAACTCGGCGGCGAAGTACAGCGCCCCGGCTCCAGCCACCAGCAAGGCCACGCGGTAGCCCATCTGATAGGCCGCGGCCATCGAACCCTGCTCTTCACGCGGCGCCGCCTCGATACGCCAGGCATCGACCGCAATATCTTGTGTCGCCGATGAAAACGCCACCAGCAGGGCCAGCCACGCCACCGGGGCCAGCGCCTCGCCGGGGTTGGAACTGGCCAGCCCGATCAGGCCCACAGCCACACCGACCTGCGCGACCAGCATCCAGCTGCGTCGCCGCCCCAGCCAGCCTGTCAGTAAAGGTATCGCCAGCCGATCGACCACCGGCGCCCACAGCACCTTGATCGAATAGGTAATGCCCACCCAGGAAAACAACCCGATGGTCGTGCGTGACACGTCAACCTGAGTCAACCACGCCGACAGAGTGGAAAACACCAGCAGAAAGGGCAATCCGGCGGAAAACCCCAAGCACAACATGGCGAAGATGTGTGGCTGGCGGTAGCTGGCCAGCGCGTCCAGCCAGCTGCGACGCGGCGCGCTGTCAGTCGTCATAGTCGACGATCAGCGGTGCGTGGTCGGAAAAGAAACTGTCCTTGTAAACCCAGGCGGCCTTGATCGCATCTTTGTAATGCGGCGTTGCGAGTTGGTAGTCGATACGCCACCCAACATTGTTCTCGCGCGCACGGCCGCGGTTGGACCACCAGGTGTACGCCTCGCCAGTGGCCTCGGGATGCAGTTCGCGGAAGGTATCGAGCCAGCCCTGCTCGTCCTTGACCCGGGTCATCCACTCGCGCTCTTCCGGCAGAAAACCGGAATTCTTGCGGTTGCCCTTCCAGTTCTTCAGATCCAGCTCGGTCTGGGCGATAT
>JBFKEC010000098.1:0-10957 GCA_041619315.1 Oceanococcus sp. | reverse complement strand
GGTCAACTGATTCAGGACGAGCACGGATTTGCTGTGGGGGATGTGATCGTGGATGCGGCACAACCGCCGGCATTCGGGCACAAGGGAGCGGGCCGCTTTGCCTATGCGCGGCCAACTGATCTGATGCCAGGCGACAGTGCGCGACTGGCACTCGCCGGCTACCGCTTTGACGCTGAGAGTGATGTGGTTAGCGGGCTGAATGCCCACCTCAGCTTCGGCGGCCATGGGGTTGAGATGCATCCGGTAGGCAGCGACGCCTATCGGCTGGGTAACTACTCGCCGATAGGCTTGAGTGTGGGGCCTGAGCTGTATGCGAATGCGAGTGGCATCCCGGCTGTCGGCAATGGGCGCAGTCTGGAGGGCAAGATGTTGAAGCTGGACTCGGGCGGCGACATCAGCAACCTGAGTGCCAGTATTGCGACCAAATATGTGCTGCGCCCCGGAGGGTTCACCGGTGTGTTCAACGCCAGTCTGGGTGGTGCCGGGCAGACGGTGCGGATGTCCGGTTTTGCCATGGCCATGTCGCGTTTTGCCGTGCGCGCGGTGGACAATCAGATCGACGACACCACCTGGTTGGACGGCGGGTTTGATCTGGCGGGTGATGCGCAGTTGTCAGACATTCAGTTTGCCGGCTTGCAGATCGATTGCGCGGCCAATCTGGGCGCTGGACGGTTGGTTTTCGAGCAATGTGACAAGATCGACAATAACGGCAATGGCGCGGTTGACGAAAACTGTCCGACCGCGTTGGGTAGCTGGCAGATGCCGAGTGTCATCGGCAGTCTGAAATTCTCCGATGCAAGTGGCGAACTCAGTGCGCAATGCGCGGATGAGACCTTGTTTGCCACGCTCAGTCAGAGTGTCCATGCGCTGGCTCTGGATCGGCCGATTGCCATGCACAACGGCTGGTCGCCGGATGGTTATCTGCGCTTCCAACAGAGTCGCGGCCTGGGAGATTTCCAGCTTGATGCCAACGAGGACAATGAAGGCTTTGCCGCACTGCTGTCGCAGATTCGCCTGAACTGTGTCGACAGCAATGCCAATGACAGCCTTTTGAGCTGTACCGATTACGCCGGTGGCAACGATGATGCGTTCGCCTGGATGGATGGCGAGGTGCTGGTAGGGCTGCCGTTCTGGCAGGCACTGAATGCCGACTTCCGGTTGTTCAATCACCTGGATTTCGGACGTTCACTTGATGGTTATGCTGCGGCGCCATCTGCGTTGCTGCCGCCTGGCACTCTGGCCGGGCAGAATCTTGCGCGCAACAACCAGGCCTTGATGGCGGGCCTTGCCAACAACACGCCCCTGCATTTCGAGGTCAACTACCGCTGGGGTGACACCGGGTTCGGCTTCCAATTACCGGCTTACTACGCGCCCATGGGGCTTGATGGCCGTCGCCTTTCAAGCTTTATCGGCGTGCGCAAGTCTATCGACTTGCTGGTGCTGGAGGCCGGTGCCGGAATCAACTTCATCGAACCTGATCGCACCAAGTTCAGTTTCGGCGCCAGTGCCAATATTCAGGCCCTGCAGGACCTGCAGATTCAGATGGATCTGGGCAATCCGGATTCGTTGGCCAAGGTGGACGCGTTGCTGATCAAGTCTCGGGTGGTCAGAGGGCCGGTGTTGGAGCCCTTGTTCAGCGGCATCCAGGACAAGCTTGATGTGGTCAATCGCTTTGCGGGTCGGGGGCTTGATAGTCTGATCGAGCAAGGTTTCACCCAGGCGCTGGAACAGGGTGGCGCAGCGATCGCCGGCCATTCGCCATATCAGGAAGATCCGCTGGTCACCTTGTCCAAGGGGCTGGCCGAACTGCACAGTGCGCCCGATCAGGTTATGGGGCTGCTGCGTGGGCAGGTGATCGAGCCAGCCTACAGCGCGTTGGATCAAGCAGAACAGACCATACGTGAGCCCGGCCTGCGTTTGCTCAGCAACATAGCGCAATGGGAGCACAACGCCCCCGCTGCGCCACAAGTGCCTCAAGAAGTTCGGACGGCACTGAATCAGCTTTCCGCGGCCAGTGGTCAACTGCATAGCGGGCTGGGTCAGGTCGCCTCGCAGGTTGATCAGGAACTGCAGCGTGCGCGTGACCTGATAGCCCAAGGTCAGGGCAGCGTAGCCAAGATTGAATACAGCCTGAATGAAGTCGACACGCTGTTGCGTCAGGCCAGCCAAGTTGTAAGTACGGTGTGCAGTGGCAACCTCACGGGCGAGGCCAGTGGTTATGTCGCTCAGTTGTTCTCGACACTGGACGTGATGCGGACGGTGCTCAATCTGACCAAGGGCAGTGATTTGCTCGTGCCCATCATCCAGCTTGCGGCTCAGGACGAAACACTGGCTCAGGCCTTGACCGATGGTCAGCAAGCGGTGTCGCGCACAGCTCAAGATTTGCTCGAGCGGCTGGGCGAGGTTGAAGAGCGACTTAAGCAGGAGGTCTGCTCCAGTCAGGTCAGCGACATGATGTCCAAGGCCAGTGATTTGATCAATCAGATCGACACGGAAGTGCAGCGTGTCAGTCAGTTGCTCGACACGGCCGCTGGGCAACTGGATCAGCTCAATCAGGTGTCAGATACCCTGCATGCCAGATTGCTGGCACCGCTCAACGCGTTCAACCAGATGTTAGGTCGGGCGGACGATCTGATGAACCAGATCGATCAGCAGGTCGCCAATCCGCCAGATGCTTCGGATGTCCAGGCACTGCTTGATGATTTCATCACCGGTCAAGCGCAGGTTGCAAGCGGGATGATTGGCGGTAGCGGCTCGATCAATCGCTTGATTGCCGATCCGCGCGACACAACCCAGGTCGATATCCTGGATTTCCTGAGCGTGCAGTTGAAGGATCAGATCGAATATCGCTTCGACCAGGTGGAAGAGGCCCTGCGTGGACAGCTTGCGGGTGTTCTGCCGGGTGCCAGCTACAGTCCTGAAGAGCTGCGGCGCATGCTGGTCATGAGCCTGATGGATGCACCACCGGTGCAGAATTTGCGGCGCGAGGCCGACACGCAGATGGCTGAGTTGCGCTACAAACTCAATTCACTGGTGCTGGATGTGACCGATCAGGTCAACATGGCGATCAAGGGCGCCGTGGCCAAGGTCGAGGGCGAGGTTAACGACCTGCTCGCCGATGCGACCGCCCCACTCAAGGCGATTCCGCTGCAATCGGCGAGCATGGATGGATTCGCGGTGATTGCCGGTGATGAGCTGGAGCGCGCCCACGTTGGTGCGCAATGGACCATGAGCGCGGATGCCGAAGGACAAGATCCAAAAACCTTTGGTGCTGCGCTGGATGCGGTCAGTTGGTCGGCCAGCAATAAAACCGGTGGTTGCAGCATTCCCGAAGGTCAGAGCCGTCTGGATGTGACCTTGTCGGCATTCAACCTGCCGGCGCGCTTCGGCAGTTCCGACATCACCATGAAGAAAATCTACATGGGTTTCACTCTGGATCAGAGTGGCAGCAGTTCGATTGTGCCCAAGGGCGTGTTTGGCGGCATGCAGACGCTGGGTGAGATTGCGTTTACCGAGTTCAAGATATTCGATCCGGCGTTTGCCGCCGGCATTGGTGATCGCGAAACCTATATTGGAGCGTCTGCAGGTGCGCTATTCAGCTCGATTGCCGTGGAAGCCGCATTTCTTGCCGGGCGCACCTGTAATCAGGACATTTTGCTCGAGCTTGATCCCAACGTGGCGCAATTTATTCCGATCCCCGAGAGCGGTTTCTTTGGGGCCTACATTCGCGGTTCGGCAAGCATTCCGGTGTGGACCAGCGGTTGCCCGCTGACCATCGGTGTGGCTGCCGACGCCGGGGCCTGGCTGCTGGCTGGCCCGCCTCTCACTGTGGGTGGTCTGGTGGGTGGCGGTGCCTACGGAAAGGTCGGTTGCGTGGGGGCTATCCGTGGCCAGATTCGGGCATTGGGCACGGTCAACACTGACGGCGATTTCGTGTTTGCCGGTGAAGGCTTCGGTGCCGCTGGACTCGGTCTGTGCGAGCCGGCCGGCTGGACCTCGATTGAGCGCAGCCGGGCAGACAGCTTCTGTGGCACGGCTGACGCACGCATCGCAGCCAGTTTTGACGGCAGCTGGAAGTTGCTCGATATGTCTATCAGCGCATTGCACTAGGGGATGTGCGCCATGATCACTCGTGTAGTTAACAACACCCTGCGGGCGCTTTGCCTGGTTCTCGCAGGACTGCCCATGCAGGCTTCGGCTCAGCAGGCGTTGTATTTCATCGGCAAGGTTGCGCCGCTGGGCTCATTGTCCAGCAGCGCTCAGCAGGAGCATGCGGTTTACCTTCGCTGGGATGTACTTGAGGGTGAGCTGCCGGCTGACCTGGTCGGTTTCGTTGTGCGCCGAGATGGCGTCGAGCTGGCAAGTTTTCCGGCCAACGCCGTGATGAGCGAGCGCCAGATCAAGTCGCTGTACGCCGGCGAGGCGCAGCAGCGTCGATATCTGGAAACGCTCACCCAGCTCAAGCGCCTGGCCTTGGATGACCCGGATGTCGCGATGTTCGAGTCCAGCCAGTTTCATGCGGCTCTGCGCAGTCGATTGACCTCCACGCGCCCTTCGGATCGCCTGTTTCAGGCCTTGGCCTCGCGCATGGATATCAATGTTGCGCGTGCCCGCTATCGCGCCTTTGTGGATGACAGTGCCAGCGGAAATCACGTGTATGAACTGCTTGCCCGGCATGGCAATGGCGATCTTGTGCGCGCAGGTCAGGTCACGGTCGATCTGGCTCAGAAGACCCGCAATCTGGATGTCAGCGGTTTGGATCAGGTGACGCAAGGGGCCTGCGATGAATTGGAAAGTGGCAAGGACCATTACAGCGTGGCATTGACCTGGGCCACGCCCGGCGGTGCCAATCAGGCCGACCGCCTGGCCAATCAGATCAGCATTGTTGGTTACGATCTGTTTCGCAGCGTCGACAACACCTTGCAGGTTCCCACACGCGATCTGGCGCGTGAGGCCAGCACGCAGGCGCACACCAGTCAGGGGCGGATTGAGTTTTCCGGCCTGCAACAAGTCAATGACACACTGATCACCAGTGCCGCTGCGCAGCAGGGTGAGGTGGTTTTTCTTGAAACGCATGACCAGCTGAGAGCGGCCGGCTTAAAGCCCGGCGACACGCGCGCCTACTATCTGGTGGCACGAGATTTTGCTGGGCAGTATGGCGCCACTCAGGGGCTGCTGGTGAGCGTGCCAGACATGAGTCGACCGCCGGCGCCGTGGAACGTCCGGACATACGCGGATGCAGGCTTGCAGACACCGAGCATGGAGCTGTGGTGGGATCACATCACGCCACAGAGTTACATTGACGAATTCCTTTCGGGCCGAGCCATCTGTAATCGCAATGAGCTTGAGCAGACGGGCCGGGTTGAATCGGTCGGGCTCAAGGAGAATTGTGATACGGGCGTGCATCGTGCGGTGCGCGCCAATGTTAGCGACTACCTTGTTTATCGCTTCGAGAACTTCGCCGATGCCAGCGCTTTTCAGGATGCTGACGGCGATGGGGTGAGTGATCGTGTAGAACGCGAGGCTATTGCTAGTGAAAAACTTGCCGATGGGGCGCAATGCGATGCGCGGACTCGTCCGGCTGCAGCGCCTTCGTTTCTGGCCAGTGGTGCCAACATCACAATCGGTGCCTTGCAGAGCGGTGATCCGATTGCACGTCTGACCGACGCGCTTCCGGCTAACACGCCCGGGGACGTGTATTGGTATCGCATTGCCAGCCGCACTCCGGATGGTCGCCTGAGTCAGTTGTCGGCGCCGGTACGGGCTATTTTCCCCGATCGCAGCACCCCGGAAATGCCGGTGCATGAATCGACCACCTCCAATGGTGAGGAGAACTGCGGTTGTGATCTTGCGGTGATCAATGCGGACAAGCCGTGGCGTTTTGAGGACCGCATAGGGCGCACCAGTTTTATTGAAATGCAGTGTGGTGGCGCCGGCTTTGGAGAGGTCCACCAAGGTGATATGAACGCGCCTGCAAGCGCGGTGTGTCGCCACGATGTTGTAACGGAAAATTGCGGCGGTCCGGGGCTGGTCGATTTTCGCTACGAATTGCAGCCACCCAGCAAGGATGGTCCGGCTCAAACCTGCAGCGTCAGTCTGCCTGACGAGGTCGGGTTCTGCACTGGTGGTGAAGTGGCGTTGGTCAAACGTGACTGTGATGGGGTACCGGTAGAGCCGGGTACACGCAGTGAAGGACCGCTGCGCCATCGGGTCAGTTTTCCTGCGGGTACCTGTGGCACGTTAGAGGCACGTATTGGTAACCAAAGTTTCAAACTCGTCAGTTCCTGCGGTAGCGCAACGCCGGGTCAACTCGAGTACGAACAGATCAGTGGGGCTTTGTGCCTGTCGGCCTACAGCCAGGATCAAAACAACAATCAGTCACCGTCGTTGCAGCTGGGTTGTTTTCACGCCGGCGGCGCAGAGATGCTGACCTCGCCGGGCGAGCCGCAGCCCGTTTCCCTGGATTTTCTTGGCGACAAGGCGACCGTGCAATGGCGCCTGCCAGCCGAGCCGATTGCGGTCACCATGATTGAGCTGCGTCGCCCAGGAATGCAGCCTGAGGTGCTGCTGGAGGCCGTGTCGCGTCCGGGCAACGACCCGCAGGCTTTGTTGCGCCACGACCTGAACCTGCCCTTGGCCAGTCATGCGGGCGAGGAATGGTGTTTGCGCCTGCGTGCGATCGGCCCGACCGTGGCTGATGCTGCCGCATCGCAATCAGCATGGAGTTCGCCGCTGTGTGGCTATCGTGATCCGGACAGTGCAGGCCCACCCCAGTACCTGCCCTGGCCAGACGTGCCGCAGGCGCCGCAGGGCGAAAATCTGGCCGTATTCAATGGCATTGAAATTGGTGCCACTACGACCGATCAGATACTCGCTTTGATGATCCCGCTGGCCAAGATTGATGCCCTGGCCAATGAATGCACGGACTACGTCACGGATGCAGAAGGGGGCTATGGCAAGGTGCCAGCTGGCCTGCGCACGCCACGCTGCAGTCAGTACGGGCTGATGCGAGCAGACAACGCGCTGAATGATGTTCTGAGCTTTGTGGTGTATCGCCAGTCGCGCAATGAAGCGGGGCAATTGAGCGCATGGAAACAGGTATCGCCAACGATCGATCGATTGCATTGGGATCGCCTCGACACCACGCCAACGACCTGGAAGTTGGCCGACCCCTATATCGGCATGGTCCCAGAGGATCCGCTCAACGACATTTGGCAGTTTGTCTATGTCGACCAGTACCCACGCCTGGCCTACCGCGATTTTCGCTACCAGATTGTGTATTTCAGCGCGGATCAGCGCATTCGCCTGTGGCGTGAAACGGATTGGCTCGGGCTGTTCGGCGCCGGCGCGGAGGAGGATTGATGAACCCGCAAAACTGGATGGTCGTGATCGCGGCATGCGCGGCATGTGCGGTGGCCAGCGCACAGTCACCATTGTTTGAGGGGAGCAATCCCGAAGCTTGGGTGATGGAGGCGGACAACCCCAATCTGCAGTCCATCGATACCGGCCAATGGCTGGATTCTTTCCAGGGCAGTGGAATCATGCTGACGGGCAAGCAACAGGCCCTGATAAATAACCTGGCCTTGAGTGAGCCGCCGATGCAGCCGATGCAGCCCGCAGTGTCGCTGGCGGGATTGGCGCAGGCCTCAAGCAGTCAGCAGAACCCGCAAAATGACCAGCTGCTCAGGGTTTGGCCGGAAAGTGGCGCATATGATCGCACCTTACGCTTGGAGTTCGGTGTCAGCGCACAGCTGCTGTCCTCCAGTCAGAGCCTGACGCTAAATGCCAGCCTGGATAATCAGCCGTTCGTATCCGTTGTGCTTTGCGGTCAGCAGCCACCGCTTGTTGCTGGGTGCCAGCGCGCGCAGAGCGTGCGCGATGGCTATGTCGGTGTGATTGACCACTTGATTGAAACCGGGCCGAGTTCACTCACGGTAGAGCTGCGCGATGCGGCTAATCAGCAGGTTGCGGTGCTGACCAAGCACTATCAAATCGACGTTGACGACAGCGCTGGTCGCCTGCGCGACAGCGACGGTGATGGCATTCCTGACCTGATTGAACGCGAGCTTGGGCTGGACCCGCTTAATGGCGATCGCAGTTTCGATCGCGATGGTGATGGCTGGAGTGATTTTGATGAGTGGCTGCGCGGGGCGACGGCCGCACAGCGCAATGACCCCAACTGGGTGCCGCAGGATAGTGACGGTGATGGCTGGTCGGATTGGGATGAAGAACTGCGCGGCACGCGCGTCCACGATCCCGACCCTCAGCTGATTCCACGTCAAGGCGAAAACACTCAAACGGTTGAAGGTTCTGGCGAGGTGTTGCTGAGTGAGAGCTACCTGCAGCGCGCCCAGCGTTTCCGCGAATACCCGCAAGCGCGACGGCTGTATGAGGTGGAGTACCTTGTTGATGGTGCAACGCTGGTTGCACGCAACGGGTTCAGCGGCACATGGCAATCAGCCAGTGCCCAAACCGCAGGCGGGCACAAGACCTGGCGCCAGGCCGAGCTGATTGATCAGGCTTTGCTGGATGAATCCAGGCTGGTTGCAGCTGATCTGGCCCCGTCGCGTGTGGCCGATCAGGCTGCCAATGCCCTGGCAGCAGGACGCTTTCCTGAAGCCCGTTTCCCGGCTGCCGATGGCGTAATGGTGGACCTCGCGCTGGTTCAAGCCGACGGCACCTCGATGATGCATAAGCGCTATCTGCCAGCGCTAGCCGATGCCGATCTGCAGCGCTTTGCTACGACGCTGCCGTTGTGGTCTGACGCCGAAAGCTTTCGCACCGCCTACATCAGCTGGCTGAAGGCCAATCTGGTGCAGGCCTGGAATACAGGTGTGGACTGGTCCGCAACGCGCACCGCCATGGCGCTGGAATTGCTCCTGTCTGACGAAGCCCGGTTGAATGCCGCTGCGGCACCGGTGATCTTCAATGACCGGGTCGATCCCGTCGCGCGACTATGGTTTGCCTCATTTCTCAAGCAGCTTGATCAAATTGGCCCGCCTGGAGGGCTCAACGCACTGGCTACCCGCCTCGACAGCGTGCTGTCTGGTGCCGGTATTTTGCGTGATGTTGCGGACTTCATGGACGAGCAACTGGCGCTGGATCACATGCCAGTGGGCGTGTTCAGCGATGTGTACATGGCTGAGCGCTTTGTCAGCAGTTTTACCCTCGAGGATGAGGATTGTTTCGTGTCGGCGGCGTTCCTCGAAATGATTGAACAGAGCGCCTCCGCTTCGCAGCAGTTCAGCGCGCGTTGCCCGATGTATGCAACCGAGGTAGAGGCGCAGCACGCGGCCGATCAGGATCATGCACGTCGTTATGCGCTACGCAGCCTGTTGTTGCTGGAGCCATCGGATCTTGCTTCTGATCAGAGCCTGCTCGATCCGCATGCCGACAGTGACGGCGACAACCGTAATAACGATCAGGAGGTGCGCGCGGTGCCGCTGGCTCAGACAAGTCAGCCAAACTGGGGCGATAGCGATGCGGATGGCAATCCGGATGATTCCGATCTGTGCCCGCGTGACCTTGCAGATGCCTGTCTTGGGCTGCCCTCCGAGCCGCAGCTTTTTGCCGATATGGAACCTCTGGCTGAAGAGGGCGATGGCGCATTGGCGGTGGTGGTTCTCCACCTCGACCGGCCAGTGAGTTTTGCCATCAGCGGCACCTATCGCACACAAAGTGTCGATGGCGATACGGCGACCCCGGACGTTGACTATCACCAAGCCGCAGGAAACTTCGATTTCAGTCCGGGTCAGCAGGTCGCGAATATCACTATTCCGGTCATTCTGGACAGCCTTGATGAGGGTATCGAAACCTTTACCCTGGTGCTCGATGACGTTCAGGGCGCACGCAGCACGATTCCCGAGAATCACATCGTGGTCAGCATCGCGGATCCGGATTTGGGTGGCCCGCAGCAAGACCCGCCTTCGGCGCGTGCATTTGGCCCTGCGATGGTCGAGGAACATGCTCAGGTCATGCTTGATGGCGAGAGTAGCCATGATCCTCTGGATCAAGGGCTGCGCTATCAATGGAGTCAGCAATCTGGTCCGGCTGTCAGCCTCGATCAAGCGCAATCGGCACGGGCCAGTTTCATCGCGCCGTCTGTGGCCAGCACGCAGACCGTTACTATCCAACTGACCGTCACAGATGCGGAACAGCGCATGGACAGTGACGTGATCAGCATTGTTGTGCAGCCCGTTAATGATCCGCCCGAGGTTCTGGGTACGGCCACATTCCGGGTTGTGCGTGGCAATACGCTGAATGTTGATGAGCAGGATTTGCTCGCATATGTGAGCGATCCGGATGGTGATGTGACCTACCTGGAGGCATTCCTCTCGGAGCCCCTGGGTGGGCGATTCAGTGGCGCATCGACAGGTTTTGAATTCACGCCATATCAGGGCGAGGCGGTGCTCAGCGAAGATGTTGATGACGCACAGCTGCAAAGAGCTGGAAGCGAGCATGCCGTGTGGCTTGATCAAGTCAATGGCGAAAGGCTTTTGCAGGTCTATTCAGCAGCCGATCAAAGTGTGCGCACGCAATGGAAATCTCCTGACCTGACTCACGTTGTGGCGGCGTCCGACATGGCCGTGGCCTACACCCGGTCGAGTTCACTGAACGCCGGACTGAGCTGGGCGCTGGAGTGGGTGGCCAATGGTGATCGTGTCGAACTCGGCAATCTTGCGATTGCCGACCCCGAGGCGGTAATTGTCCATGCAAAGCAGGGTGATCTGTACTACTGCGACACCACGACCTATCAGTGGACGCATGTGGATGCGGACACCGGCTTTGTTCGCAGCAGTGCTGCGGCATGTTCTGGCTCGTACTACGGTGGCGCTCGCAATGTGGTCTATCGTCCTGGCGAAATGTGCTTTGGCGAGGAATCTCGCTTGTACTGTGCTCGGGATAGCGATGTCAGATTGGTCGCAGATATCGCTGACTATTGGACGAGTGGTACGGC
>JBFKEC010000097.1:0-11038 GCA_041619315.1 Oceanococcus sp. | reverse complement strand
GCCGCAGTCCTGCGCCAGTTTGATATTGGGCCGAATGCCGACCGCCATGACGATCAGATCCGCATCCAGTCGGGTGCCATCCTTGAAGCGGATGCCGCTGACCCGGATGTCACCGAGAATCTCCTCGGTCTGGGCCTGCATACGAAAATCGATGCCGCGATCCATAAGCGCTTTCTGCAACAGCTTGGCCGCGGGCTTGTCCAGCTGACGCTCCATCAGGCAATCGTTGAGATGAACCACGGTCACGTCCATGCCTTGTTGCATCAGTCCGTTGGCCGCTTCAAGGCCGAGCAGACCACCACCGATCACCACCGCACGCTGTCGTGTGCGCGCGGCTTCGAGCATGGTATTGACGTCGGCGATGTCACGGAAGCTGATCACGCCAGGTAGTTGATGACCCGGCACTGGAATGATGAAGGGGTCAGAGCCGGTGGCCAGCAGCAATCGGTCGTAAGGCACACTTAAGCCTGAGGCGGCGATGACCTGCCGGCGCGCTCGATCTATACGCATGACCGGGTTGCCCGCGTGCAGCGTGATGCCATTTGCGGCATACCACTGCGGCGAGTTGATCATAATCTCGTCGAGCGTTTTTTCACCGGCCAGCACAGGCGAGAGCATGATGCGGTTGTAGTTGCCGTGTGGTTCGGCACCGAACACCGTGATGTCGTAGAGGTCGGGGTCAAGTTTGAGCAGCTCTTCGACCGTGCGCATGCCGGCCATGCCATTGCCTATGACGACGAGTTTTTTATTCTGGCTCATGGGGTGGTTGGTCCGATGGACGGCTCAGGCAGCGACGCTGACCGCCGCGTGGATGGCAACTTCCACCTGGCCATCATGCACACGGGCGTGATGGGCACTGACGGAATGCTCGGGGTTTTCCAGGCACACGCCGTTATCAAGACGGTAATGCTGCTTGTAGACCGGCGAGGCCACCACCAGCGCGCCGCCCAGATCACCAACAATGCCCCGCGCCAGCACATTGACCTGGCTGTGCGGGTCGAAGTTGTCGATGGCAAACACCTGGTTGTCATCCAGTCGGAAAATGGCGACCTGATGACCATCGATGAGTGCGCCAACACCGGTGTTGGGCAGGATGTCCTCAAGCGGGCAGATCGGAGTCCAGTTCATTTCAAATCCTTGTTCGTGGCGCGCTTCAGGCGGCTTCGAGTTTGCGTCGTTCGGCATCGCTGGCCGGGCGTATCTGATCGCGCTCCTGTACGAACACGACACGGTTGTCACCATCGTTGGAGTTGACGAAGTGGCGGAAGCGTTTGAGCTTGCTTTCGTCCTCCAGGGTCTTTTTCCATTCGCATTCGTAGGTGTCGACCAGCGACTGCATTTGTGCTTCCAGTTCTTCACTGAGGCCGAGGGCATCGTCGATCACGACCTCGCGCACATAGTCGAGTCCGCCTTCGAGGTTTTCCATCCAGCGCGCGGTGCGCTGCAGGCGGTCGGCGGTGCGGATGTACAGCATCAAAAAGCGGTCGATGTAGCGAATCAGGGTGGCGTCATCCAGATCCGTGGCGAACAGATCGGCATGTCGCGGTGTCATGCCGCCATTGCCGGCGACATACAGATTCCAGCCGCGTTCGGTGGCAATGACGCCGATATCCTTGCACTGTGCTTCGGCACATTCGCGGGTGCACCCGGAAACGGCGAACTTGAGTTTGTGAGGCGCCCGAATGCCGCGATAGCGTTCCTCCAGCAGGATCGACATGCCGACCGAGTCCTGTTGGCCGTAGCGGCACCAGGTTGAGCCGACGCAGGATTTCACCGTACGCACAGCCTTGCCATAGGCATGACCAGACTCGAATCCGGCGTCGACCAGTTCGCGCCAGATCAGCGGCAGTTGTTCAACCCGCGCGCCGAACAGATCAATGCGCTGGCCGCCGGTGATCTTGGTATAGAGGCCATATTTCTCCGCCACCTGGCCGAGCACGATGAGCTTTTGCGGCGTGATTTCACCGCCTGGCACACGCGGCACAACGGAGTAGGTACCGTCTTTCTGCATGTTGGCCATGAAGTAATCATTGGTGTCTTGCAGGCCGGCCAGTTGTGGCTGCAGAACATGCTCGTTCCAGGTCGAGGCGAGTATCGAGGCCACTGTCGGTTTGCAGATATCGCAGCCGCGTCCCTGGCCGTGGGCATCGCGCAGCGATTCGAAGCTGGTGTGCTTTTCCACCCGAATCAGGTGTTCAAGTTCCTGGCGGGAGTGGGCAAAGTGTTCGCACACATGGTTGTTGACCTCCACACCCATCTTGCTCAGTTCATTGTCGAGCAGGCTTTTGACCAGGGCACTGCAACCACCACAGGAGGTGCCGGCCTTGGTGCAGCTTTTAAGGTCGCCCAGGGCGGTGTTACCTGCGGCCACAGCGCCACAGATCTGCGCCTTGCTGACGTTGTTGCATGAGCAGATGGTGGCGCTGTCGGGCAGGGCATCAGGCCCCAGAACCGCACCGCCGCCTTCGCCAGCCGGCAGGATCAACTGCTCCGGGCGGCCCGGAATGGCGATATCGCTGAGCATCATTTGCAGCAGCGTGGAGTAGTCCGCAGCGTCGCCGACAAGCACTGCGCCGAGCACTTTGCGCCCTTTGGCGTCGCTGACCAGCTTCTTGTAAACGCCGGCATGTTCATCAATGAACACGCTGGTTTTGGCGCCCTGGCTGCGTGCATGGGCATCCCCGATCGAGGCCACGTCGACCCCCATCAGCTTGAGCTTGGTGCTCATGTCAGCGCCAAGAAATGCGTTGTTGTCCTGGCCGCACAAGGTGGCGGCGGCAACCCGGGCCATTTCGTATCCGGGCGCGACCAGGCCGAAGATTTGTCGATTCCACAGCGCGCATTCGCCAATCGCGTAGATGCTGGGGTCGCTGGTTTGGCAGTGATTGTCGATCACGATGCCACCACGCTCGCCGATCTCCAGTCCGGACTGGCGGGCCAGTGCGTCTTGAGGGCGAATCCCGGCGGAAAACAACACGATGTCGGTTTCCAGACTTTCGCCATCGGCAAAGCACATGCGGTGAAGGCAGGACTCGCCGTCTTCTATCCGCTGGGTGTTCTTGCCGGTGTGAACCTCAACCCCCAGTGCTGCGATTTTTTCGCGTAGAAGATTGCCGCCGGCATCATCAACTTGCACCGCCATCAGACGCGGGGCGAACTCCACCACATGGGTTTTAAGGCCCATGTCATGCAGGGCCTTGGCTGCTTCCAGCCCGAGCAGGCCGCCACCAACCACCGTGCCAACCTGCGATTTGGCGCCGGCCCGGCTGATCGCTTCGAGGTCCTCAATGGTGCGGTAGACGAAGCAGTTTTCACGCTGATTGCCATCGATAGGCGGTACGAAAGGGTAGGAGCCGGTGGCCAGTATCAACTGATCGTAGTTGAGTGTTGCGCCCTTGCTGGTGACTACGCTTTTGGCCTCGCGATCAATCCCGGTTACCGCTTCAAAAAGATGCAGATCGATATCGTTGGTGGTGAAGAAGTCTTCATCGACCAGCGACAGATCCTCGGCACTGCTGCCGCTGAAAAAGGCCGACAGTTGAACGCGATCATAGGCGGCGCGCGGCTCTTCACCGAATACGCTGATGCGGTATTGAGCACGCTGGCCGGTGTTGTTAAGTGTCTCGCACAGGGATTCGAGAAACTTCTGACCCACCATGCCATTGCCGACGACGACGATGTGTTGGGTGTTTTGCATAAAGCAACTCCGCAGGGCTGCCGCCACATGCATTCCACATGGCGGCGCCCGATAGATTTCGAGTGGGGATTGCGGCGCTTAAGTTGCGCTGGCGGGTTCGCTGGCCAGAAGAGCCTGATTCAGTCGCTCTTTTTCTTCCGCGTGAGCGGCATCGGAGAAGCGCACCAGCAAGGCACAGAACGAGGCGGCAATAACCGCAAGGCCAAGGTAGAACAGGCCTTGTTGGTAGCTGATCGACTCGGCCTTGAACAGGAACCCGGCGGCGACTGCACCAGCGTTGCCACCAGCACCTACGATGCCGGCAACCGCGCCCAGAGCCTTGCGGTTCATGAACGGCACGATGCCGAAGGTTGCGCCTTCCGACATCTGCACGAACAGGCTGAACATGATCATTGAGCCAACCGCCAGAACCAGCACCGTCATCTGTGAGAACAGGATCAGCGCCAGGCCTTCACACAGCAGCACGATGAACAAAAAGCGGACTCGCCCGGCCAGACCGCTCTTGAGTGCAAAGCGGTCCGAGAAGTAGCCGCCCAGAGTGCGTGCAAACAGGTTCATCAGGCCAAACAGGGCAGCAATCATGCCGGCGGTTTTCAGGTCCAGGCTGAAATTGTCGAAATAGTAGATCGCCGCAATGTTGTTGATCGTGAGCTCGACCCCGAAGCAGGCGGCATAGACCACGAACAGGGCCCAGACCCGGTAGTCCTTGGCGGCGAGCAGAAACGAGCCTGACGCGGAGCGATCCTTGGTTGCTGGCGGCAGTTTGCCGGCGGCGCGCAAGTCCGAGTAGTTGCCGTCCGGAGCATCCTGGGTGAACAGGTAATAGACGATGCCCATCAGGAACAGCACCACACCGGGCACGACCATGGCAACGCGCCAGCCTGCGGCTTCGCTCACACCGAACGTAAGCACGGCGGCAAACACCAGCGGCATGACCAACTGGGTAACCCCGCCACCGAGGTTGCCCCAGCCGGCGGTCGTGGCATTGGCAGTTCCGACCACGTTGGAGGCGAACATCACCGAGGTGTGGTACTGGGTAATGACAAATGAGGCGCCGATCGCGCCAATGCCCAGGCGGAACAGCAAGAAGCTTTCGTAGCTGTCAGCCAGGCCAATCGACATGACCGGTAGCGAGCCGAGCAGAAGCAGGGCGGAATAGGTTTTGCGCGGGCCGTATTTGTCACACAACGGCCCGATCAACAGCCGGACCATGACCGTGATCGCGACCGAGGCGATGATCGTGTTGCCGATCTGGGCTTTGGTCAAGAGCAGGTCTTCGCGCACCACAGCCATGAGTGGCGCGATGCCGAACCAGCCGAAAAAGCACAGGAAAAAGGCGAACCAGGTGAGGTGAAATGTCCGCATTTGCACGGACTTGAAGTCAAAAAGATTGATGCGAGTGGCTTTGTTCGCAACTTCCATGGAAAAACCCCTGAAGACGAGAGCGACGATGGTTGTGCGGCGATGCCTGCCGCAACGAAACCTCATCGACGCACTCGTACCTTGTTCAGGCCTGGTCCACGTCTTGCCTAGTTGTTAATCAACATCCGTGCCAATCACGCAAGAGACTGAATTTGCGGACAATACGTTTGCCGGCGTGGGTTATGGGCACCATGGCAGGGAGCGCGCGCGCACAAGTGCTGTGCGCTGCACCAGATGGGGGCTGGCAAGTCTTCAGTTTGGTTCAGCTATCGCAAACTGACTTGAGCAGCGCTCATAGATGTCGCGGCGGAACGTTTGCTCGGCGATTTTCTCTGAGGCCGCCAGCGCTGGCAGATTTCCGCAGGCCTGCATTTGCTGGAGTTGCCACAGCGCGTGCGCCGGATCAGGGCAGTGCGAGGCACCAAAATCGACCGCGTGGGGGCCGGACACGCCAGGTTCCAGAACACGCACGTCGCGTTTGACTTCTTGTGACAGCCATTTCAGTGCCTGGCCATGATTGTTGCGGTCTGCCAGCCAGCGCGAGGCTTCATGCAGCCACTGAATCAACTGTGCATGCTCCTCACTGTCCAGCCACTGTTGGCTGACGGCCAGAACCTTTTCTGTACTGGGCAGGCCGAGGCTGCGGCTGTTGGCCACAATTTTGCCGAGGCACGCCTCCACGGCGACGGAATTCCACGGCTCGCCCACGCAAAAACCATCGACCCGGCCATCATGCAGGGCATCCACCGCCAATGGAGGCGGGATCACCACCAGGCGATAATCCGTTCCGGCCTCAAGGCCTTGCTGCCCGAGCCAGTGACGCAGCTCGAATTCATGTTTGGATACCGGAAACACCGAACCGAAAGTCAGCACGCGACCTTGTTCACGACGCTGCCGGGCCAGTTGCTGCAGGCCTTCGTCCAGCGGCAGGGTGCGCGGAATCTGATCAAATACGCTATTGCCCAATGTAATGGCATTGCCATAGTGATTAAGCGTGAAGGCAGTGGCCAGACGAACATGGTGGGGGTACGCATCGGCCTGGGACAGCAGTGGGATGCCTGGCAGGCAATGGGCGGCGTGGATTTCGTCGGTGAGCAGGGCATCACGCAACTGGGCCCAGGAGCCCATGCGCTTGAGTCGCAACTCAGCGCCGGCCATGAGGTCCAGCTCCAGGCGCTTGATCGCGATCAGGGTCAAGGCATCCGTGAGGGCGACAAAGCCAATATTCAGCGTTGTGCTCATGCCTGCTTCTCCTTGCTTTCCAGCACCCTGCGGGCCGCCTCGGCGACACTGATGCGGCCGTTCATGGCCATGTTCTTGAGGGCTTTGTAGGCCGCTTCTTCATTCATGCCGTGGTCTTTCCACAAAATGCGTTTGGCCTGATCGATCTGCTTGCGCTCGGCCAGGGTTTTTTGATTGCGGGTCAGCTCGCGTTTGACCGCTTGCAGGCGCTTGGCGTGATCTATAGAGATTTCGATCAGTGAACGCAGCGCTGTGGAGGTGAGCTCGGCGGTAGCGTAGCTGCTGACCCCGAGCCCAAGCGCTTGTTGGCGTAGCTCTTCCGGTAGCTTGTCGTGCAGGAACAAGGTCGGTTGCGGATGCTTGCAGCTCTGGCTGGCCAGATGCTCCAGACTGTCTCGGGTGGGCGAGTCCGGGTGAATCAGAATGGCATCCGGTTCCAATGTGCCGACCAGCTTGTACACATCTTCGCTTTCACCGACCTGATGCACAGCAAAGCCTTCGCGTTCGAGAGAATGCGTGAGGCTGTCGTCATGGCTGACGAGCAATACGCGGATAGGGCGGGGAGAGTCCATGCGCTTCGATAAGCAAAGCTCATGCCCGGCAGCGTTTTCGTGGCCGCTGTCATCCAGCTTCGCCACACGGATTGAAGAACACTACATGGCCAGTACTGCGGGCATTGTGTACAAAGGGCAGGGCGCTGTCATGTGTCTCGACTGGCCGTCAGCTATCACAGGGAAACTATGAAGCTACCTGATCGACTACAAACATGGTCCCGTGCATTCGGCCGGGGCGTTTTTCCGCACCAAATGACGTGGATTCTCGACTTTCCCGGCCGCGGTCTGATCATGTCGCCTCGCACTGTGGCGGCCCGGCTACCTGTTAGACCGGATGCGCAGGTGCTTGAGATTGGCCCAGGATCAGGCTATTACAGCCTAGAGGTTGCCCGGAGAATTCCGGACGGCAAATTGACACTCCTCGACATCCAGCAAGAGATGCTCGAAAAGTGCGCTGCAAAGTTGAGGTCCGTTGGGATCGCAAATTTTTCGACGAAGCTGGCTGACGGCAAGTCACTTCCCTTCGACGATGGCTCATTCGATGTGCTGTTCCTGGTGACGGTATTTGGTGAAATCGAGGAGCGCGATGCATTCCTGGGTGAAGCTGCTCGCGTGCTCAGGCCGAACGGTGTTCTTTCGATTACCGAGCACCACCCTGACCCGGATTTCGAGCATGCCCACGAGGTTGCCGAATGCCTCAGGGCGCATGGTTTCGTACCACTGCAGAAATTGGGCTGGCGTTGGGCGTACACACTCAATGCGTCGAAGGGTAGTGCAAGCGAGTGCTAAGCAAAGCGCCCTTTAGCGCGTCAGTCGCTCAATTCGTGGCCAATAAAAATTGGGATGAAGTGGAAAGGATTTTTAATGCTTCAGCCTTTGCAAGGCACCTCGGCATAAATGTGGATTTTTGCGACCCTGCCATGCCTCGATGTGAAATCAATAAGATTGAGCCATTCCACCTGGGCGGGGTGGGGACGGATTATGTCAATGGTGCGGTTATAGCTGGCATGTTCGACTTGGTCATTGGATTAACCGGCATTGCATATATGCCAATGGGCAAAATTGCCACATCAAACGTAAACATTCGGATGTTGAAGCCGGTTGAGAAACAGAGCTTTCATTTGACCGCTTCAGTGAGCCAAAAGGTTGGCAACCGAGTGTTTTCCAGTGCAACGTTATTTAACTACCGGGGTGAGTCCTGCGGTGTTGCAACCGGGGAGATCAGAGTGGGGATCGCATGACAAAGTGCGTTGTTCTTGACCGCCAGCCACATAGCGTGTCGTATCTGTTCCCAACCATAGGTGTCGGAAAGTCTGCACCGCCACAAACGCCGCAGCGCTCTGGCGCAATTCATCAGAAGGGATCCAATGCCACTTGATCTGTCCAGCTCCGCATCCGCGGACATCAAATTCATCTCACGCGTTATCGATTCGGAGTCGGTCTATCTGCTCTCCGGAGAGGATGGCGTTGCCGGTTCGGTCTCGAATGACGACGACGAAAAGACCATCTTGTTGTTCTGGGGCGATGCAGAAGGCGCACGGCGAGTGCAGCAGAATGGCTTCGAAAATTTTGAGATCGAAGAGATATCGCTGTTTGATTTTTTGTATCGCTGGCTTCCAGGGATGTCAGAGGACGAGGTCCTTGTGGGGGTGAACTGGGATCAGGATCTGGTTGGAACGGAAGGCGAGCCATTCGAACTGGCTGAGGCCATTGGCGAGACCATTCCGGCCAGCCTTGCTTCGGCGTATGAAGCGAAATTGGACGAGCCGGAAGGCGACGAATAGCACTTGGGCGATAGGCATCCGAAGGTTGAGCGGTCTGATCGATCAACCTTGCGATGCAAACAGCGGCGTTCAAGTCAGTGCAGTGCCGGGGAATCCTTGGCGCTTTCTCCACGCCGACACAGGAGAATGCTCAGTCCGGCTCGTGACCGCGCTCAGCTTCGATCCGGCCCAGTTCGCGCGCTTCGGCCTCCCAGCGCGCCTCATCGATCTGGTCCAGCACGGCGTCAACATCAGCGGCGCTCTGGTCGTGCTCGAAGCGACCGCTGAGCGGGGTTTCGGGGGTCAATTTCCCGTGCTCGTACAGGGCCCAGATCTCGTGGGCGTAGGCGGTGTTCAGCAGCTCCGGGTCGGCGCGGCCGAAGGTCGATCGCATGTTGTTGACGTCGCGCGCGAGCATGCGAAAAGCGTTGTTGTTGCCGGATGCCTCTACGGCCTGCGGCAGATCGATGATGACCGGGCCGGACTCGGCCAGCAGCACGTTGTATTCGGACAGGTCGCCATGGATCAGACCAACGCACAGCATGCGCACAATCTGCTCGATCATGCAGGCGTGCCATGCGCGCGCCTCGTCCGCCGTCATGTCGATTTCGCCCAGGCGCGGGGCCGGCAAGCCGTCTTCACCCAGCACCAGGTCCATGATCAAGACCCCGTCATAGACGCCGTGGGGCGTGGGCACGTGGACGCCGGCTGCAGACAGGCGATACAGGGCGTCGACCTCGGCGCTCTTCCACGCCGATTCCTGGACCTTGCGGCCATAGCCGCTGCGACGCCCGGTCGCACGGGCGTCACGGCTGCCGCGGGTCTTGCGTCCCTCTCGATACTCAACGGCCTTGCGGAAATTGCGCTGCTCCAGATCTTTGTAGACCTTGGCGCAGCGCATCACGCCGCCGCACTCAACCACGTAAACGGCCGCCTCTTTGCCGCTCTGCAACTGGCGATGGACCGCGTCGATGACGCCTTCCTCGATCAGTGGTTGCAGCCGCTTCGGGACCTTCATGTCGGCCGTCCATTGCGGGCCGAGGGGATAATCTGAGGGGCGGTTCTGCGAAGGGCGTGGAGCATCATAATGGCCAAAGTGTATCCGGCAATTACCACCATCCAAGCCTGGACTCGAAGAATATTTCACCGCGTTACGCTCGGAGCCTGCTTTCCAGGAGTAATCTGGACCCATCCGGATCGGGCCGTGGCCTGGTATCGCGCTTCGGCCACCAGTTGCCAACAAAGGAAATCGCTATGAGCAAGGGCATGGACAAGAAAAAGGAAAACAAAAAGGCGCCGACCAAGACGCTGAAGGAAAAACGCGCCGCCAAGGCCGCCAAGAAGTAGCTGCTCGCGGTGCAGAAAGTCACCCACCGGTAGCCACCTAAGGTGGAATCAAGGGCCAGGCTTGGAAGCACCAAGTCTCGTGCCGACGACCTTTGCCCTTGATGCAAGGAATGCAGATAGGCCAGAGCTTCAGGAGGTGCCGGGAACCCGCTCAGCGCAAGTCTTCAGCCAGTTGTCTGCGCAGGGTTTTGGGCGTGGTCTGGAACCAGCGTTGGCAGGCGCGATTGAAGGTGCTTTGATCGGCATAGCCGAGCAGGCCTGATATCTGGCTGAAGCGCATGCCGGTCATGGCCAGGTAGGTGCGTGCCTTGTCGCGCCGTATTTGATCGAGCAGTGTTTCAAAAGCGTTGCCTTCGCGGCGCAAATGTCTTTGAAGACTGCGTGGATGCATGGCGAGCTGCTCGGCGACCATGTCGATGCGGCACTGGCCGGTTGGCAGCAGGCGGTCAATCAGTTCGTTGACCTGTTCGCTCAGCTGTTGCCCGGCCGGGCCACGGGATTCCAGATAGCGCTGGGCGATGCGCAGGGTTTGCGGATCGGCGCTGGAGAGCTGACGTTGGGCATCAGATGCATGCATGTCGAAGCCGTTGTGTTCGGCTTCAAACTCAATCGGGCAGGCGAAGATTCGCTGGTAGGTGGCCATGCTGGATAACGCGGTATGGGTGAAATACACCCGTGCCGGATGGGCATTGTTGCCGCTGAGCATGCTCAGAATGCGTGCGCCGTTGGCCATGCTCAGTTCGTAGCTCTGGGTCAGCTGCGTGCGCTCACGGCTGTCGATGCGAAAGTCGAAACAGTAGTCGCCAACATGGTTGCGTCCACGCAAATTGAGCTTGAGCGCGGGGCCATGAACATGCAGGTAGTGGGCAATGCCCTCGAAGGCATGCAGAACGTCACTGGCGGCACGTGCGATCACCGCGACCGGGCCGAGCATATCCAGTCCCTGCCACTGCGCCATGCGCAAGCCAAAGTCGTTGCAGTGTGTTTCCAGTGCGGCCTGTTCTATGACTGCG
>JBFKEC010000096.1:0-11079 GCA_041619315.1 Oceanococcus sp. | reverse complement strand
TGCTCAGTCAGTTTGAATTTGGCTACCTGATGGAGCTGGCGGCCCGGCTGGCGGTGCCCGTGCTTTGGACAATCGCAGCCTTGTGCGCATTGTTGCTGATCAAGCGCTGGTTGCGTCTGGAGCCCTGGGTCTTCATCGGTCTGGCCGTGGTTGCCTGGCTGCAGTGGCAGCCGCAGTCCGACCAGAATGCCAACCAACTGGCACTGAATTTACCGATCACTGAAAGCGCAGATTTGCCGCCCCCGGATCAATGGTTGGAACAGTTTCTGGCCGAGGAGTCGACGCGTCAGGTGAGCTTGCAGTTGAACGGCGGTCCGCCATTCGATTTGATGGTCTTGCAGCTGTGTTCGATCAGCAACGATGACCTGGTACTCACAGGTTTGGACACGCATCCGTTATGGGCGCGTTTCCAATGGCGTTTCAGCCATTTCAATTCTGCTGCAAGCTATTCCGGCCCGGCGGCAATTCGCCTGTTGCGCGGACCCTGCGGCCAGCCTTCGCACAATGATTTGTACGATCCGGTACCTGGCAGTTGCCTGTTGTATTCGACTTTGGCCCAGTCCGGCTACCGCCCACATTTGCTGCTCAATCACGATGGCAAATTTGGTGGGTTTTTGAATGCAGTGCGTGGAAATGGTTTGGCTGTGCGTGCCGAACCCACGCGTGGGGTGCAGCCGGTCATGCATCAGTTCGACGGCTCGCCAGTGTGGCCCGACGGTGAGCTGTTAGCCGGCTGGTGGGCGCATCGGCAGCGCAGTGTGGCCGAGCCGGTGGCGCTGTTTTACAACTCGGTCAGTTTGCATGATGGTAACCGTCTGCTTGATCAGCCCCGGCGCGACAGCAGTGAAACCTACGCCCAGCGTCAGAAATCCCTGCTTGATGATCTCAATGACTTTCTCAAGACCGTTGAGAACTCGGGGCGCGCCACAGTGATAGTGGTGGTGGCCGAGCATGGCAGCGGTTTGCGCGGTGATGCACATCAGATTGCGGGGATGCGTGAAATCCCCACCCCGGAGATCACTCAGGTTCCGGCCATGGTTTTTGCGAGCGGTTTGCCGCTGAGCCATGAGGCTGCGATCACCATCGATCAAGCGACCAGCTATCTGGCCTTGTCGGAGCTGATACAACGGCTGCTCAGGCATGACTATGACCGTGAACCACTGGATCCTGAGGCGGTTGCGCGTGATTTGCCGAGCACAACTGCGGTGTCGGAGAACGCTGGTATTGCAGTAATCGACTATGCCGGTGAACCGCTGTTTCGTGATGGAAGCGGGCGTTGGAAACGCCTGAACACTGGCGATGCGGACTGAGAATGGCAATAAAGCCTAAGTTGCGTTGCCTGCCGGCGGTGTGCCTGCTGGCATCGTCGGCGTGCCTGGCCGACTGGTCGGGAGCCAGCATTTGGACATTTGACGATGCCCAGGCACCACTCAAAACCAGTCAGGGCGAGGCTCAGCTTACGGTCTACGATCCGCGCGGTTTTCATTGGCATCATCGCGCCATGCGGGTGAGCACACCCCAGCGTTTTGGCATTCCTGCGCTGCCGGGCGATGGCCAGCGCCGGGTGCTGCAATTGGCCGTGCGCGACGCAGATCAGGGTTTGCGTCTTAGCCATGCGGCCCCACCCAACGGCGCGATGGCGCGCTACGGACAGCTTTCCAATTACACCCTGGTGGCCGATGTGTATTGGCCGTCGGCCAGTCAGGCGCAGAGTCGGGCGCTGATACAAACGGATTCTGCCAACGCGGATGATGCGGACCTGTTTTTTGAGCCCGGCCCAGGAGGCGGTCTGGGCGTAAATGGTGTGTATGACGGCCGTCTGGCTGGCGGGCGCTGGCATCGCATTGCCATCAGTGTGCGCGCTGCAACTGGTAGCGGCGGTGTCGGGCATATCAATAAGGTCATCAACGGCCGTTGGGTAGGCAGTCACAACACCCAGGGCCTGGGCGACAGCAGTCGCTGGGGCCTGGGTCGCGATCTTTTACTTTTTTCGGATGACGATGGTGAAACTGCGCCGCTTTACATTGCCAGCCTGATGTTCTGGCCGCGCGCAGCAAGTCTTGAACAACTCAATGCGTTGGGTGGTGCGCATGCACTGGGGCCTTTGCATGCCGGTGTTGACGATCCGCTGCCGCCTGCGGTTGCGGGTCAGGCGCGCTTCATGGCCCACCGTGGTCATTCCTGCTGTGCCCCGGAGAACACTTTGTCGGCGGTGCGTCAGGCCGTTGATCTGGGCGTGCCCTTCATTGAGGTGGATGTGCGTCTGAGTGCAGATGGCGTGGCAGTGCTTATGCACGATGCCACGGTTGAGCGCACCACCAACGGGCGCGGTGCAGTCAGTCAGCTGGCCTGGTCCCGGCTGCAGCAACTCGATGCCGGGAGCTGGTTTGATCCCGATTATCGCAGTGAACGGGTGCCACGCCTGTCCCAGGTGCTGGCGATTACCAAAGGCCGCGCCATCGTCTATCTGGATGTGAAGGATTCCCGTCTGGCGCCGGCGATTGCCAATGCGCTGCAACGCTCTGGCGCCTCACCCGACGATATTCGGGTGTGGGAAACTGGCCGGGTCGATATGGCGCGCCGTTTTCGCCGCCATTTGCCGCGTGTACCACTGATCTGGGGCTCGCCGGTCACCACGGACAAGCAGTTTCAGGTGCTCAAGCAGCTTGGCGTGGTCGGCTTTGAGCTTGCCGAAAATACTGTGCAGGCGACGTTCATTGAACAGGCCCGCCAGCACAACATGAGCGTGGCGGCGTTTACCGTGTTCTCGCCGCAGCGAATGCAGGAACTGCTGCACATGGGCGTTGATATCATCGAAACCGATTTCCCGGCCCAACTGCGTGCGCGGCTGGCCAACTGAAGCGCCGTTTCAGAATTTGGCGTAGCGCCCTTGCGGGGCGGGCGGGCGTTGCAACGGCTCGTTGCGACCGAAACTACGGCGCCAATAGAGTGTGGCGAAGTTCGGCTCATAAAAAGCGGAACGATCAATTGCCAGACGCAGGCCGATCACCTGACGGGCGCTTGTCTGGTATTCCAGACTGGCCGCGACGGAATAGCCCCAGCCACCACCATCGCCGCCGTCATCATAGATGGGGGCATCGTAACCCGGCGGTGGTTCGGCCTGAGCCTGAGCCTGCTGTTGCAGTTGGGCATGGCCGGGATAGAACAAGGCGTTGTCTTCGAACACATCGGTGCGGCTGATATCAGCCTGTAGCTGATAGCTCCAGCGGCCGCGCAAGCCGGTGAGCGACAGCGGCAGACTCAAGGCCAGACGACGTTGCGGGCTGTAATAACCACCATGGCCGTATGTGTAGTAACGCAGATTGTCGTCATGCCGCCAGTAGCTCAGGCCGAGGCCGAGTTCTACGCTGAGGGCGGGATGATCCAGCAGCAGCCGATCGATGCCAGCACCGCCGCGATAGAAGCGATTGCGCGGCATATGGCGGGCGGTTTGCACGTAAGCACCAAGCGTAAAGTAGCCGCTCCAAGGACCGCGATTGCGCCCGATTCGGAAACCCAGGCCATTTTCGCGCACGCCACCCCAAGTGCGGCCGGAGACCGGATCCTCGGCGCCAGCGTAGGACAGCACGGTGCTGGTGATGGCCCGGCGTGACAGTTCCAATGTGTGATAACCACTCGCGCTGCCACTGGAATAGCGTATGCCACCAACCCAGTCGACCACCGGAAATCCCAGTGGGGTGGTGCCCAGATCCAGAGTCCAGGGGCCGGTATCCCAGGACAGACCCACAGCGACACCGCGCGGGCTTTGCTCATGGCCTGCAGGAATGAGCTCGACCGAGTCAGGCCCGGCGGCAGCGAACTGGCCAAATTCGACAGCTTCGCTGTAGTCATTCGGGAGCACGCCGGCATCCAGTGATTCCAGATCCAGGTGCAGAGCCCAGGTTTGGTCCTGGTCGGCGTAGCGGGTCAGTTGTATGGGCACACTCCAGCGTTGCATGGCTGAACGCCCGTCGCTTCCGCTTTTGTTCGACGCGTCGGCAGCTGCGCTCAGCTGCCAGGCCCGAACTGCTGGCGCACCACTCGCACTTGCCCGGGTGGACTTCAAGCGGGCTTGCTGGAGCGCGGTGAGGCGCTGCTGTTGTTGCGCGGTCAGGCTCGCGTGCGCAAGGACCAAATCCACGCTGCCGCTGGTGTCCTCGTTGTAACCGAGTTGCTGTTGCAATTGGGCCAGGTTCAGCCAGTCGTCGATGCTGGCCTGCGCCGCTGTTGCTCGACGTGTTGCCAGATTCATGGCCTGCTGAGGAAAGCCGGCTCGATACCACGCATCGATTGCATCCCCGGCCAGTGCGGGATCATCCGCGACCAAGGCTTCGCATTCGCTCAACACGGCATACAAATCGTTTCGATAGCTGCTGTTGTGGCTGGGCTGACGGCTTTTGTCGCGGCATTCCGTCATGCGAATGCGCCGCCACAGACTCAGCATGCTTTCACTGCGTTGGGTGGGCGCAATCCCAATCAGTGCATTCACGCTGTTGTGCGGCATGTCCAGGCTGTCGAAAATCAGCGCTGCGGCAAACTGCATGTCGGGGTCGCGTGGGGCCAGGCGCAGCCCCTGAATCATGAGGTTGCTGGCCTCTTTGGGCTGGTCAGCATCGATCATCATGCGGGCCAGATCATGGCGTATCCAGGCATTGTCCGGCGTTTGACCAAGACCCGCAGTCAGATACTGCTGAGCGCGTTCGCGCTGTCCCTGTTCCAGGGCTGTGCGAGCCAGTCTGCGGTAGTCCGGCCCGGGCGGGGTTTTGTCGGCGCTGGGCTTGCTCGGCTTTTGCAGCAGCGCGAGCATGTCGCGCTGCTCGGGATCGACCCGTAGATAGCGTCGCAACGTTTGTGTGCGGCGGGTTGAGGGTGGCATGGCGCGAATTTCGCTGCGCCAGTCGGCAAGCGCGTCCTGCAACAATGCGGTGTTTTCTGTGGGCAGTGTTTTTACAACATTGACCGCCTGTTGTGCCTGGCCCCGGCGACGCAGCAGATGGCCGGCCAGCGCTTCGCCAACGGCCTGATTGTCCGGTTGCAGGGCGAACAATGCGCGCAGGCCCTGGGTGGTGGCTGCCCAGCGTTCAGGCACTTCGCTGGTGATCGAGAAGTATTCCTCAGCCAGCGCGCCGCGCGGTGGCGGCTGCTGAAATATGCTGTCGAGCAAGCTTGCCGCTGCGGCATATTCGCCAATTTCGGCCAGACGCCGGGCCTTGGCCAGATTGAGTCGCTCCAGTGTGGCCGCTCGACATTCCGCATCAAGCTGGCGGCTCGCGATCGAGTCTGGGTGGGCCAGGGCCAGTTGCGTTGCAACTTCGCTGCAACTGCGTGGATTGAGGCCTCTCAGCTTGAGCTGGCCTTTCAGCAACAGGGCTTCGGGATGGGTGGGCTCGCTCAGCAGTATCTTGTCGACGGCCCGAACAGCCAGATCGTCGCGGCGCTGTTCCACCCAGTAGCGCGCGCTGTCCAGTAGCCCCTGGGTTGCCGCGGTGGCCTGAGGTTGTGCTTGCGCCGGGCCGGCTGCGAGTAGGCCGATCAGTGCAAGGTGGTAGAAGCTGCGACGCATGTGCGTGCCTTCGGGCGTAACAGTCGCCCTTTTGAGTCGAAACGATAATAGCCGTCGATATGGCCCAGGGCGAACGTGGTCAGCGCCTGGGTGTAGTAGCGGCCTTGCATGTCGGGGTGGCGAGCCTTGATGCGGGCATGTTGCTGGGAGAATGCGTCCGCGGCATCGATGCTGTTCAGATAGGGCAGCAAGGCGGCGGAAAAGCCAGCCGGTCCGACCCCGGATTGGTCCTGCAGTTGCAGCGGAGGAGTGCCGTGCTGGCGCAGATGCTCAACCACAGGATTGAGTCGCCGGCGCAACGCCGTAACCGGTTCAATTGAAGGCGCACTGATGCCCGCCCACAGGTATACACGGATGGCATCGAAGCTGCCTTCCGCTTCATGCTGAGCGACGGACGAAAGGGTGCCGGTCTGATCTATCCGGGCCCAGTCGGTGGGGAAGCCCTCGACCAGGCTGTTGATCAGCAGCGTTGCTTGGGTTTGGTGCACGCTTTGCCACTGCGCGTCGTCCTGGGCCAACGCGTAGGTAATCAGCGGCATGATGTAGCTGGGATTGATGCGCCAGCCCTGCGCATCGGCAAAGCCCTTGGGTGCGGGCAGCAGGACCGGGCCGATGTCGGGCACGGTGGCGATGCTCTCGCGCAGCAGGCGCTGGGCCACAAGCTGACTGCTTGCGAGCAGTTCCGGGCGCGACCACAGGTGCCCGGCCTGTTGCAGTGCATAGGCCAGCCACAGGTCCGCATCCGTTGCGGGGTTGTCATCAAGAATGCCCCATTCGCCATTTTTGTCGCGGCCCCACAGCCAGGCCGGCAGCCGGGCGGTCAGGTCGCCGCCGGCGAGGTTGTCCTGGGTCCATTGAAGCAGCCGATCAAATCGGATTTGGTCGTTGGCGACCAGTGCGAAGAACAGGGCATAGGCCTGACCCTCCGACGTGCTGCGTGAATCCGCACTGTTCCGATCAACAATGCGCCCGCCGTCCATGAATTGGGCGTGGAACGCTGTCCACTGTGGCCATTCGCCACAATGGGTCAGCGTCGCCGGCGGCGCTGGTGATGGGTTGCATGCGCAAAGCAGGGTGAGCATCAGGGCAATACCAAGCTGGCGTTTCATGCCGCCAATTCGCGGCTATGTGGCCAGGCGCCGGCGTGCGCGTGAGCGCAGCGTCCAGAACAGTGCCAGACCGATCAAAACGACGGCCAGTAAAGCCACAATCAGCAGAATCACCGGATGCTGTGACAGATGGAACCAGATGCGCTCGTACCAGGGCAGGTGGCCGACATGATAGTGCGGTCCCAGTTCCAGATGGCGGACATCGGTGTGGCTGAGCAGGCTGACATCACCCTGAATTTGTCCGCGCAATGCAGGCTCGGAGAATATGGCGACAATGCGCCGCATATCCTGCGGCTGTTCGCTGGAGAGCGCGACCACTGTGCGCCTGGCCACCAGCGGCGATTCCATACTGATCAGGGCGAGTTGGGCCGGCATGGGTTGCAGCTGTGCTTGCGGAGGTAGCGCGCCTGCGCGCTGCTCATAGGTCACCTTGCGCTGCGCATCGAGTTGTCGCTGCAGTGTGTCGATACGTGCGCGCGGCAATGCTTTCCAGGGTTCAGGCATGCCGATGGCCAGAATGTCACGATCAAGCCCCGGTGCCAGTTCGCTAGCCGGGCCCAATGTGAAACGCGTGGCGGCCAGACCGGTACTGGCACCAAGGTGACCGAGCAAGTACAGATACGCGTCAATTTCACCGTGGCTGGGCGTCGGCCGGGTGAACACGATGTGGGTCTCGGCCAGATCAGCCTGGCGTGAGAAGGGATAGCCGGCATTGGCAAACAGGGCCAGGTCGGGCATACGCACGTAATGCCTGAAACCACTCAGATCGATCTCGGAGTGCGGGTCTATGGCGGCGCGGACTGTCTCGCCAAGGCTGTCGGTGCAGCGGTCCTGGCTGTGATAGTCGAGCGCGAACTGGAACGCCATGACGTTGCTGGAGCCGAGCTTGAAGGCCGGAATCTTGAGTTGATCCTGAACCGCCTGACGGCCCAGCCCCAGTACCGGTACACGCAAGCGGTCTTCGCCATCCGGCTTGAGCCGGAAGGCTTGCAGGAACTGATCATTGACGCTCAGGCTGAGGCTGGAGTTGTCCTTGTCCTGCGGCGGGGTATAGCGGTAGTGCAGACGCATCGGCACCGCGCGATTGTTCCAGGTCATCAAATCGGGCGGCAATTTGAAGTTGACCCGCACTGGCGCTGGCAAGTGACCTTGGGTTTCCAGCTGCCTGGGGTCATCGATCAACTCCCCCAGACTGACCGGGCGCAGGCTGCTGAGCCAGTTGGGTACGTCATAGCGCGCGCGCGCTGCGGCAGGCTGAAAGCCACTGACATCGACACGCATGCCGTTGAGGAGCTCTGGTGCCTGGACCAGCGCGGACGCAGCATGCTGCAATTGTTCGGCATTGTTGCCGCTGATGACCAGAACCCGGGCCAAGGGATTGTCCGGATGCGGGTACAGGGCAATTCCTGGCGAGGGCTGATCGGCAGCGGGTATGCCGGGCACGCTGGCGCCTTTGATTGCAAACACGATGGCGTTGTCGGCAGGCAACACGCCAACATGGGTCTTGAACTGTACGCCGCGATAATCAGACAGCGCCCCGAACCAGGATGCCAGAACGCCGGCACTGCGCAGGGTTTGCAGATCAGGTCGCGTTGCAAAGACGAAATCCAGTGACACCGGGCGGTTGTCACGCGGATCAAAGAACGGCAGGGGCAAGTGCGACAGGTCGCCGCGATAGGGCAGGCGCTCAATCTCCATGACCAGCGCGCTGGAGGATGAGATGTCAGCCCACAGTGAGGAATGCTGGGTGTTTTCGCATTCCCAGGTGTAGTGGCCGACCAGCGCCACTTCCAGGGTGTTGTAGTCGGTGAAAAGACGCGGGTCGAGCGCTATCTGATGGCGTTGCACGGGCAGTTGCTGGTCGCTTTGTGCAAGCTTGAGAGCCGCGACAGTTTCGCCATTCAAACGCACGCGTATGTGACTGAGCTCGCGCAGCATGGCCGGTGAGGGCGTGAATTCAAGATCCAGACGCGCCTTGTGCAAGGCGTGGTCGCGGCGCAGTCCGAAGGGCACCAGCAGACGACTTTCATCGCCGCGCAGGCGCAAATCCTCGACTATGATCCCAAGCTCGCCAAACGGTCGATGCAAGGAGTCCAATGCTGCTGGTTGGGTGTCAGATGCTGCCAGGCCAAGCTGTACAACGGCCATGCCGGCAATGATTGCCAATGCCCTGGGTGCCATTTTTATGGACATCTTTTCACCCGCTTTCGTCTATCTCATCGAGCAGCCTAGATGCGGTCGGGTGAAGAATGTGTAGTGATATCGGGTGTACTGCAGGCCTCTCCTTGCGCCTCAAGCAGGCAAAAAAAACCGACCATTAAGGCCGGTTTCTGAGTTTGCAGTTGTGGACGTGGCGGCTTAGCGCAGGTTCCGCCGACGCAATGCCACCAGTGCCAGCAACATTAGCCAGGACCAGGGCAGGGCGCCGCCACGCTCGGCGGTGCCTGTGGTCGGGGCTTGCGGAGTGGCCGGTTCGGCATCAACTTCATCTTCGGGCAGCACTTCGACAGTGTGCTCGGCCTGGTTTTCGCTGCTCACGCCTTCGCTGTTCTTGACCGAGGCGTAGGCGCGGTAAACGCCAGCTTCACTGTAGACATGCGAGATGGTTGCGCTGGCGTTGCCATTGAAGGGTTGGTCTTCAACGTACTGACCATCGCCAAAGTCCAGTGACCAGGCATGTGCGGTGCTGCCATCCGGCGCATCTGCCGAAATGGTGAACTGCACAGTCAGCGGCGCTGCACCGCGATCGGTGTCGCCGCTCAGGGTGGCCAGCAGCTGCTCTTGCACAGCACAGACTTCGTGGCCGCGCAGCAGGTATTCGCCAGGACCGGCGGTGTCGCGGCTAGTGGCGGCGGATGCGCCGGCACGGGCGCGCACGTCGAAGCCAGCCAACAACTCGCCGGTGACTTTGCCGAAGATGTCCTTGGGCACGACCAGTACCACGGTGCCGTCGGCGCCATAGCTGCTGCGTTCGTCCAGTTCACCTTCCTCGTTAAAGGCCAGCAGACCCTGCGGAAGCTCAGTCGTGGTGCCATACACGAAGCGCGGTGTGGTCGAAACATCGAAGGCCACATAGCGGTTGTTAAGCAGCGGGAACATCATCGGGTAGAACGAGGTCGGCGGCGGCTCGGTGGCGGTGAAGCCGGCAAGTTTGAGGGTGATCACCAGGTTGCCGGCAAACGCTTCAGGCTCGGCAACGGACACCGACAGGATGTCGTAGTCATCAACGCCGGCACTGTCGCCAGCCGAATCCTGAAGAATGGTTTCGCCCGGCAGCGTGCAGGTGTCGACTTCGCTCTCAACTCCGATCGGCAGGGCGATCACGTTGCTATCCGCGGCTTGACCAATGCTGTTGCTGGCCACAATGCGGTAGTAGTACTCCGCAACCGCCGGATCGGCGCTCAGGTCGGTGTACTGAGTCTTGCTTCCGGCATCGCCGACAAACTCAAACGGTCCGTCAGCACTGGTGGCACGATACACCGCGTAGTTGCTGATTTCGGCGCCACCGTTGTCCGGTGCTCTCCACGCCACCAGGGTGCGGTTCAGCGTACGGATACTCTGGTCCTCAAGGGCGCAGGCCGGGGCCGGTGCCAGTGGTGACGAGGTCAGCTGGGTGTTGGCCAGGTCGTCAAATGCAGACAACAGCGGGCGACCGCCTGACTGGCGTACCAGAGTGCCCTTGGCTGCAAAGCCGTTGGCAGACGGGTCAATCACACAGCCGCCAATACAGCCATCGGCATAGGCAAACAGCGGGCGGCCCAGGTTGTCGAGTTCAAGGTCATTGAAGTCGAGCAGGTTGCGATTGGTGCCGCTGGTGCCGATACCGCCATAACCCTGAACCGGATCATTCGGGCTGACGTTGACCAACTGCCAGGTTTCGCCGCCGTCATAGGTTGTCGCGATGTACGGGTACCACACGCCTTCGAAGCCCAGCTCAAGATCGGGTCCGGTGGTTGAGGTGCCGAGAAACGCGCAGGCGGCACGGTCCGGATCGCCGGCGATCATGGCCGGGAAACGGGTTGCCACGAGATCGGCTGCGGCGCCGATGTCCTGGTCATTTTCCCAGGTCAGGCCTTTGTCATGCGAGACCGCAACATGGGTGCGGCCATCCGCATTTTCGTAGCACATGTAGGCGGTGCCGTCGGTTGCGATACCGATCGACGGGTCGGAACCGGCACCACCCAGGCTGTCGGGCAGCGGCCGCACATCGTAGGTCATGCCGGCATCTTCACTGACGAAGGCCACGACCTTTTCGGCCGAACCGTCCAGCCCCAGGCTGGCGACGCACTGTGAGGAATCAGGCACGTACAACGTGCCATCCGGCGCCACCTTGGGGTGACCATGCAGCGCGCCAGCACCGCAGTCGGTGTTCTTGAACGGGAAGCCCGGACCGAAAGTCTGGCCGCC
>JBFKEC010000095.1:0-11245 GCA_041619315.1 Oceanococcus sp. | reverse complement strand
CTTGCCCGCCACCTTGGTTCGCCTGGCGGTCAGTGCCGGTGGCGGAGGTCAGAATGCTTATTTCCGGGTCAGTGATCCTTTGCTCCCGGTCGATGCCAATGTCAGCCTGGAGCTCCACTTGCCTGCTCAAGCGCAAGCCATCGCAGCGCCATTCACGGCGTTGTATGACCTCTCGCGCGTGTTTGTGGTCGAGCCTGACGGGCGCCTGAAAAGCGTAACGGTCGAGAATCTTGGCGATTACCACGCCGCAGACAATGATCGGGCCACGGCGCCGCAACTGCTGCTGCGCAGCGCCGAGATTGCCGCAGGTGATCAGATCATCACCACACAGCTGCCCAACGCCGTCACCGGGCTGAAAGTTCAGGTTATCGGCAATGAATGAGGCCTCGTCAGAGGACCACATGCGCAAGGACCTTATCGGCCGTTTCGCTCAGCATCCGGTCGCCTGCAATCTGTTGATGGTCTTGATGTTGATGGCTGGATTGTGGGGCTTGAGCAAGCTCAACACTCAGTTGTTTCCAACCTTCTCGATTGATTACATCAATGTGGTGGTGCCGTGGAGCGGGGCCAGCGCCGAGGATGTCGAGGAGGCGGTGGTCAATGTCATCGAGGACAAGGTGCGCAACATTGCCGGGGTGCGTGAAATGACCTCGGTGTCCAAGCGCGGCTGGGGCGGCGTGTGGCTGCGCTTCGAAAGTGGCACCGACCTGCAGGCAGCTGCCGATGAAGTTGATCAGGCCATCGCAGGTATCCGCAATCTTCCTCAGGATGCTGAAGATCCCCTGATTACGATTCTTGAGAATCGCGAATTGATCAGCCGGCTGGTGCTCAGTGGCCCGGAAAATCTGGCCGAGCTGCGTCCTGTTGCGCAGCGCATGGAGCAGGAGCTGCTGGCCAAGGGGATTGCCGAAATCCGAATTCTGGGCCTACCTGAAGAAGAAATTGCCATCCAGGTTGAACGTGCCACCCTGCACGAGCTGGGTCTGTCTTTGCCGGATATTGCCGCACGCGTGCGCAGTCAAAGCCAAGATGTGCCGGCCGGCGAGCTGGGCCAGGCCGATATTTCAAGGGAGCTGCGCGCCGTAGAAAAGCGCCGCTCGGAGCTCGGCTTCGCACGCTTGCCGCTGTACAGCCAGAGTGACGGCAGCGTCATCACACTGGGCGATATCGCTACGGTCTCTCGTCGTGCCCGCGACGGCGCCCTGAGCATGCGCATGAATGGTCAAACGGTGGTGGAACTGGCCCTCTACCGCTCCACCACCGACGACACGCTGGACATGGCCCGCACGGTTGATGAGTGGCTGGCCGGCTTTCGTCAACAGATGCCGCCCGGCTTTGATATCCGGGTCTACGACGAACAATGGAAACCGCTGCAGGATCGTATCCAGTTGATGGTCAAAAACGGGGCCAGTGGGCTGGTCCTGGTCGTACTGATCCTGTTTCTGTTCCTCAGCGGTCGGGTGGCGTTCTGGGTGACTGTCGGCATCCCGGTGTCGTTCATGGCGACCCTGATGGTGCTGTATCTGATCGGCGGCAGCATCGACATGATTTCACTGTTTGCCTTGATCATGGCGCTGGGCATCATCGTCGATGACGCCATCGTGGTCGGCGAAGATGCCCTAACCCACTACCAGCAGGGCGCAGAACCGCTGCAGGCTGCCGAGCGCGGTGCGCGGCGCATGTTCTGGCCGGTGTTGTCATCTTCGCTGACAACCATTGCGGCGTTTTTGCCACTGATGCTGATCGGCGATTACATCGGCGCCATTCTAGGCGCCATTCCCTGGGTCATTGTCTGCGTCATCATCGCATCGTTGATCGAAAGCTTTCTGATACTTCCCGGCCATCTGCGCCATGCCTTTGCGCGCCAACATCACCGCCCGGAAAGCGCAAGGCGACGCAAGCTCAACGCGCAATTTGACCATTTTCGGGACCACATTTTTCGCCCGATCATTAGCCATGCTTTGAATCACCGCAGGCTGGTGCTGGCCGGTGCATTTGCATCCTTGCTGTTGGTTTTCGGTTTGCTCGCCGGCGGGCGAATCGGCTTTGTGTTCTTCCCCACCCCCGAGGGCAACATGCTGATCGCCAATGCCGGCTTTAGCGCCGGCACACCGCGCACACGCATTGCCAATCATATGGCGGAGATCGAGGCCCAGATTCAGGCCACTGATGATGCATTGGGTGGCGGGCTGGTGAAAACTGCCGTGACGCGGCTGGGCATGGCGGTTCAACCGGGTACAAACTTCACCCGCACTGGCGATCAGTACGCCCATATCCAAATTGAATTGCTCGCATCCGATCATCGCGACGTGCGCAACGCAACCTTCATACAGGCACTGGAATCGCGCGTAACGCGGTCACCGGACATGGACACTTTCGGTGTATTCGAGCCATCACTGGGTCCGCCTGGCCGGGATCTTGAAATTCGCATCACCGGGCAAGATGCGAGTGCGTTGAAGCAGGCCGCATTGGCGCTCAGTGACATTCTGGCTGCAACGCCCGGCGTCGCCGGGGTTGAAGACGACACCCCATACGGACGTGAGCAAATCATTTTTGAGCTCAATGCCGTGGGCAAAGCCCTGGGCCTCAGTACCGCCGATATCGGCCAGCAACTGCGTGCGAGCTTCGAGGGTGAAATTGTTCAAATCATCCAGATCGGCGGCGACGAGGTGGAAGTTCGTGTGACCGGTAGCGATGCAGAACGCAACCATTTAAGTGGCCTGGAGGGCATGCCCGTGCGCCTGCCTGATGGGCGAAGTGTGTTGCTCGGCAATGTGGTCGAATTGCATGCACGCAGGGGCTTTGAACGCTTGCGTCATGCTGGTGGGCAGCTGGCGGTTAAGGTGACCGCTGACGTGATTGAACAGATTGCCAATAGCAACCGTATACGCGCTGACCTGCAGAACGATGTTCTGCCGGACTTGTCATCGCGCTATCCGGTTCAGTTCGCCTTCACCGGCCAGGCTGAAGATCAGGCCGCGACACTTGGCGATATGCAGCGCGGGATGCTTTACGGCCTGGCCATGATTTATCTGGTTCTGGCCTGGGTGTTCGGCTCTTACGGCTGGCCGTTGGTGGTCATGAGCATTATCCCGTTTGGGCTGGTCGGAGCCTTATTTGGTCATTGGGTCATGGGCCTGGATCTGACCATCTTGTCGCTGTTCGGGTTTTTCGGCTTGTCCGGCATCGTGGTCAACGATTCAATCATTCTGGTGGCGTTCTACAAGGAATTGCGTGAACGCGGTCTTTCGGTTCACAACGCACTGGTTGAAGCCAGCTGTCAGCGTTTGCGTGCAGTGATGCTGACTTCACTGACAACGATTGCCGGCCTTACGCCGTTGATGTTCGAAACCAGTTTGCAGGCGCGATTCATGATCCCAATGGCCACATCCATCACATTCGGCTTGGCATTTGCCACGGCGCTGGTCTTGATACTGGTTCCGACTCTATTGAGCCTGTATGAACAGGCGCTGGGCAATTCCAGGCGTGATGTTGACGTGGTCGCTGAGCGCTAGACCGCGTGTGGCGCCTACCAGGGGCGCATTTTGCTGCGTTTTTTGTTGCTGCCGAACAACGAATCCAGGCTGCCACCGACAATTTCAGCCCCGGTTCGGGCCATTTCTTTGGCCACATCGCCGCGCGCAACCCCCCGCATGGCCTCACGAAATCCTTCCGTGACTTCACGACGAAACTCGGGCAACAGCTCTTCGCCAGCGCTGATCGCACCTTTGCGAACGCGTGATTCGATCTCTTCGGCCAACTCGTCACGCACGCTATCAAGCTGATGGCGCAAACGCGTGCGGTACCAGATCAGAGCGAAACACCAGGTTAAAGCGCTGCTGAGCAGTGCGGTCATCAAGGCCAGAGCCAGTTGCGTCATCAATCGAGTCTCGCGCGTCGGGCTGGAAATGATAGAGCAACACTCGCCGCTTCGTCTTGCGGCCTGTTTTGCCCCATGTCCAACAGCACGGCTGTTTATTTGCCTGCGCACTGAGTGCGTCGCACCAACAAAGAGCAAAAGAAGCCGTTGTAGCCAATAGCAATGAACCTTTCTAAAAAGTTCACATCAAACAGCCTATATTTTTGCTGTTTATCCTCTTTACATGCGGCGAAAAAAAAGTATCATCTGCCGCTTACAAGCGCTGAGGCGCATAACTATATGTCGAAACGGAAGGCAATAATGGATCTGAAAAAACTGGGCGTAAAGGAATTGGCAGCGTTGCAAGCTGACATCCAATCGGAAATGAGCCGCAAGAAACAAGAGCAAAAACGGGAAGTTGTTGCGAAAGTCAAAGCGCTGCTCGCTGACCATGGCATGACGCTGGACGACCTGCCGGGTCGTAGCGCTGCCAAACCGGCCAAAGCCACCAAAGGCACTGTGCCGCCGAAGTATCGCAACCCCAAAGATTCGAGTCAGACCTGGACTGGGCGTGGTCGCAAACCCCGCTGGGTTGCAGAGCACCTCGACAATGGCGGAAAAATCGAAGCGCTGGAAATTTAAATACGCTGGTGCTTAAAAGGCCGGTTATCACCGGCCTTTTTTAATGCCCAAAAATCAAATTCCAGGCTTCAACAAATGCGTACGGTAATAACGTAGTTCTTCTATGGAGTCACGGATATCATCCAGGGCCAGATGGCGTGATTCTTTCGTTACGCCGGATAATATGTCTGGCGCCCATCGTCGGGCCAGTTCTTTTAGAGTGCTGACGTCCAGATTGCGATAGTGAAAATAGCTTTCCAGTTCTGGCATGTAGCGATCGAGAAAGCGCCTGTCCTGTCCAATGCTGTTGCCGCAGATTGGTGAGTGGCCCTTGTCTACAAAATCGGCAAGAAAAGCCAGCGTCTGCAATTCAGCGTCACGTTCGCTCACTTTGGAGCTTTGCACCCGTTGCACCAAGCCTGAGCCGGTGTGTGTGCGGGTACACCATTCATCCATGGCATCCAGTTCGGCATCCGGCTGATGGATCGCCAGCACAGGCCCTTGCGCCAGAGTATTCAGGTTCTTGTCGGTGACGATGGTTGCGATTTCGATGATGCGGTGACGTTGCGGATCGAGCCCGGTCATTTCCAGATCGATCCAGATCAGGTTGTCGTTCGACTTCATCGATGGCCCTCAAGCAAAGGGCCCAATTATGCAGCATCATCGCCTTACAAATTGAGCTTAACCGTGGTCGCTGCTATGTTTGCGCGCCCCGAATGAATGCGCAGGTGGGCCAAACATGAATGAAAGTGCGTTGCATGAACAGCATTGTGTGGCCTGTGAAGGCGGCATTGCACCACTGGGCCCCAGCGCACTCGAGCATGGCCTTGCGGCTCTGGATGATCGATGGGGTGTGGGCTCGCTTGACGGCGCTGCGGCGCTGACCGCCCGCTTCTGCTTCCGCAATTACTATCAGGTGACCGCATTTATCAATGCCGTGGCATGGATAGCGCATCAGGAAAACCATCACCCTGACATCCATTTCGGCTACCGCGACTGCCGGGTCTTCTGGACAACCCACGCGGCCAGCGGTATTACCCAGAACGATTTAATTTGTGCGGCCAAGGTAGATGCCTTGCTGCACACCGACGAGTTTGCACCATGATTCTGATACTTCATCCCAACACCGACCACAATGGTGCCGAATACAGCGCGTTGCTCAAGCAATTGGAAGCGCTGAACAATGTCGATTTTCGCGTGCATCAGGTCAGGGGCGCGCAGCAGGTGCTGACCGAGATCTACCTGCTCGGTGACACCGCCGGCCTGCCTAAGGATGAAATGTCTGCTCTGCCCTGCGTGGAGCGTGTGGTGCGGATCTCCGAGGCCTACCGCATTCTCGGGCGCCATGCCGATGACCAGAGGCCCAGCGAATTCAGCTACAAGGGCGTGCGGTTTGCCCAGGACAACCTCAATGTGTTCGCCGGCTTGTGCGCTGTCGACATACCCGAGCATGTTGATCAGATGATGCAGGCCTTAACCCGGCTGGATGGCGCAGCCCAGGTGTGTACCCGCATGGGCGCATACAAGCCGCGCACCAATCCGTATTCCTTCCAGGGCCACGGAGCGGATTGCCTGCCGTGGGTTTTTGAACTGGCGGGCAAGCATGGCATGAAGGTGATCGCGATGGAGATCACCCATGAGAAGCACATTGATGAGATCTACAACGCACTGGAGAAGACCGGCCACCCCACTGGTGTGATGCTGCAGATCGGCACCCGCAACACCCAGAATTTTGAGCTGCTCAAAGCCGTTGGTCGCCAGCAGGAGTTTCCGGTCCTGCTCAAGCGAGGTTTCGGCATCACCCTTGAGGAGTCACTCAACGCGGCCGAGTATTTGGCCAGCGAAGGCAACAGCAACGTGATCTTCTGTTTGCGTGGCATGAAAACCAATATGGGTGATCCGCATCGCAATTTCGTCGATTTCTCGCACGTACCGGTGGTCAAGCGTCTGACCCGCATGCCGGTGTGTATCGACCCCTCGCATTCGGTGGGCACGCGTTCACGCGCGCCTGATGGCTTGCTCGATGTGTTTCACGCCACCGCCCAGGGCGTGATCGCAGGCGCCAACATGATTCTGGTTGATTTTCACCCCAACCCAGCCGAAGCCCTGGTGGATGGACCGCAGGCTTTGCGCATGAACGAGTTGCAGCATTTCATGGACGATGTGGAGATTGCGCGCAAGGCCTATGACGCCCGTGCGGCACTGGCCAAGCGGTACCAGATCGATTCGTGAGTACTGCCAGCAACGCGCCTGAGCCAGGGCGCTACCCCATTGACCGCCTCGCCCCGGGGCTGTGTGCCCATGCCCGTGCAATCAAACGCCCACTGTTGGTTGTGGCCGGCGACGAGCAGGAAGCGTATCGGCTGGAAGAAGCGCTGCGTTTCTATGCCCAAGGCCTTGGCGTGGTTCACTTCCCCGATCCGGAAACCCTGCCCTACGACCTGTATTCGCCGCATCAGGAACTGATATCCGAACGGTTGGGGCTGCTCTACCAACTCGGTCAGATGAACAGCGGGCTGATCGTCACCTCGCCGACCTGTTTGATGCAGCGCCTGCCGCCGGCCGAATATCTTGGCCAGCGCGCCTTGTTCGTCAAACAAGGTCAGCGGCTGAATCTTGATAGCGAACGGACACGACTGGCCGCCGCCGGCTATTCCGCCGTCAACGAGGTCTATCACCACGGTGAATACGCGGTCCGCGGCGCAATCCTCGACATATTCCCGATGGGCGAGCGCTCGGCCTACCGTATTGATCTGTTCGACGATGAAGTTGACAGCATTCGCCTGTTTGACCCGGAAACACAGCGCTCCAGCGACAAGATCGAGGCCATCCGCCTGTTGCCAACGCGCGAAGTGCCGCTGGACAAGGATGCCATCGAGGCGTTTCGGCGCCGCTACCGCGAACGCTTCCCTGGCGATATTCATCGTAGCCGCATATACGCCGACATCAGCAAGGGCGTAGCGCCTGGCGGCATCGAGTATTACCTGCCGTTGTTTTTCGACAACACCGCGACGCTGTTCGACTATTTGCCGGGCAACTGTGCTGTCAGCCTGTGTTGCGAAGATAGCGCGCTGGAGCACCACTGGGATCAGATCGCGTCACGCCATGATGAGCGTGGCCATGATATTGAGCGGCCATTGCTCGCGCCCGATGAGGTTTTCCTCGATCCGGCGCAGGCACAGGCGGCCATTGCGGCCTTGTCGCCCCATCTGCCAGTCGCAGCGCCGCCGCCCGCACCAATCACCACGAACGACTCGAAAATTCCAGCCGATCACCTGAAAAACGTACTGCAAGCCGTGAACCAGGCCGAGCGCGTGCTGTTTGTTGCCGCCTCTGCCGGGCGCAGGGAAAAGCTCTCAGAGGTTTTGCGCGAACACGGCATCACCGCCAAGCGCCAGGATGGCTGGGCGGAATTTGCCACGGCGCGCAATCGTTATGGCCTGACCGCAGGCAATGTTGAGCGCGGTTGCAGCCTGAACGATGGCGCCATCCGTGTGGTGACCGAGGGCGATCTGTTGGGGCCACGCCCGCCGGTTCGCCGCAAACGCAAGGCTGGGCGCGATGCCGAGTCGTTGCTCAAGGATCTCAACGACCTATCGCCGGGTATGCCGGTGGTTCATCGCGATCATGGCGTGGGTTTGTATCGCGGACTCAGCAAGCTTGATGTTGGCAGCCTGGAGCAGGAGTTCCTGACCCTTGAATACAAGGGTGGCGATCGCATCTACGTGCCGGTCACCAGTCTCAATCTGGTTCACCGCTACACCGGCGGGGATTCGGAACATCCACCGCTACATGGGCTGGGCTCGGATCGCTGGAAGAAGACCCGCGAAAAAGCGGCCAAGCGGATTCGCGATGTGGCCGCGGAATTGCTCGAAATTCAGGCGCGCCGCGCCGCGCGTCAGGGCCGCCAGACTGATGTCGACGTGTTTGAATATGAGCGCTTCGCCAGTGGATTCCCGTTCACCGAAACCGAAGATCAGGCTCAGGCCATCAACGATGTGCTGGGTGATATGGCGCGAACTCAACCGATGGATCGCGTGGTTTGCGGCGATGTCGGCTTCGGCAAGACCGAGGTGGCACTGCGTGCGGCATTTGTTGCCGCGCAAGCCGGTCATCAGGTCTGCGTTCTGGTCCCGACAACCCTGCTTGCACGTCAGCACCTGCAGACCTTTCTGGATCGCTTCGCCGACTGGCCTTTGCGGGTTGAAGGGCTATCGCGCCTGAAGTCTTCACGCCAGCAAGACAGCCTGCTCAGCGAGCTTGCCGAAGGTAAGGTCGATATCATCATCGGCACCCATCGTCTGTTGCAAAAGGACGTCAGATTCAAGGATCTGGGTCTGGTCATCATTGATGAGGAGCAACGATTCGGGGTGCGCCACAAAGAGCGCATGAAAGCCCTGCGCGCCGAGGTCGACATGCTGACCCTGACCGCCACTCCGATTCCGCGCACGCTCAACATGAGTATGAGTGGCTTGCGTGATCTGTCGATCATTGCCACACCGCCAACGCGCAGATTATCGATCAAGACCTTCGTCAGTGAATGGGAGAATGCGGTCATTCGCGAAGCCTGCCAGCGCGAGCTCAAACGTGGCGGGCAGATCTATTTCCTGCACAACCGGGTTCAGGACATTCAGCGCATTGCTGATGACGTGCGTGAAATCGTGCCGGAAGCGCGCGTGGCGGTTGCCCATGGCCAGATGAACGAGCGTGAACTTGAGCAGGTGATGCTCGATTTTTACCACAACCGTTTCAATCTGCTGGTTGCCACAACCATCATCGAATCCGGCATCGACATCCCCAACGCCAACACCATCATTATCAATCGCGCCGACCACCTGGGCCTGGCCCAGCTGCATCAGTTGCGTGGCCGTGTGGGGCGTTCCCATCACCGTGCCTATGCCTATCTGGTGGTGCCGGACAAGCGCCAGCTGACCAAGGACGCAGAACAGCGTCTGGCTGCGATTGAAGCCATGGGTGAGCTGGGCGCCGGCTTTCAGTTGGCCACCCATGATCTTGAGATTCGTGGGGCTGGTGAACTGCTCGGCGAAGAACAAAGCGGACAGATTCAGGAAATCGGCTTCACGCTGTACACCGACATGCTCAATCGCGCTGTGCGTGCCCTCAAACGCGGTGACATTCCGGATGTCTCGCTTGATGACGGCGCAGGTGTGGAAGTTGATCTGGGTGTCGCGGCGCTGCTGCCGGATGACTACATTCCGGATGTAAACACCCGCCTGGTGCTGTACAAGCGGATCAACAATGCCGGCAGCCCGGCCGAGCTGGATGAGCTCAAGGTTGAATTGATTGACCGATTTGGCCTGCTCCCTGAGGCCAGCGAAAACCTGTTCTGTGTCCATGCCGTGCGTGTCGCGGCTGAGCCCTTGCAACTCTCGCGCATTGAGGCCATGGATGAAGGCGCACGCTTGCATTTCGGCAACCCCGAGGCGATTTCGCCGGAACGCGTGATCCGCCTGGTGCAATCCAACCCACGCGACTATCGGCTGCACGGTGACAAGCGCCTGGATATACAACGCACGCTGTTGAGTCTGCAGGAGCGCCGCCAGGCCATCGAGTCCGTGCTAGTCACACTGGTGGGCCAGGATTGATGCGCCACCACAGCGTTCGTGCCACAGGCACAGACAAATGCTTATGATCTGCACTCGAAGTTGCTAACGTAGCGATATGAGCGCCATTGAAACACCGCCAAGTGCTGCCAAGCTGCCCGGACTGCGCAGCCTGAAATTCAGCTTGCTTGCGCGCAACGTGTGCCTGATGGCGATATTCGGTGGCGTTGCAACGTTGCTGAACCTGTATCTGCTCCACACCCCACTTGAACAGAACGAACGCGCGATTGCGCAAAGCCATGAACAGCAACTCGGCGAGTCTTTAAGCGCCCGCTTTGCCGCAGCCCAGAATTTGAGCGTGCTGCTAAGCGCCAGCGTGCAAAGTGTGTGGGGGCAGCGCCAGCGCATAACAGAATTGGGCCAGACGCTGTTTGGAAGCGGCACACATGACCCTGCATTGATTGGCGCATTTTTGTGGATGGATCCGCGTTACTTCACCACCAAGCCGCCGTGTGGAACCTCTGGTGACTGGCTGGAAGTGTGTCCACCCGAAGAAACATATGATGCGCCGCCGCGTATGCAGTCCATTTACTGGCGCACCCCGGCAGCCTTCACGTCATCGGCGTCACAAGCCAGACCGACTGAGCTTACGGTCTCTGTGGTGGAACAGGTAACCCACCCCTGGTTTGAGCCCATGCGCCACTTCAAGCCACGCGGATGTTTCTGGCTGGGACAACTGCAAGAACCGTATCTCGATCGCACGGTTATGGCCTGCCTGATGCCGGTGCGTCGCCAGGACAAGCTGGTTGGTGTCAGCGCCGTACTGCTCGACCCTGAGGCCTTACGTCTGCAGCGATCAGAGCAGGACAAAAGTGATTACGTCTTGCTCGGGCCAGATCAAACAGTGCTGGCCAGCACACTCAAGATTGCCGGCAATCGTAGTGACCTGAACGCGCTTGGCAAGGCCCATCCGCAACTGTCGCCTTTGATCGATGACGTTCAGCGCGATGAACAACAAATCCTGCAGCAAGCAAAAAGTGTGTTCCCTGACTGGGACAGCCGTTTTGTCAGCCTGATGCCTGCCAACGCCTCCGGCTCTGGCGCCATGCTGGAGGCGGCGCTTGCCCGCCTTGCCCTGGGCGACATTGCGCGACCATTGACCGGCTTGCAAACCCGTAACAATGGCGAACTGATGCGTTAT
>JBFKEC010000094.1:0-11286 GCA_041619315.1 Oceanococcus sp. | reverse complement strand
GACAACGGCGAGCGCATCAAGCCCAAATGGTGGTTCTCGTGCATCGATGACGACAATGATTTTGCTGACGACAGCCTGACCTACGCCAATTTCCACGGTACCCGTGGTCTGGATGTGCTGTTTGCATTGCCGCCCAGCAGTCTTGAAGGCCTGCTCAATGACGTGCCCGATATCCTCACTGGGATTCCGGAGTTTCCGGCCGATCTGGACATGAGTGCGCACCAGTGTGTGGATGCCTACGGCAGCAATATGGAGCCGCTGCCGCCGGTTGTGATCCCGCCGTTCGAGCCGTCCGGCACCGTTGCGCCGGCAGCCCCGCAGGAATTGGTTGATCGTCTGTGCAACGCCAATGTTCCTGTGGGCATGGTCAACGAAGCTGCCTTTGCGGTTGATTGTCCGTTGCTTGAGCAGTACAAGCTGTTCAGCGATCCGCATGATCCGCGTAGCCTGCCGAATGGTCGCGGCGTACCGTTTTCGATGAACTCCAAGCTGTTCTCGGATTATTCAACCAAGTTCCGTGTGGCCTACATTCCGTCAGGTCAGCAGGCTATGTACCGCGATGGTCAGGACGGTGTGAACGCTACCATTCTGTTCCCGGTGGGCACCATTCTGGCCAAGACCTTTGCCTTCGCTGATGAAGCGAGCGGAGTCGAAGAAGCCGTGGAAACACGCTTGCTGATCAAACGCACCACCAGTGACGGTCACGCCTACTGGGAAGGGCTGGAATACATCTGGGAAGATGTTGATGGTGTACGTGTGGCCAAGCTCGCTCAGGAGGGTGGCACGGCGAGCGTGTCCTGGAACTACCATGATGTCGATTCCGGCAAGGCGCTTTCCGGCAGTACCGACAACTACAATCTGCCCAATGCCAACCAGTGCCAGATGTGTCATGCCAATGATGATGCCGAGACCCGTGCTGCACCGATTGGTCCCAAGGCGCGTAATCTGAACGGTCCGTACCGCAGCGAGTCACCGCTGGGTGCGTCACAGGAGCATGCGGTTGTGGGTCAGAATCAGATCGCCTGGTGGTGTGAAAATGGTCTGATGAAGAACTGCCCGTCTGACCTGGATGTGGATCCGCTCACCCAGTATGCCAATGGTATCGAGCGCAATGCGATCTACAACAAGGCCGGTGATTCAGGCTACGCAGCAGGCAGTGACGAGGACATCGAGGCGCGTGTTCGCTCCTACCTCGAAATCAACTGTGCGCATTGCCACAATTCACGCGGTCTGGCTCAGAACACCGGTTTCTACATGGATGTGTTCCGTGCCGTGAATGACACCTACGGTATCTGCAAAGGCCCAACGGCCAGTGGCAGTGAAGGGCGTGGTGGACACGAGTACGACATCGTGCCGCAGAGCGCCGCTGATTCCATTCTGCCGTACCGTCTGGGGCCGGATGCGACCACGTTGGCGGCCATGATGCCGCCGCTGGCACGGAGCGTGGTTCATACCGAAGCCTGGGAACTGATCAACGAGTGGATCGACAACGTGGTTGATGACAGCTACGACAATGCCGATGCCTGTGGCTCATCCGAGGATGATGGCATTCTGGGATTGCCGTTGCCGTTCTGATCTGAACGGCCAGGCGGCTGAGCTGATGCTCGTCTGTCTTGTCCCGCAAATACAAACGGAGAGCGCCGTATGGCCTCTCCGTTTTTTGTGGCTGTCTGGGCGGGCCCGTAGCGCGCTGGGTGGCTAAAAAAAAGCCCGCGACGATGTCGCGGGCTTTGCGTATTGCCGTTGGTTATATGGCCTACTGTGGCGGTATCACGATAGGTGAGCGTGGGCCTTCATAGCCGCGACGGGACGAGTTGTAATAGTTGTAGCACAGCATGTCGTCCTGCTGGTCTGCGATATGGCCGGACGCTGCTGGTTGGCAGTCCATCAGCATGTCAGGTGACGTGCGTACGTTGGAGTCGTCGATATGCAGGAACTGCTCGGGTGTATCCATGAGATCAGCAAGGTGCGCGGTCTGTGCGCCGCCCTGACCAAGCAGAAGTTCCTTGCCCAGGAAGTAGTAGCTGCCGCGATTGTCATAACTGATGTCATGTTCACCGATATCTGAAGCGACCACGGTGTAGGCGCCGCCACTGAACCCGGACGGAATGTTCACGACAAAGTCATAGGACTGGCCGTCGCCCGTGGGAACGGGGGGGCGCATTTCCGGGTTGCTTTGGAAGGTCAGTGAGTTCTGGCCAGATACATCGTAAAACGCAAGGATCAGGTCGTTCGGATCCATGTCGCCTACGCTGTAAATGTGATCCTGGCCGATCGCTGCATTGCTTGCGAAGTCGCGATTGCCGTCACGGTACGGCGTGACTCTGACCTTGATCTGACCGTTGCTGTCAGGATTCAGGATCACTGCCCCATTGCCATCAATCGTCATCTGTTCATCAACAAACTCGATATGTGCGACAAACCCATCGGCTTGGACCAACGCAGCTGGTACCTGGGAGGACGGGCTCCAGTCCTGAGCACGCTCATTCAGCGTCAGGCTGTTAATCCGCATCCCATCAATCCACGCTTCGGCCGCTGAGTTTTCCTGCACCAGTCGAATGGTCTCAACGCGGTAGTCTGCACCGAGCTCATCAACTGCGGCCTGGTGGAAGGCTTTGCGTGTGGGGGCGACGGCCTGGTCGAATGCAATATGTCCGGGCGTCCACGATACTTTGTTGCCGAGGAAATTGAGCAGACGCCAGCTGGCCTTGCCGCAATTGCTTGTCCAGCGGACAAAAACATCGCGGGTAAGCGTGCCACTATTGTTGCTCATGACCAGCCAGTAATACGGCGAGCCAATCTCATCGCATTTGCCGTTGCGCGGGTAGTAATAAGTTGACAGATTGTCCAGATCGTTGATTTGCAACTGGTCCTGCACGTAATAGCTGATTGACATGGCATCGGCCGTGTAATCACCCGTGCGTGATCGCGGTGCGTATTGCAGTGCTTCGCCGCCCACAGGCGAGAATTGATCCGGCAAGCTCCAGCGCACGTTTTTGGTGGCCTGAAACCAGCCTGCGCCAACGCCATTGATCGGAGTATCCATCGTGCTCAGTGCGGTCAGGTCGTCTTCACCAAAGTTCAGAAAAAAGCCAAAATCTTGGGCCGGCTCACTCAGGTAGGAGGCATTGATCGACACGTTGTCGATCCAGGCGTTGCTTGCAAAGCCCTTATCGCCTAGGAACTGGATTCGAATCGCCCAGATCTTGTAGTCACTGCCGACGTTTTGGCGAACCCAGCGGTGGGCTTCTCCCTTATTGGCGAAACTGTCGCCGCTATTGCTGGTCCAGTCTGCCCATGGCGCATCTCGCAGATTGATTTTATTCCAGACGCCGGTTTTGCATCCCAATCCTGGTTTGAGTGTGGCCAGAATGCGAGTTCCGCCGGGAGAGTTGTCGTTGATCAGGATTTCGGCGCGCACGCTGCCCGCGGGGCAGGCATCCAGCGCCATGGGTTTCAACTCAAAACTGAAGGTTCCCAGTTCGTTGATTTTCAGGCGTGATTCCGGGAAGTAGCTGATCGAGACATAGTTGTTGTCACTGTCGACAGAGCGTTTGCTGGCGTCGTAGTGCAAGGCCATGCCGCGAACGCCGTCTACGCTTGGCGGAACACCCCAGTACGCATTGTATGACTCGTAATGACCGGTTGGCGCAAGCCCTTCAAGGACGGTCGCTGTGGCTTCTGCAGTTGGTGTTAAGGCATCTGTAACAGGCTGAAGTGTGCTTTGAATATCCCCCAATTGAGCGCTGACGGCTCCAGATACACATAGCAGTGCCCCAGCAGCAAGGCTGCCGAAAGATTGTTTCATTTAAATTCCCCTCAATGGCGATTATGTTCGGTGTCGTCCCCCTGGTCGGCGCATATTTGCCCAAGCCTGCGCACGCCGGGGAATCTGTTATCTGTGTTGCTGTTGCCGACGTAAGGCAACAGCAACACAACACTAATCACGATTAATTAAATGAGAGGGTTCCATGCATGGATTGGCTGCTTGCAGCTTCTAGGTAAACACCACCATGCACTGCGTTCCGCGCAGAATGAGCTTGCCGTTGGGGGCGAACAGCGAGACGGTTTGATGGGTGTAACCCTGACTGGCCGCGTCAAGCACAACTTCGCACTCCCAGCCGTTCAAGGCGTGGCCGGCGACCGGTTCGCCGGTGAAGTTGAGCATCCAGGTCATGGTGCTGCCAGGGCTGAAAGTCTTGGCCCAACTCAATCCTATGGGCGGCGGAAAATCCGCGACGGCGAGCACGTGGACCAGGCTGCTGGTGGTCACGTCGTCCTTGAGATTGAGCCGATAATACTGCTCGGTGTCCTGGTGCCCGGAGGCGACCGGGTGGCCTTTGAGCATGCACACATCAAAATTCTGCAGGAATTGCGGGCTGATCCCTTCCATGTAGGGCCAGACCAGTTCGGTTTCGGCCTGCATGCGCTGAGTGGGAGCCCAGTTCACGACCGATTCGCGCGCGCGCCCGAATATGCCCAGAAATGTTGCGTGGAGCTCGCCATTCTTGCTCAGGCGGACTTCGATCTGGCGGGTGTTCTTGCTGCTGCGGATGAGTTGCGCGTGGCACTCAATCTGACCTTCGATCGGGGCAATCAGTGAGCCTTGCAGGGTGCGGATTGGCAGGCCGTCGCTGAGCGGGGCCATGGCTTCGGCTGCGAGTACCGCTTGCAGGCCGCCATAGGTGCTGCGACCTTGCATCCAGCTGGTCGGAATATCGGCCTGTAGCCCGGCGTCGGTGCGTTCAACGGTCTTGAGAAACTGTGTGAGTGTCATGCTGGGTGTGTTGTCCTGAATATGGTTACGTTTGCGCCGGAGTACGACGCACGCATTGACGCTATGCGTTGGGTGGTTGGGTTGGAGCCTGGCTGAGCGCGATCAGGGCCAATGCGTTTTCCACGCTGGCCCACAACTCAGTCCGAGCGACGCCTTTTCGCGCCTGTACGCGCACCCCCTGATTGATGATCATCAGATAGCTGGCAGCGTGTTGGGCGCTCAATGGGCTGTGCCATTGGCCGTTCTGTTCGGCGCTGCACAAAACCTGTTCAAAGCGATGCTGGATGTGGCCAAGTTGCTCGGCGGCCAGTGCACTTAAGTCTGGGTGGGTGTCGGCCAGTTCGAGTATCGAATTGACCAGCAGGCAGCCAAGTTGCAGTCGATCCTGTGGCGGGCGTAGCACGCTAGCTTCGAAAAACTCCCGGATCATAAGAGGCGCTGGTGTTTGCCTGCTGTCGCTTATGGCCAGTGCCTGGGTGCGTTGTCCAAACAGCTGTAGACACTCAATGAACAAACTCTTCTTGTTGCCGAAACTGCTGTAGAAGCTGCTCCGTGCAATGGCCATGGCATCGAGCAGCGCAGTCAGTGAGGTCGCTTCATAGCCTTGTGACCAGAACACTTTCATGGCGCTGATAAGGGCGCGTTGGCGGTCGAATTCAAGCGGTCTGGGCATGGCGCAGGGTCGTGATGCGTGGCTATACTGTACCAACAGGTACAAAATAAACCAATGACTTGTACCGAGCACAATTCCGTTTCGCGCAAGCGCTGACGAGCGCCACAGGACACCATCAATGAGCAACACCGCAGAGCAGTTCAATCGCAATGCCAAGCACGGTCTGGCCCGCCATCTGGGCATCATCGCCCAAGATATTCGTCATGGGTATGCACGTATGCGATTGACGGTAGGGCCGCATGTGATGGCGGGCAATGGTTATTTGCATGCCGGCAGTGTGGTCACGCTGGCTGACACCTGCTCGGGTCTGGGCTGCATGAGCAGTTTTCCGGACGGGGTGGAGAATTTCACCACCATAGAACTGAAGTCGAACTTCCTCGGCACCTGCCGCGAAGGCGACATCGAGGCGGTGGCCACATTGCTGCATGGCGGGCGTACCACCCAGGTGTGGGATTGCGCGGTGAAAGATGTCGGGCGTGATCGCTTGATTGCCCAGTTCCGCTGTACCCAGATGCTGCTGTATCCGCGCGTCTAGTTTGCCTGAGCGTTGAGTGTCGGGCACAAGGCAGGGTGAGGTGCAGGCCGTGAACGGCTCAGCACGCTCAGGCGCGCCGCGTGGGTGGCGTGTCATCGACCAGTTCGCCACGCATGACCGCGCGCCAGTCTGACTGGGTGGCCAGGCCGGCCATGAAGTGTTCCATCAGCATTTCAAAACCGCCTTCCAGCGTGGCTTCCGGCACGGCATGGGGTGGACGTCCGCGGCACAGTGTGATCAAGCCATGCAGTGAGGCCCAGATGGCAAAGGCCTGGCGGTGTGCATCGCCCGGCTTGATCTGCTTGGCCTGCTGACACAGCTCGAGCATGCCGGTGAGCACTTCATAGGAGCGCAGCGAGGCCTGCTTTACGCATTCGCCACTGCGCCCGACCAGTTCAGGGTGAAACATCAGGTCGTACAAGGCCGGGCGCTCGACCGCAAAGCGGATATAGGCCAGGCCCATGTGATGCAATTGATCCAGCGGGCAGTTGTCCTGACGCTGCTCGGCCGCCTCGCGTGTGGCATGCCGCAGTTGCTCGAAGCCCTGCATGATGATTTCGCCGAGCAGTTCGTCCTTGCTGCTGTAATGCCGGTAAATCGCGCTACGTGAAACACCCAGCTCTTCGGCCACGGCGCGCAGAGTCAATCCATCCAGCCCTTTGGCCTGAACCAATGCCCAGGCTGTATCGAGCAGGGCGGCGCGCAGGTTGCCGTGGTGGTAGGTGGATTTTTCCGGGGACTGTTTCATTGCGGCGCTATGCTGCGCAATCAATGTTGACATTGTCAACATGCAGGCTTATGTTGCCACTGTTCACATTGCCATGCGGGCAGCGTTTTCATTGTCCGCAACTCAATCATCAAGGGAATTCGAATGGATGCTTTCATTCCTATGACGCGCGCAGGCGCTTTGCTTGCGGGCGCGTTGATCGTGCTAGGTCTGACCGCTTGCGGCGATCAATCGCTCGCCACTGACGCGGCGGTAGAACCACAAAGCGCCCCACACTATGTCCGGGCCGCCAGCGTGGAAACCGTCGAATCGATGGCGCCGCTACCGTTCAGTGGCACCGTCACCGCGTCAAGCGGGGCCAATCTTGCGTTTCAGGCCGAAGGGCGGGTGATTGGTCGCGAAGTTGAAGTGGGCCAGATGGTCGCCAAGGGTGATGTGCTGCTGGTTCTGGAAAATCCTCAGCTGGCTCCGACGCTTGAAGCGGCCACTGCGCGGTTTAACGAACTGAGCACACGCTACGCACAGGCCCAGCGTGACCTCAAACGGGTTGATGGTCTGCATCAGCAGGGCGCTGCGACCACCGAGGAGCGCGAGCAGGTTGCATCCAATGCACAAGCGCTCAAAGCCTCGTTGGCGTTGGCTCGGGCGGAGCGAGCGCGGGCACAGGCCTTGCTCGATGAAACCCGCCTCAAAGCCCCGTTTGCGGGTGAAGTGACCGCGATTCTGGTTGATGAGGGGCAGATTGTCGGGCCCGGCCACAGCGCTGTCGTGATCAGTGGTGAAAACCAGCTGGAGCTGGAAATCGGCGTGCTTGCACGCATGCTCCCGGTGCTGAGTGCCGGTCAGGCCGTGCCTTTGATGCTGTTTGGCGAAGTGTTGGATATTGAAGGCGAGATCAGCCGTATTGCCACCGCCAGCTTGCCGGGTGCTCTGAATCGTGTGGAGATTCGCCTGCCGGATGACCCGCGCCTGCATGCGGGCATGACCCTGGGCGTGGCGCTGCCCTCGATGGCGCGTCAAACCGTACTGTCAGTGCCCATGCGCGCCGTGGTCGATATCGGGCTTGGCGCACCCCGGGTGTTTCAGTTGCACGATGGGCAGGTCCATGCCCGGCCGGTCAGGCTGCAACGCATTCTTGGCGAGCGGGTGCTGGTCAGCGGCAATCTCAGTGCTGATGATTTGGTGGTTGTGGCCGGCCTGTCCGGTTTGCGTGACGGTCAGCGCGTCGAGCGCGTCAACTAGGGGCGGCTCATGCGTATGCAGCGAATATTGGCGGCACGACGGCTGAATTTGGCGGTCACCGTGCTGTTTGTGCTGATCGGGGTTATGGCCTATCTGACCATGCCGCGGCAGGAAGACCCTTTTTTCCCCTATCGCGGCGGGGTGATCAAAACGGTCTTTCCCGGTGCCGATGCCGAGCGTATCCGCAAGCTGGTGGTCACCCATCTGGAGCGTGAAGTCGGCGAGATTTCCGATCTGGATTTCGTCCGCTCCACGGTGCGGAACAATGTGGCCCTGACCACGGTGGTGATGAAGGACCACATCTACGACACCGAGTCCAAATGGAATGAAGTACGTCGGGCGATAGACCGTGCCCAGGTATTTTTCCCGCCCGGGGTGGTAGACCCGGAACTGGATGATCGGGTGATCACCACCAGCACCGCGACCTACGCGGTGACCGGCAGCGATGACCTGCATGAAATGGCGGTGGCGGCCAGAACCCTGCGCGACGCCTTTTTGCAATTGGGTGATCTGGTCCGTATCGACATCTACGGTCAGCCCGGCGAACAGGTCAACATCGCGCTGGAAGATGCTGTGGCAGCGCGCTATGGCCTCAGCGCACAAAGCCTGGCCCAGCAGTTGTCCGGACGGGTTCAGCTCCTTGGCGCCGGTTCGCTGGTGACCGGCTCCACGCGCATGACGCTGAAACCGGAAACCGAATTCCGCAGCATCGACGAGTTGCGCAAGACGCCGGTTCATTTGCCGTCAGGTGATGTCGTGCCGCTGGGCGCATTGACCGAGGTCTGGCTGGGGCCACAGGAACCTACGACCCCACGCATGTGGCACGACGGTGAAGCGGCCGTGTTGGTCGATGTGATTGCGGCGCAGAACACCATCAACTCGGTCGCCTATGGCGAGCGCATGCGTGCGCTGGTTGATGAGCTGCGCCCGCGGCTGGAGCCGCTGGTGGTCAAGGAAATGTTCTATCAGCCTGGTCGGGTCAAGGACCGGCTGGACGGGCTGGCGCAATCGTTGCTCATTGCCGTGGGCATCATTTTGCTGGTGCTGGTTGTGGCCATGGGGGCACGCATGGCTTTGCTGGTGGCGGTGATTCTGCCGGCCGTGGCGGCCATGAGTCTGGCCTTCTATGCGCTCGGCGGCGGTGTGTTGCATCAAATGGCCGTGGTCGGCCTGATCGTGGCGCTGGGCATTTTGGTCGACAACGCCATCGTCATGATTGAAGAGGTGCAGTATCAGCTCAATCACGGGTATCCGCCGGTTGATGCAGCGCTCAATGCGGTACATCAACTGGCCAAGCCGCTGGCCGCAGCCACTGGCACGACCATTGCGGCATTTGTGCCGCTGGCAGTGAGCAAAAGCGGGGTGGGTGATTTCACCCGCGCAGTGCCGATCATGATCATGATTTCACTGGTCGCCAGTTATTTCTTTGCCACCGTGATCACGCCGATGCTGGGCGAAACCTTTCTCAAGCCGCAAGGCAAGCCGGGTAGCGTGCACATTGGATTGCCGGAAAAGCTCGGCAGGCTGGCCGGTTCGCTGGGTAGCCAGCATGCGGGGCGGGTGCTGCTGGTGGCTGGCATCGGCTGTATGGTGCTGCTGTCATGGGGGGTGAGCAACCTCGAGTCCGAGTTCTTTCCGCAGGCGGATCGTGATCAGGTACTGGTTGATATCGCTCTGTCTGAAGGCACTACGCTGGCTGAAACCCAGCGCGTTGCACGCATCGTCGAGCGCCAGCTGCGCAGCTACGATGATGTGCTGGAAGTGCATGGCTTCATGGGCCACTCGGGGCCACGGTTTTACTACAACCTGCTGCGCCGGCCGGATCAGCCCAACCGTGCACGGCTGGTCGTGCGTTCCACCGGCATTGATGGCAATCAGCGCATCATTGCCGCTATTCGTCATTTCGCCAGTCGCGCCCTGCCCGAAGCCGACGTAATCGCCAAGATCCTGGCTCAAGGGCCACCGATCGATTCGCCTATCGAGGTGCGGGTTTACAACGAAGATCCGAAGCGATTGGCGGCCGCCACCGACATGGTTCTGCAGGCGGTTCAGGCCACGCCCGGTGCGATTGATGCCAATCACAACCTGGGCCTGGGCGCGCCCGAAATGCAGTTCGAGATCGATGATGCGCATGCCATGAGCTATGGCCTGAGTCGCGCCGATGTAGCCCAGGCGCTGCTCAGCCGTAGTCAGGGCATCCGCATCGGCAGCTACCGCGCCACCCATGAACCGGCGCCGATTCTGGTGCGATCTTTAGCGGGTGAAAACACCAGTTCGGCCGATCTTGAAGGCGTGATGGTGTTCAATGCACAAGGCCTGGGAATTCCGCTGGGTGCGCTGGCCAAGCCCAGCTTGAGCTGGCAACCCGGAGCGATCTATACCGAAAACCAGCGGCGCAATGCACTGGTTTCGGCCGAGCTGGATTTCGGTTTCGTGTTCAGCCAGGTGTTACACGCGGTGCAGCCGCGTCTGGCCGCGCTGGATCTGCCCGAGGGCACCGACTACGAATTTGCCGGGGAGGCTGAAGCCTCGGGTGATGCCAACTCGGCGATCGCAGGCGTGGCCCCGCTGGGGCTGGCCATGCTGCTGTTTTTCCTGTTGTGGCAGTTCAATTCATTCCGTCGTTTGCTGATCGTGATGACCTCGGTGCCGCTGGCGTTTGTCGGTGTCATCGTGGGTCTGGCCTTGCTGGGTATTCCGTTCGGATTTCAGCCGTTGCTTGGCTGCATCGCGCTGATCGGGATTGTGGTCAATAACGCCATCGTGATGATTGATGTGCTGGATCAGAACCTGGCTTCAGGCAAGCCGTTTGTACGCGCCATGACCGAGGCAGTGGAGCGACGCACCCGACCGATCTTGCTGACCACTGCGACCACGGTTGCTGGCTTGTTGCCGTTGGCGCTGTCGAATTCGACCATGTGGCCACCCATGGCCTGGCCAATCATCACCGGCCTGCTGACATCGACCGCGTTGACTCTGTTCGTGGTGCCGGCCCTGTGTCGCGTGTTGCTCGCCTGGCGCGGCGATCGCGGTGTACAGGCCAGCGCATCCGTGGTGGTTGCACTGATGGCGGGTGTGCTGATGCTGCAGTCCGCCCCGGTGCAGGCCGAGGCGAACGATCTACAGGGGCTGATGCGCAAGGCCCGCGATCTGCCTCTGGTGGAGGCGCAAACGCATGCATTGCGCGCCGCTGAGGCGCTGGTGTCGGTGCAGCGTCGAGCCGCCTGGGCACCGTCGCTGGATCTGATATACAGCGGAGTGCATCGTGACCGGATTTCGCAGATCGACACCGGCACTGGTGTGCTGCGCTTGGGTGAGCATTTCAGTCAGCG
>JBFKEC010000093.1:0-11307 GCA_041619315.1 Oceanococcus sp. | reverse complement strand
TTGTTCTCGCGCGCACGGCCGCGGTTGGACCACCAGGTGTACGCCTCGCCAGTGGCCTCGGGATGGAGTTCGCGGAAGGTATCGAGCCAGCCCTGCTCGTCCTTGACCCGGGTCATCCACTCGCGCTCTTCCGGCAGAAAACCGGAATTCTTGCGGTTGCCCTTCCAGTTCTTCAGATCCAGTTCGGTCTGGGCGATATTCCAGTCGCCGCAAAATACAAACCGCCGACCACTGTCCAGACAAGCCTGCAGATAGGGATAGAACTGATCCAGAAAACGGAACTTGGCCTGCTGACGGTCATCCCCGGACGAGCCCGAAGGCAGATACAGCGACACCACCGACAGATCCGCATAGCGCGCCTCGAGATAGCGTCCCTCCGGGTCGAATTCATCAAATCCCAAACCGCGAATCCACTCGTCGGGCTCACGCCGGCTGTAGATCGCAACGCCGCTGTAACCCTTCTTGCTGGTCGCATCTTCGTAAGCGCAGTGGTAACCGTCAGGGTAGTACAGCGAATCATCGCTAAGCTGATGTTCCTGCGCCTTGGTCTCCTGAATGCACACCACATCAGCATCCTGCTGTGGTAACCAGTCAAAGAAGCCCTTGCGGCCGGCGGAACGAATGCCATTGGCATTCAGGCTGATGATGCGCATGTTCAAGCGGTTGGCAAATCAGCGGGCATGATACCCATACCACCGGTACACTGCCGATCATGCGCATTATTCACTGGTTCCGCCGCGATCTTCGCCTGACCGACAACCCTGCGCTTGAATGGGCTTGCACCCACGCTGATGCGTTGTGTCTGGTCTACATTCACGCGCCGCAGGACGAAGCGCCGTGGACGCCCGGCGCGGCCAGCAACTGGTGGCTGAACGCATCGCTTGCCGCGTTGGCCCAGCAACTGAGCGCACAGGGCCAGCAGCTGATCATTCGCAACGGCCACAGCCTGGAGCAATTGCGCACGCTGGCCCAGGAATTCAAGGCCGATGCGGTTTGCTGGAATCGGCTGTACGAACCCGCCGCATTGGCGCGCGATCAGCGCATCAAACAGTCCCTGAGTGAACAAGGCCTGAGCGTGCGCAGCCACAATGCTGCGCTGCTGCTCGAGCCCTGGCAGGTGGAAACCGGGGGCGGCACGCCGTATCGCGTGTTCACGCCGTTCTGGAAGTCGGCCCAGCAGCAACTGCCGCCGCCGCAAGCCGTTGCCGCCGCGCCACAGGACTGGCCGGCCGCGACGCAGCTGCACAGCGAGTCGCTCGATACGCTGGCGCTGCACCCCAGCCATCGCTGGGCTGACAAGCTGGCCGGCCACTGGGTGCCTGGCGAAGAGGCCGCGCTGGACCAGCTGGATGCCTTCGCCGAGCGTATCGCAGACTATGCACAAGCCCGCGACATCCCCGGCCGCGACGGCACCTCACGCCTCTCGCCGCATCTGCACTTCGGCGAGCTTGGGCCGCGCCAGATTCGTGCAGCGCTAAGTACCTGCGTGCCACAGGACGCGGACAAATACATGTCCGAACTGGGCTGGCGCGAGTTTGCCCATCACCTGCTGTACCACTTCCCACACACCCCGCAAAACGCGTTCAACCCACGCTTTGCTCAGTTTCCATGGCGCGATGCGAGCACCGCACAAGACGATTTGCGCCTTTGGCAGCGCGGAGAAACCGGCATCGAGCTGGTCGACGCTGGCATGCGCGAGTTGTGGGCCACCGGCTGGATGCACAATCGTGTGCGCATGATTGTCGGCAGCCTGCTGACCAAGAATCTGGGCATCCACTGGCTGGCCGGCGCCAACTGGTTCTGGGACACCCTGGTCGATGCCGATCTGGCCAACAACACCCTGGGATGGCAGTGGGTGGCCGGTTGTGGCGCCGATGCTTCGCCCTACTTCCGCATCTTCAACCCCGACACCCAGGCCCAGCGCTTTGACCCCGACCGTCGCTACCGTGATCGCTGGCTGAACACACCGCCACCGGCCCCGATTGTCGATCTCAAACAGTCGCGTGCGCAGGCCCTGGAGCGGTATAAGAAGGTCAGAAATGCCTCCGCCTGAGTTGGCGAGCGGCCAAGTTTTGAGTACTGTCCGCGGCCTCAACCGCCGCTCCAACTGCCATGCACGACTATCAAACCCGCTTTCTTGAACTCGCCGAACAATGCGGCGTGTTGCGCTTTGGTGACTTCACGCTGAAATCCGGTCGCCAAAGCCCCTACTTCTTCAACCTTGGCAACATCAGCTCAGGTGCATCGATGCGTGCGCTGGCCAATGCCTATGCCGATGCCATCATCGCCGCCGGGCTTGAGTTCGACATGCTGTTCGGGCCAGCCTACAAAGGCATCCCGCTGGTCACCGCAGTCGCCGTGGCACTGGCTGAGCGCGGCCACGATTACCCGTTTGCGTTCAATCGCAAGGAAGCCAAAGACCATGGTGAAGGCGGCAACATCGTGGGCGCCGCGCTGAGCGGACGGGTACTGATCCTGGATGATGTCCTCACCGCCGGCACCGCTGCGCGCGAAGCCATCAGCCTGATTCGCACCGCCGGGGCCAACCCGGTGGCGGCCATGCTCGCCTTTGATCGCCAAGAAAAAGGCCAGGGTGAACGCTCTGCCACCCAGGAACTGGCTGATGAACAACAACTGACCGTTCGCGCACTGGTTGGCCTGTCGGATCTGGAAGCCTGGCTGCGCGCCAGCGGTGATGAAGAGCGCCACACTCAGATCTCGGCCTACCGTGAAAAATACGGGGTCTAGGTCGTCAGGCTGGAATCAGGGCTATTTTGTTATTCCATTTTGAACACAAACTCGCCCTTCATATTCCAATAAGATAATTTACGCCCCGTCGAAAACCCACGGAGCGTTAATGCGCTCCTCGCGCTGGAAGCCTGATGAATGCCACCGCCGAAGCCGCCTCACCGAAACAGCCCGACGATACCGTCGAGTTGAATCAGGTGCTGGACCCCGAGCCGCCGCAGCCTGCCAACGGCGCCGGGCTGGATGGCGCAGCGATTGCCGCGCTCAACGCGCGTTATCAACCGCTGGATTTCGAACAACGCCTGCGTCTGCTGTACCAGGACTTCCCCACCGACAAGGTGTTGGTAACGTCATCATTTGCAGCCACCTCGGCGTACTTTCTGCACATCATCAGAAGCATCAACGCCGAACAACGCATCGCCTTTATTGACACCGGCTTTCATTTCCGTGAGACCCAGCTGTACAAGGAATACCTGACCAAGCTGCTCGATCTGGATGTGTTCAGCCTGCAGGCTGAAGCGTGGAAGCACGAATTCACGGTCAACGATCAAACCTACGACAAGAACCCGGATTTCTGCTGCTCGATCAACAAGGTTGAGCCGCTCGAAGCGGTCAAGCCCGACTACCACATTTGGATTTCCAGCCTGATGGGCTGGCAGACCGATGACCGGGCCCAGATGGACGTGTTCGAAGAACGTCGCGGCATCATCAAGTTCAACCCGATGATCGATGTCAGCAAAGAGCAGCGTGATGCCTACATCAGCGAGCACAAACTGCCGTTCCACCCGCTGGTCGCGCATGGCTTCTCGTCGATAGGCTGCACCCATTGCACGGTCAAGGGCGAAGGCCGCTCAGGGCGCTGGGCTGGCAAGCCCAAAACCGAGTGCGGCCTACATCTGTAGCGATCCATCGCCAGCTTTTTAGGCTGGCCATGTCAGCGAAATGCCACCCGCCTGCGTTATCCTGTAAATCATTTCAGTATGGATTGAACAGATGCGAGCTTTGATGCTGATTCTGGCTCTGGTCACGGCCAGCGTGGCGAGCGCCAAAACTTATCGCTGGGTCGATGAAAACGGGCGCGTGCACTACGGCGACCACATTCCGTCCAAATACGCGCAGCAGCAGGTTCAGACTCTCAACGAGCACGGCGTGGTGGTGAACGAAAAGAACGCCCCAAAGAGCGCTGAGCAACTGGCCGCCGAGCAGGCCCAGCGCGAGGCTGAAGCCGAAGCCAAACGCCGCCAGGAAGAGCAGAACCGCTATGACCGGTTCCTGCTCAGCACCTACTCGACTCAAGACCAGATTCTGCATCGCCGCGACGAACAGCTGGCCATTCTGGATTCACGCATCGCCTCGGGCGAAAAATCCGTGGCCGAGAGCAGAGCCACGCTGAGCGGACTGAAAACCCGTCAGCAGAACCTGGAAAGCCAGGACAAGAACGTGCCGGAAAAGCTGCGCAAACAAATCCTGGAATTCGAAACCGTGGTACGTACCAGCAACGCGGCCCTCGATGCCATGCGTGCAGAACGCAGCAAGGTTTTCAACGAGTTTGAACACGACCTTGAACGCTTTCTGCAGCTCAAAACGCCCAAGCGCCTGTACTGATCGCGGGCACCGACGCGCCCGCCCAAAACCCGTGTTTAGCGCCGCGGCCCGTTGATCAGGGTGCCGACGCCTTCGTCGGTGAACAGCTCCAGCAGACAGGCGTGCATGACCCGCCCATCAACGATATGCGCCGCGCGCACACCGCTGCTCACCGCATCCAGGGCACACTGAATCTTGGGCAACATGCCACCGCTAATGGTGCCGTCGGCAATCAATTCCTGAACCCGACCCGCCGACAGCCCGGTGAGCAAATCACCCTGTTTGTCGAGCACACCGGCGGTGTTGGTCAGCAGCATCAACTTTTCTGCCTCGAGCACCCCGGCAATCTTGCCGGCAACCAGGTCCGCATTGATGTTGTAGGCCTTGCCCTGTTCGTCCACACCGACCGGAGCAATCACCGGAATGAAACCGCCGGTGTCGAGACGGCTGATCACGCCAGGATCAATCGACGCCACTTCCCCGACCATGCCGAGTTCTGATTTGGCCTGGCCCTGGGCATCGGCCAGCGGTTTGGCCCGAATCATGCCGCCGTCCTTGCCGGACAACCCAACCGCACGCCCGCCATGCTGGTTGATCAGGCTGACAATGCGTTTGTTGACCAGCCCGACCAGCACCATCTCGACCACGTCCATGGTTTCCGCGTCGGTCACCCGCATGCCATCAATGAACTCGGTTTTCTTGCCCAGTTTTTCGAGCATCTGCCCGATCTGGGGGCCACCGCCGTGAACAATCACCGGATCGATGCCAACCAGCTTCATCAGCACCACGTCACGCGCAAAGCTGCTTTGCAGCGCTTCGTCGGTCATCGCGTTGCCGCCGTATTTGACCACCACAGTCTTGCGCCGGAAGCGCTGGATGTACGGCAGGGCTTCGGTCAGAACGTGAGCGACATTCATCGCCTCACTGGAATTGAGCGCCATTAACGTGTCCCCGTGTGGCCAAAGCCACCTTCACCACGCGACGATTGATCAAACGACTCAACCTGCTCCAGCTGCGCCTGCACCACCGGCACAAAGATCAACTGAGCAATACGCTCGCCTGGCTCGATGCGAAACACGCTGTCGCCACGGTTCCAGCACGACACCATCAACTGGCCCTGGTAGTCGGAATCAATCAAGCCGACCAGATTGCCGAGCACGATGCCATGTTTGTGACCCAGGCCAGAGCGCGGCAGGATCATTGCGGCCAGCCCGGGATCACCGATATGGATGGCCATGCCGGTCGGAATCAGCTCGGTCTGGCCCGGCGCCAGCTCCAATGCCGCGTCCAGACAGGCGCGCAAATCCAGTCCGGCTGAGCCGGGGGTGGCGTAATCGGGCAGCGGAAACTCGCTGCCCAGGCGTTGATCGAGAATCTTGAATTGAATCTTGTGCATGAAGGTCTGGCGGAAGCCGCCGCTTTTTAAGAGGGAGAAAGAGGTATCAGTCCGACGCCACCGCGCCAGCATGTTCATCGCCAGTGGCATAGCGGGTCGCAATCAGGTCGACCAGCTCACCGGCAAGGGCGCGCTTGTGACGCGGACCCAGTTGTTGCTGTCCGCCAGGCCAGAACACCGCCAGGGCATTTTCATCCACGTCAAAGCCCTGGCCCGGACCCACCTCGTTGGCGCAGATCATGTCCAGATTCTTGCGCTGCATCTTGTCGCGCGCGTAGCGCTCCAGGTCCCGCGTTTCGGCGGCAAAGCCAACCGTGAACAAATGACTTTCCCGGCGCGACAGCTCGGCCAGAATGTCAGGCGTCTTCTCAAGCTCCAGGGCCAGCGAGTCACCAGACTTCTTGATCTTGTCGCCCTTGACCTCGCGTGGCCGATAATCGGCCACAGCCGCAGTCGCGATGAATATCTGAGCCTTGCCCACGCACTCGTTGGCCTTGTCGAGCATTTGCTGGGCCGACTCCACGTTGTATCGCCGCACGCCGATGGGCGTGGGCAGATTGACCGGTCCGGTAATCAACTCGACCTGCGCGCCCGCAGCCTGACAGGCAGCGGCCAGCGAAAACCCCATCTTGCCGGACGATCGATTGGTCAGAAAACGCACCGGGTCCAGCGCCTCGCGGGTTGGCCCGGCGGTAATCAGCACGCGCAGGCCCGCAAGGACGCCATCAGGTTTTTCATCGGTAATCATGTCGGCCAGTTCGGCCGGCTCAAGCATCCGTCCCGGGCCGACATCACCACAAGCCTGATCACCCTCGCCCGGGCCCAGAATCTCGATTCCACGCTCACGCAAAAGAGCCAGATTGGCCTGCACCGCAGATGCTTGCCACATCTGCTGGTTCATTGCCGGCGCGAGTGAAATCGGTGCGGCACTGGCCAAGCACACGGTGCTCAGCAAATCATCGGCCATCCCCGCGGCCAGACGCGCAATCAGATTGGCCGAAGACGGTGCAATCAGTATCCGGTCAGCCCAACGGGCCAATTCGATATGGCCCATGGCCGCTTCGGCAGTGGTGTCGAGCAGCGAGGTGCGAACCTCGCGCCCAGACACGGCCTGGAAGGTCAGCGGAGTGACAAACTCCTGGGCCGAGCGGGTCATCACCACTTGCACGTCACAACCGCGCTCGCGCAGGCGGCGCACCAGATCGGCACTCTTATATGCGGCAATGCCACCGCTAACGCCGAGCAATACGTTCATCGAGCGTGTCCGGAAATCGTTAAAACCTGCGTAGATTCTACCGGGAATCGAAACCAAGGCCGTGAAGACCTTATGCCGATCAATCAATGGCCCGATGCGGAACGCCCACGCGAGAAACTTCTGGCCCGCGGCCCGGATGCGCTCAGTGATGCCGAACTGCTGGCGATATTTCTGCGTACCGGCATCGCCGGGAAGAGTGCGGTGGATCTGGCCCGCGATCTCATCACGCAATTTGGCGGACTGCGCCCCCTGCTTCGTGCCAGTCAGCACGAGTTCTGTGCCAGCCGTGGCCTGGGCCCAGCCAAGTACGCCCAGCTTCAGGCCGTACTGGCCATGGCCACACGTGAACTCAAGGATGGCCTCAAGCGCGGCGCGGCGCTGACCTCACCACAACAGGCCGCCAGCCTGATCTGCCAGCATTTGCGCCGACGCAGTCAGGAAGTGTTCAGCTGCCTGTGGCTGGACAGCCGCCATCGTCTGATCGAACTGCAGGATTTGTTCTTCGGCACTATCAATGGGGCCAGCGTGTATCCCCGCGAGGTGGTTCGCGCGGCCTTGCGGCATAATGCGGCTGCGGTGATTCTGGCGCATAATCACCCCTCGGGCGTTGCCGAACCCAGCCAGGCTGATAAGCAGCTCACAACCCGCTTAAGTGATGCGCTGAGTCTGGTCGATGTGCGGGTGCTGGATCACATTGTTGTCGGCGATGGAGAAAGCGTCAGTTTCGCCGATCGCGGCTTGTTATAAGGGATTGCGGCACATTGCAGCCCTCAAGCCCGGCTCGTAGCCAGATGACTGCTGTTGCCTCGCCTTCAGGAAACTGATATAAAGCGCGCCCTCTTGCGTCAGACGACGCCTCCGGATTTTCCAGGAAAGAATCATGTCACGAGTCTGTCAGGTGACGGGCAAAGGCCCCCAAACCGGCAACAACGTATCGCACGCGAACCGTAAAACGCGTCGTCGTTTCTTGCCCAATCTGCAAAGCAAGCGTTTCTGGGTGGAGAGCGAAAAACGCTTTGTCCGCCTGCGCATCTCCCATCAGGGTCTGCGCATTATTGATAAACGCGGCATTGATACCGTGCTGGCCGAATTGCGCGCCCGCGGTGAAAAGGTATAAATCATGGCCAAATCTGCTCGCGAAAAAATTAAATTGGTGTCCACTGCGGGCACCGGCTACTACTACACAACGGACAAGAACAAGCGCAATACGCCTGACAAGTTCGTGTTCAAGAAATTCGACCCTGTAGTGCGCAAGCACGTCGAATTCAAGGAAGCCAAGATCAAATAATCCGGTTGTCGTCTGCCGGAATTGAAAATGCCCGCTTTTGCGGGCATTTTTGTTTGCCCGCCCCGCACTGATCACTTCATGAGCACGCTGCTAGACGCCCGCAACCTGCACCGCGCATTCGGACCGCATCCGGCCGTGCGTGGTGTCAGCCTGTCGCTTGAACGCGGTGAGGTCGTGGGCCTGCTTGGCCCCAATGGCGCGGGCAAAACCACCACACTGCGCATGCTCACCGGCTGCCTTGCCGCGGACCGCGGCAGCGTCACAATCGATGGCCACAGCGTGGCCGACGATCCTGCGCGGGCCAAGGCGCTGCTCGGCTACCTGCCCGAAGTGCCGCCACTGCATAGCGAACTGACCGTCAGCGAATTTCTGCGCTTTGCTGCGCGCTTGCACGGTGTCGATAAACGCCAGATTGCCGCAGCCGTAGAGCGTGCCGCTCAGGCCTGCGGCCTGACCGAGGCACGCGACCAGATCATCGGCTCGATGTCCAAGGGTTATCGGCAACGGGTCGGCCTGGCCCAGGCGATCATCCATTCGCCACCCCTGATCGTGCTGGATGAGCCCACCGACGGGCTTGACCCGAATCAGAGGCGCCAGATTCGTAGCCTGATCCGGGAACTGGCGCGCGACCATGCCATCCTGCTGTCCAGCCACATCCTGTCTGAAATTCAGGCGGTGTGTGATCGCGTTGCGATCATGGCGCGCGGCCAGGTGGTCTACGAGTCGCCGCTGGACGCTCTCAAACCCGTGCCGGGCCACGACCAACAGCGCCAGTTGTTGATCGGACTCAATCATCCGCCTGCGCTTGAGACGCTGCAGGCTCTTGACGGCGTCAACGCGGTCGAAGCGCTGGACGCACAGCGCTTCCGTCTGCTGCTTGACGATGCTGGCGACCCACGAGAATCCATTGCACGCAGCGCGGTATCCGGCGCATGGGGCTTGATTGAACTGCAACTGCACAATCCGGGTCTGGAACAGATCTTTGCCGAACTGACCGCATGAGCGTGAACTGTCGCCCCACCTGCCAAGGATGCACATCATGAACCGCATGCTGGTGATCGCCGCGCATGAATGGCGGCGCATTTTCTCGTCACCGCTGGCCTGGGCCTGCCTCGGCATGGTTCAACTGATACTCGGCATCGTGTTCTGGTTGCTGCTGGCCGAATTCGCCACCATGGGCCATACCAGCCAGCAAGTTGGCGTGGCTGAGTTTGTCGGTGGCGGCCTGTTCGGCTTTTCCAGCATCGTGTTCCTGATTGTGGTGCCGCTACTGGCCATGCGCAGCTTCGCCGAAGAACGTCAAAACGGCAGCCTGGAGTTGCTACTGGCCTCGCCGGCATCACGCATCCAGATTGTGCTCGGCAAGTATGTTGGCCTGCTCGCATTTTTATGGCTGATGCTCGGTCTGACCGCATTGATGCCACTTTCACTGCAACTCGGCACCCAACTGGACTTCGGCCTGCTCGCCGCAGCCATCCTCGGCGTGGCTTTGATGCTCGCGGCCTTTGCCGCAGCCGGCCTGTTCGTATCGGTGCTGTGTCCGCAGCCGGTGGTCGCGGCACTGACCGGCTTTGCCTTACTGCTGGTGCTGTGGCTGCTCCAGGTCGCTGGCGCCGCACCCGGCCCCCTGGCCGGACTGGCCGAGCATCTCTCCTTACTCAGTCACTTTGATGCTTTGCGTCGCGGCGTCTTCGACCTTGCCGACGTGGCCTATTACCTTTTGTTTTGTGCGGCCTTTCTGGGCTTCAGCATCCAGCGCCTGGCCTGGGAGCAGCACACATGAAGCCTCGTCTGACCCTGCTGCTGACCAGCGCACTTTGGCTCTACATCATCATCGCCGCAGGCCTGCTGTCGTTGCGCTACAACCAGCAGTACGACTGGACCGCAAACAACCGCAACAGCCTGACCAAAACCAGTCAGACCTTGCTGGCCACACTTGAAGAGCCGATCACGGCCACCGCCTGGGTGTACCCCTCGGCCGATACACGCCGGGAAATCAGCGCCCGTTTTGCCCCTTACCTGCGCGAAAAAGACAACTTCACACTGACCTTCCGGGATCCCGCTTCCGATCCGCAAGCCGTGCGCACTCTGGGCATACAGGAAAGCGGCGAGGTGGTGGTCGAATATCAGGGCCGCCGGGAAAAGCTCAGCGTGCTGTCCGAGCCCGACATCAGCGCTGCGCTGCAACGTCTGAGCCAAAGCCAGCAGGCCCACGTGGTGTTTGTCGGCGGCCATGGCGAGCGTGATCTGGCCGACAGCGGCCAATCCGGATACACCAAACTGGCCACCCTGTTGACGCAAAAGGGGCTGCGCATCAGCACCCTGAGCGTGGCCACCCAGAGCCTGCCCGACGATACCGACCTGGTGGTGATTGCCGCCCCACAACGCGCGCTGATGGCCGGTGAAATCAGCACGCTGCTGGGCTATCTACAAGCCGGCGGCAATGTCCTGTTGCTGGGCGACCCTGGACTGCCCGTCGCTGAGTCACTGCACGACGAACTGGGCCTGAAATTTGTCGACGGCACCCTGATCTACCAGGATTACGAAACGCTGGGCAGCGGCCATCCCGCAATGGCCCTGGTCGCCGACTATCCGGATCACCCTCTGACCCGTTCACTGACTGATCTGAGCGCCTTCGCCGGTGCAGCCGGCTTGATCAGCATGGTCAATAGCGACTGGAGCAGCACCGCCCTGTTCAACAGCGTCCAGCGCTCGTGGCTAGAAACCGGCCCGATGGGCACGCGCCTGGAATTCGACCAGGCCGAGGACCTTGCTGGCCCGGTCAGCTTCGGCTTTGCCCTGGAGCGCGGCATGCAACGCGCCGTCGTGGTCGCCGATTCGGATTTTCTCGCCAACGGCTATCTCACTCAGGTCGGCAACCGCCCGCTGGCGGTAGCCCTGTTTCAGTGGCTGGTTGGTCGTGACCAACACATCGCCATTGATCTGCCTCCGGCGCCGGATGCCAGCCTCGCGCTGTCACCACTGACCACCAGCGTGCTCGCCATCGTGTTCGTGCTGCTGCTGCCGCTCGTTTTC
>JBFKEC010000092.1:0-11332 GCA_041619315.1 Oceanococcus sp. | reverse complement strand
GCGCTCAGGGCCAGGCGGTATTCCCACAGCGCGCGCTGCTCCAGATACGCATACTCGGCGACCTTGTCGTAATACCGGCCCACGCCAAAGCGCCCGGTATAGCCCCCACTCAGCCCCTTGAAGGCGTAGCTTAACCCTGGCTCATCGCGGGTCTGCGCAGCGAAATTGATCGCCCAGGCGAGCAGCGGACTGCCATCCGAATCGAGGCGCAAAAAGGTGTGACCAAAGGTCGATGACGGATTGCCCAGATAGGCCGAAGCAAAAACCAGCGTTATGCCCTGAATGTTTAGCCGTTCACGCCACGCCTGGTATTGCACACAGGATTCCGTGGGCAATGCGGCCAGCGTCGCATCATGCTGGCGCATGACGTGCCAACGGGCCGGAAAGCGACAACGCAAGCCTGGCTCGTTGACAAGCGCCTGACGTGTCGCACGCCATTCCGCGCCCGCATCACGGGCGCCCTGTGGACTGAGAAAGAACCCATCGCTGTCGATACGACTGCGACCATCAATGTCACTGTGAAGCAACGCCTGCCAGGCCTGAATCAGACCAGATGGCAGCGCGTCCATGTCATTGGCCTGAGCGGCAAGCGGCCGGGGCAACAACGCAAGCATGGCAAACACCGCCCACACAATTGTGATCCACGTCACATCGCAACGTGGATTCCTGTCCGCACTGGGCCCGACCACAGTGCGCCGCGACCACAGTCGCAATCCAATCCAGTCCTGTATATCCGACATTTTCTCCATTTGTACCAGCCCCATTCAGGGGGATCGTGAAGTGCGCCGGACAACTTGCGAGCGCCGACATGGCAGGCATAGTATGGCGGCGAACCTATTTTCCCGGTTCATACACTGATAATCAGTAGGGGAGTTGCAAAATGAAAAAATTGATCACGGGTGCTGTACTTCTAGCCGCGGCAAACACGGCTTCGGCTGTTGCACCGGGCGGCCCGAACTGCGGTTGGGGCAACATGCTGTTCTCTGGCCAGTCCGGCATTGTTTATCACTTCCTGGCATCGACCACCAACGGCACCTCGGGTAACGCCACCTTCGGCATGACCTCGGGCACCAACGGTTGTGCGACCGATGGCACTCTGACCTATGGCGGCAAAGCCATGGTGAGCGCCATGCTCGACGAGTTTTCCGAAGACGTTGCTCGCGGTGAAGGCGATGCCCTGACCGCCGTGGCGGTTGCCTTTGGCATCGAAGCTGAAGATCGCGCCACGTTTGCCCGCGTCACCCACGAAAACTTCGAGGTGATCTTTCCCACCGCTGAAGTCACCGCGGATCACGTGATTGCAAGCCTGGAAGGTCTGATCAAGGCTGACCCGCAGCTGGCCAAGTACGCCGTTTAATTCCTGCGTACAATCAGCGGCCGGCTGAAACCGGCCTGATTTCAGGCCCGACATCCGCACAGGATGCCGGGCCTTTCTGTTTTCAACGACCCGTGCCCCCATGAAGCGGATATTGACGATCGCTGTTGCCGGACTTTTGCTGTCTTGCCCTGTGCTGGCCCAACCAGCCCAGCCCGACGGCTACCTCCAGCAGTTTCAGACACAACAGCTCGCACACGATCCGGTGTGGCTCAACCTGCTCCACTATGACCGCCACGGCAGCCTTGATGCGCCCCGCTACAGTAGTCAGGTTGATGATCCGCGGTTCTTCCTGTCCAGTGACGGCCACAGCGACAGCGCAGCCGAACTCGAAGCCACCCTGCGGGCCCTGTTTGCCCCCGACCCAAACGGCAATGAGCACGCCCAGTGCCGCTTTCCGGCGCGCGCTGCCTGGCTGCAGGAAAAACTGGGGCTTGCAACAACCGATCTGCCGCCAATCGAATGCCCGGAATTCGCTGAATGGCGCGGCATCGTCAAAGCCGAACGCGTCACCCTGATTTTTCCGTCCTACTACCTGAACAGTCCGTCATCGATGTTCGGGCACACCCTGCTGCGACTGGACCCGGCGGACGATGCGCATTCCGAATGGCTGTCCTGGGCGGTCAACTTCGGCGCTGAAGTCGTGCCCGGTGACAACTCGATCTTCTATGCCTTCAAGGGGCTGACCGGCGGCTATCCGGGGCGCTTCAATGTCGAGCAGTACTACCGCAAGATCCAGGAGTACAACCGCGACGAAAACCGCGATATCTGGGAGTACCCGCTCAACCTCAACAGCACAGAAACCCAACGCATGGTGCTGCATCTGTGGGAGCTCAAGGAGATTGATTTCGATTACTACTTTTTCGACGAAAACTGCTCCTACCGGGTCATGGAATTGCTTGAAGTCGCGCGCCCCGGGCTGGAACTGACCGAGCGCTTCGACAACACGGCCATCCCGATCGACACGGTGCGCGGCGCACTCGACAACGGCTTGGGCAGTGGGCGCATCTACCGCCCGTCCAAGGCCAGTGAACTCAAGGATCGCCTGCGCTACATCCCGGACTACCTGCACCCCAAGGTCATTGCCCTGAGTCGTGACACCGAGGAAATGCAACAGGACTGGTTCGGCGCGCTGGACCCGGTGATCCAGGCGCGCGTGATTGAAGCGGCCTACAAGTACCTGCGCTACCGCCAGGTTGGCCGGGAACGTGATGCCGACGCAGCCAAGGCCAGCTTCACCCTGCTCAAGGCCCTGCGCGCCCACGCCGAAGCCCTACCGCGCGAGGACATTGTGGCCCCTGGGCCGCCAGATCTTGGCCATGGCAGCCGACGTCTGACGCTGGGTCTGGGTCAGGCCGAAGACTTAAACTACTTGAGCTTCGGACTGCGCCTGTCACTGCACAGCCTGGAAGAGCGGCTGTACGGTTTTTTGCAAGGCGCGCAGATCAACCTGGGCAACCTTGAAGGGCGTCTGGATGAGGATGGCCACCTGCGCGTGCAGCGCATCGATCTGATCGACATTTTCTCGCTCAGCCCACGCGATGGCTTCTTCAAACCGCTGTCATGGAAGATCATCACCGGACTGGAGCGTGAATGGATCGATGGGCGCGAACGTCAGGTCGCGCATGTCAATGGCGGTGCCGGCTACGCCACAGCGCTGGCCCCCGGGGTTCAGACTTTTGCCCTGGCGATGGCCCGACTGGAACACAACAGCCAGTTCGCCCACGAGTTGGAACCGGCTGTCGGCCTTCACACCGGCTTGCTGTGGCATTTCGACCAACACACCGCGCGGCTGGAACTTGCCGGCGAAAAATTTGCCAATGGGGTGTCACGTCGCCGCCTGAGTTACCGCCACAGCCTCGCCCTGAATGCTTCGCATGCGCTGTCCCTGGGGCTGGAACGCCACTGGGGTGACGAGCGTCACGCCACCCGCGCGACGCTGCGCTACCACTACTATTACGCCCCATGAACATGTCCGTATTGCCCCGACTTTTTGGTCTGACCGCTCTGGTCAGCCTGTCTGCCTGCAGCCTGCTGCCGAGCAGCCCTCCGGATGAAGCGCTGCCGCTGCCGGACATCGCCTACGAAACCTTTGTGCTCGACAACGGGCTGACCCTGATCGTGCACGAGGATCGCAAGACCCCGATCGTTGCAGTCAATGTCTGGTATCACGTCGGCTCCAAGAACGAGCAACCCGGGCGCACCGGCTTTGCTCACCTGTTCGAACACTTGATGTTCAACGGCTCGGAAAACTACAACGACGAATTCTTCCGCCCGTTGGAAAACGTTGGTGCCACCGGCCTTAACGGCACCACCAATTCCGACCGCACCAACTATTTCGCCAACGTGCCGACGCCCTCGCTGGACACTTTGCTGTGGCTGGAGTCCGATCGCATGGGGCATCTGCTCGGCGCCATTGATCAGGCCAAACTGGATGAACAGCGCGGGGTGGTGCAGAACGAAAAGCGCCAACGTGAAAACCAGCCCTACGGCAAGATCTGGGACCTGATCCCACACTACAGTTACCCCGAAGGTCACCCCTATTCGTGGAGCGTAATCGGCTCGATGGAGGACCTGGACGCAGCCACCCTGGATGACGTCAAACACTGGTTCAAAACCTGGTATGGCGCGGCCAATGCCGTGGTTGTCATCGCTGGCGATATTGATCCGCAAACCGCCAGAGACAAGGTTGAGGCCTACTTTGGTGACATTCCGTCCGGCCCACGTTTGCAGCGTGCCGACAGCTGGCCAGCACCGATGGGCGACACCCGACAGGTGACCGTACAGGATGATGTGCCGCAGGCACGCAGCTATTTCGTCTGGAATGTGGCGCCCAACTTCAGTCGCGATTTGATTCATCTGCAAACCGCGGCCGACGCGCTGGCCAATGGCAAAACCAGCCGCTTGTACCGCAGCCTGGTCCACGAGCAGCAACGCGCCACCGATGTCGGCGCGTTTGTGCTGCCGCGCGAACTGGGTTCGCAATTCATGGTCTGGGTCACCGCCCGACCGGGCGAAGATATCGCCGCACTGGAAGCGCAGGTTCTGCAAACGGTCAACGAACTGATCGCCGCAGGCCCCAGCGCCAACGAACTGGAGCGCAGCCGCACCGGCCTGTATGTCGGCATGCTGCGCGGCATGCAGAAGGTCGGCGGCTTTGGCGGCAAATCGGATTTGCTCGCAAGCGCTGCAGTGATCGCTGATGACCCGGGGGCATGGAAAAATGAACTGCAATGGCTGCGCGATGCCACGCCAGAAAAGGTTCAGTCCAGCCTTGATGCGTGGCTAAGCCAGGGCCATTTACGCCTGCGTGTGGAACCCAGCAAGCCTGGCAGCACCAGTGGCCAGGATGTCGACCGCAGCCGTCTGCCCGAGCCTGGCGCGGCCAAGCCGTTGCAACTGCCGGCCATGCAGCGGGCGCACCTGTCCAACGGGCTGGAAGTGGTGCTGCTGGAGCGTCGCGAATTGCCGCTGGTGGAAGTCCGCATGCTCACCCGCGGTGGCTACTCAGCAGACCCGGCCGGCATGGAAGGCCTGGCTACCCTTGCCATGGCGATGCTGGATGAAGGCACATCAAGCCGCAGCGCGCTCGACATTGCCACCGAACTGGATGCTCTTGGGGCCAGTCTGTCGACCAGTGCCTCGCTGGATATGAGCAGCGTCAGCCTGTCGGCGGTAGCGAGTCGCCTGCAACCGGCTCTCGACATCTACCGCGATATCATCCGTGATCCGACCTTCCCGGCGGATGAACTTGAGCGCCTGCGCCCGCGCATCGTGGCCGGCATTGCCCAGGAGAAGGCCAGTCCGTTTCAGGCCGCCCTGCGCATCCTGCCGCCCCTGCTATATGGCGATGAGCACCCCTACGGTGTGCCCATGACCGGCAGCGGCTACGTCCGTAGCGTGCAAGCCATCCAGCGCGACCACATTGTGGACTTCTACCGCCAACGCCTGGCGCCACAGAACAGTCAGCTGCTGGTGGTTGGCGACATCGATATGGCGACCTTGAAACCGATGCTGGAAGCGCGCTTTGGCGACTGGCGCAACAATCAGGCGAGCCCTCCCCCACAGGCCACGGCACAGGCCCTGGCCGCGCAGCAGCGCATCTTCCTGGTCGACAAACCGGGCGCGCCGCAGACGGTGATTCTGGCTGGCCACCTGGCACCCTCACCACGCGATCCCGATGAACTCGCCATGCAGGCCGCCAACACCGCGTTCGGCGGCATGTTCACCTCGCGCATCAACATGAACCTGCGCGAAGACAAGCATTGGTCGTATGGCGCCGGCAGCGCCATCTTCAGCGCCCATGATCAGCGCCCCTTCATCGTTTACAGCCGTGTTCAGGGCGACAAAACCGTCGCCGCAATGGATGAAATACAGCGTGAACTGCGCGCGTTGACGTCACACAAGCCGATCAAGGCCGACGAGTTGCGCGCGGTGGTCCGCAATGAAACCTTGTCGCTGCCCGGGCGCAATGAATCACTCGGTCAGCTGGCCGGTTCTGCCGCCCGCATACTCAGCCTCAACTTGCCTGATGACTACTACAATCAGCTGGTCGGCCAGCTCAACAGCATGAGCCTTGACGAGGTGAATGCCGGCGCGCGCAAACTGGTCCACCCGGATGCCCTGACCTGGGTGCTGATCGGCGACATGGCAGCGCACCGTGAAGCCCTGCAATCGCTGGGCTGGGGCCCGGTGACCGAACTGTCACTGGACTGAACGCATGAACAGCGTGCTACTTGCCCTGCTCTGCGCTGCCGCGCTCAGCGGGCTGTGGGTCTGGGCTGAATGGCGCAAACATCCAGCGCACATGCGCGACATGCGCGCTTATCTCCACGCGGCTGTGGCCGCGCTGATTCTGATCACGCTGGTGACCGGTCTGGATCAACACGAATCTGGCCATGGCCTGCGCTTGCTCGGCATTTTCCTGACCATTGCCACCGGGATGCTGCTGTTCCTCAAACGCCAGCGCCAGAATGCGTTCCCGGGCCTGCTGCTGGCTGCGCATGTTGGCCTGAGCCTGATCGCTGTCGGCCTGGTCGCCTGGGCCCTGCTGGCATAAACGCATGAGCTGGCTCCACGTCATCCTGTATCAACCGGAAATCCCGCCCAACACCGGCAATGTGATCCGTCTATGTGCCAATACCGGCGCACAGTTGCATCTGATTGAGCCGCTGGGATTTGAGATTGACGACAAGCGATTGCGCCGGGCCGGGCTGGATTATCATGAATTTGCCGCGGTGCGCGTGCATCCCAGCCTGGAAGCCTGTCTCAAGGCATTGAATGCAGAGCAAGGCCACCCGCCACGCCTTTTCGCGCTGACCACCCGTGGCCGCGCCAGCAGCCACCGGACGCGCTATCAAGCCGGCGATGCCGTGCTGTTCGGTCCGGAAACGCGCGGACTGGACCAGGCCCTGATCGACAGCCTGCCGCCCGAACAGCGCTTGCGCATCCCGTTGCGCCCAGACAATCGCAGCCTCAACCTGTCCAATGCCGTCGCCGTGGTGGTTTACGAAGCCTGGCGGCAACAGGACTTTTGCGGCAGTCAGCCAGCGCCAGAAGGCTGAATGGGAGCGGTCAGCGGCTTTGGCATACAAAAACCTTGCCAACGCGAGTCGAGTGGCCGGTAGAATAGACCCATGATCAATCCCCACTCGCCCGTATGAAACACGCACTGGGCCTGAAACTCAGCCAGGGTCTGAGCCTGACCCCGGCCCTGCAGCAGGCGATCAAGTTGCTGCAGATGTCGACACTGGACCTGCAGCAGGAAATCCAGGATGCGCTGGAAGGCAACCTGATGCTGGAACGCGACGACAGCGAACAGGAGGCCGCCGCGACCACCACGCCTGCGGATCCGCGCGAAGAACGCCCGGCGAGCGAAAATCGCGAGACTGCAGAAGTCGGCGAAAACGATCAGATCCCCGATGAGCTGCCCAACGATTTCGAATGGGACGATGTCTACACCGGCTCATCCAGCGGCGACCGCGAAGCCGATCAGGCGCTCTACGATTACCGCCAGGCCAACATCCACACCGGCCCCGATCTAAAAACCCATCTTCAGGACCAGATCGCGATCCAGGATCTGAGCGACGCCCAAGCGTTGGCCATGGATCATCTGATTGACGCCCTGGATGAACGCGGGTTTTTGAGTGATCCCGACAACACTGCGCAGCAAATTGCAGCACGCTGCGCGATCAGTGAAGAGGAAATGGAGGCGCTACTGATGCGCCTGCAGGCCTGCGACCCCAGCGGGGTTGGCGCGCGCAATCTCAGTGAGTGCCTACTCATTCAACTCGCCGGCCTGCCCGAATCGCCCAGCCGCGCGCTCGCTCGCTGCCTGGTGCGCGACCACCTCGACGCGCTCGGCCAGCCCAAGCCTTATGCGCGCCTGCGCCACATCCTGCCCGGCCCCGAAGTCAGCGAAGAAGCCTTTGAACAGGCCCTCAGCCTGTTGCGCGGGCTGACCCTGGACCCTGGTGCCGGCTTTATCCCGCACGAACAGCAGTACGTCGCCCCGGATGTCTATGTGCGCAAGATCGAAGGGCATTGGCAAGCCAGCATCAACCCGGAGATCGCGCCCAAACTGCGGATAAACGGCACCTATCAAGATTTGGTCAAGCGTGCCGATACCAGTCCTGACCAGAAGCTGTTGAAGCAGCATCTGCAGGAAGCCCGGTACTTTTTGCACAGTCTCAAGAGCAGAAACGAGACCTTGCTCAAAGTTGCGCAGGAAATAGTTGATCGACAGCGGGGTTTCCTGGAATATGGACCTGAGGCCATGCGTCCGCTGGTATTGCGTGACATCGCCGGCAAACTCGGAATACACGAATCCACCGTGTCCCGAGCCACCGCGCACAAGTACATGCATACACCACGCGGTTTGTATGAACTCAAGTACTTTTTCTCAAGCGCCGTGAGCACGGCAGAAGGAGGAAGCTGCTCGGCAACTGCGATCCAGGCCATGATCCGCAGGCTCGTAAACGAGGAAAATCCAGCCAAGCCCTTGAGTGACAACCGCCTGACCCAAATATTGAAGGATGAGGGCATACAAGTCGCTCGACGCACGGTGGCCAAATACCGTGAAGGCATGAACATTCCTCCGTCGCACGAGCGTAAACGCATGGCCTAAGCAAGACCGCAGCCGGAGCATCCGGTTGAACATGACCGGCTACCTGGTTGCGGAATCCGTCTCGTTACAGGAGAGCAACACATGAATCTGAATATCACTGGTCATCACGTCGATCTCACGCCGCCTTTGCGCGAGTTTGTCGAAACCAAGCTACAGCGCATCGAGCGACATTTCGAGAACATGATTGATGCCAACGTGATCCTCACCGTTGAGAAGGACCGACACGTCGCTGAAGCCACGCTTCATGCCCGCGGTGCCAACCTCCACGCTGAGGCAGAGTCGGACAACATGTACAAGGCCGTCGACAGGCTGATTGACAAGCTCGATCGCCAGACCTGTAAGCACAAGGAAAAGCACACCGATCACCATCAGCGAGAAGGCCTGCGCGCCGCCGCTGGAGAGCTGCAGTAACACGACACCCTCTCAAGCATCATCAAAATGCGACGGTGGACATGGCATCATGTCCACCGTTTTTTGTTTCCGGTGGCAAAATACCCGGAACACAAGATAGCCCGACCCAAGGATCCCTCATGAATCTCGCCGAGTTTCTCAAGCCCAGCGCCGTGACTATCAATGCGGACATCACCAGCAAGAAGCGTGCGTTGGAAGAAGTCAGCCATTTGCTCACGGCACATTCCGAACTGGTTTCGGAAAAAGATGTACTGACCAGCCTGATCAGTCGCGAAAAATTGGGCAGCACCGGCCTGGGCGCCGGTGTCGCCATTCCTCACGGCCGCCTCAAAGGCCTGGAGTCCGCAGTGGCCGCCTTCGTCAAACTGGAACAGGCAATCGATTACGACGCCAATGACGAAAAACCCGTCGATCTGATTTTCGGCCTTCTGGTGCCACAGGATGCCACCGCCGAACACCTGCAGATCCTGGCCAAGATTGCCGAAATGTTTCGCAATGAAAGCCAGCTTGAAGCCATGCGCAGCGCCGCAGACAGCGACGCTCTGTACCAACTGCTGACCAACCCATCGGGTTCCTGACATGGCCTCAGGCCAACTGCATGGCGTCCTGATCGAAGTTCAGGGATGCGGCGTGCTGATCACGGGTCCGGCCGGGGCTGGCAAAAGCCAGCTTGGACTGGAGCTGATCAGTCGCGGCCATGCATTTGTCGCGGATGATGCCGTGGATGTCAGCCGCCAAGGCGATACGTTGCGCGGCCAGGGCCTCGAAGAATGTGCCGAATTTCTCGCCCTGCGCTGTGGCGTGGTGGTCAACGTGGCGCGCCAGTTTGGCGCTGAAACCCTGCGTGCCAGCGCCTCGATTGATGTCATTGTCAGTCCCGGCCCGGCATTGCTGCCAAGCGAACCGATCCCGCAACTCGACGTGCTCGGCTTAAAACGTCCTCAGCATTTTCTCGCCACCCTGCCCGGCTCGGCAGAAACCGTCGAAGCGCTGGTCCGCCACTGGCACGATGTGCAGAGCGGATACGATGCCGCCGCTGACCTGGCCGCGCGCCAGGCTGCGCGCATGAGCCAAACGCCCTGATGATGGTCGACCAGCGCCAGGAACTGTTGATCGTCAGCGGCCTGTCCGGGGCCGGCAAAAGCATTGTTCTGGACATGCTTGAGGACCTCAACTACTACTGCATCGACAACCTGCCGCTGAGCATGCTCGGCACCCTGCACCCACGTGCGCTGGCGCAAACCGATGCACGCTGCAGTCGCATGGCCATCGGTATCGATGCGCGCACCGGCGGGCATATCGATCAAGTTCCGACTTTGCTCGCCAATCTGCGCGATGCCAATCCCAGCTTTCACACCCGCGTGATGTTTCTGCACGCCGACACTGAAGTGTTGCTGCGACGCTTTTCAGAAACGCGCCGCAAACACCCCCTGACCAACGCCCAGACCAGCCTGAGCGACGCCCTGGCCGCCGAGCGCCAGCTGCTGGAACCGGTTGCCGAGATTGCCGATTTCACGCTCGACACCAGCCAGACCAATCTGCACGAACTGCGCGAACGCATTCGCACCACCCTGGTCAGCGACAGCGAAAGCCAGATGATGCTGCAACTGCAGTCTTTCGGCTTCAAATATGGTGTGCCTGACGGCGTCGATCTGGTGTTCGATGTGCGCTGCCTGCCCAACCCGCACTGGGAACCTTCTCTGCGCAAGCTGACCGGGCGTGATCCGGCCATTCAGCAATGGCTGGAGCAGCAGAATGCCGTGCAGGCCATGGCCAACGATATCCTTACGTTCCTGCAGAACTGGCTGCCGGCGTATCAGCAGCAGAACCGCAACTATCTCACCGTCGCCATTGGCTGCACTGGCGGGCAGCACCGCTCCGTCTATCTGGTTGAGCGCCTCGCCAATGCGCTGGCCAGCGCCGACCTCAATATCCTCGTGCGTCACACCGAGATCCGATAAACATGGCCGTAGCCGTCATATTGATCACTCACGGCCGGATGAGCCAGAACCTGGTCGAGACCGTGACCGAAATGCTGGGCGGGCATCTCAGCCTGACCACCCACGTACTCGAAGTGCGCACCGTTCAGGACCCTGACGTACTGGTCAAACAGGGCCAGCGTCTGGTCGACAAACTCGATTGCGGCGATGGCGTCCTGTTGTTGACCGACGCCTTCGGCTCGACCCCCAGCAACATTGCCAACAAGGTCGCGGCGCAGCGCCAATGCCGGGTGGTGGCGGGACTCAACCTGCCCATGCTGATCCGTATCTACAATTACTCCACACTCAAGCTTGATGCGCTGGCCCACGCCGCAGTCGAAGGCGGACAGCGTGGCGTGCTTCTGTGCGAGGGCCACAGCTGATGACGACCGATATGCCTGTTCACAGCCGCGAGCTGACCATCGTCAACAAGCTCGGACT
>JBFKEC010000091.1:0-11339 GCA_041619315.1 Oceanococcus sp. | reverse complement strand
GGCCAGCCGAATGCGCGCTTCGCGCTGACCATCCAGATCAGCCACCACCAAAAAGCGCTGGCCGCTCAATGGGTCATTGTCGGGTAGCCGTGCACCACGTCCATTGGCCAGCTGGTACTGGGCAGAACCCGGCTGGCGCTGCATCGCGATACGATCAACAAAACCATGCGCGAGCAAAGCCCCGGCATCGGTTTCGGCACGTTGCGATGACACGCCCAGGCGCTTGCGCCAGCGCGTGCTGTCACGATCCAGTGCCTTGACCTGCGGGCTGGCCATACCACCACGCCGCCAGGCCAACCAGCGCTGATGAATATCGGTGCCCGCGCCTGTGCGCTCGTCCGATTCCAGCAAAGCGGCCAGATCGCAGGCCATGGCGCGTTGCGCCTCATCAGCGGCCGCCAGCAGCATGGCGCCGATGCGCGGATGCGCGCCCCACGCAGCCACCTTGCGTCCACGCTCATTGATGCGCCCGCGGGCATCACACAAATCCAGTTCGCCCAGCACATCCATGGCCTGAGCCCAGGGCCCGCTGGGTGGTTCTTCCAGCCATTGTGGCTCGCTACCCCAGGCCGCCACATTGAGTGCCACAGACGACAGGTCAGCACTGCGCAGGGCCGGCTCACGATGCGCCGGTAAAACCTCCTCGGAAGACCACAGACGGATACACACACCGGGTGCTGTACGTCCGGCGCGCCCGGCGCGCTGGTCTGCCGCATCGCGGCTGACCCGGCGCGTGGCCAGATGGGAAAACCCGGCATTCGGGTCATACACCGGCACACGCATCAGTCCGGCATCAATCACCACCCGCACGCCCGCAATGGTGATGCTCGACTCGGCCACCGCGGTGGCCAAAACAATCTTGCGCTGACCGTCACCCGCCGGCGCGATAGCGGTTTGTTGCGCAGCGCGAGGCAGACGCCCGTACAAGGGGTGCACGCTGGTTCCGGCCGGCAGGTTTGCCAATTTGCGCGCAACGGCGCGGATTTCACCTTCGCCGGGCAGGAACACCAGAATGTCACCGGCCTGCTCGGCCAGCGCGTGCTGCACCGCCGCCGCGACACCGTCATCCGTACGCTCAGCACGCGGCCGGGCGTAACGCACATCCACCGGATAACTGCGTCCATGGGTTTCGATAACCGGCGCATCAAGCCGCGCAGCCAGATTGTCGTGCTCCAGCGTGGCCGACATCAGCAGCACACGCAGATCATCGCGCAACCCGGCCTGCACATCACGAACCAGGGCCAGACCCAGATCGGCATCCAGACTGCGCTCGTGGAATTCGTCGAAAATCACCAAACCGACCCCCTCAAGCTCGGGGTCGCTTTGCAGGCGGCGGGTGAGCAGGGCTTCGGTCACCACCTCAACACGGGTGTGGCGGCTGACCTGGCTGTCATCGCGGGTGCGCAAGCCGACACATTGGCCAAGCGGCTGTTGTGACAGCTCAGCAGCGCGCCAGGCCAGCGCTCGGGCGGCCAGTCGACGCGGCTCCAGGACCAGAATTTTGCGCCCCTGCAGCCACGCTTCATCGAGCAGTGCCAGCGGCACAATAGTGCTCTTACCCGCGCCCGGCGGGGCCACCAGCAAAGCCGTGTTGTGCGCATCCAGCGCCTCACGCAATGGCGCCAGTGCCTGCCAGATTGGCAGCTCGGCCTGGTTCGTCTGTAATTCCGACAGATTCATCGCTTAGAATGTGGGGTTTTCTCAAGCACGGCTGTGCCCAATATCATGCAACGCACCGACAATCTGCGCATCGCCTCGATTACCGAAGTCTCCACACCGGACGTGGTTCGCACCGAAATCCCGCTGACACAGGCCGCGGCGGACACCGTCGATCTGGCCCGCAGCGACATCGCCAAAGTGATCAATGGCGAGGACGACCGCCTGGTTGCGATTGTCGGACCGTGCTCGATCCACGACCCTGAAGCGGCCAAGGAGTACGCCAGCAAACTGGCCGTCCTGCGTGAAGAACTGGCCGATGATATCGTCATCGTGATGCGCGTGTACTTTGAGAAGCCGCGCACCACGGTGGGCTGGAAGGGGCTGATCAATGACCCTGATCTGGATGACAGCTTCCAGATTGACAAGGGCCTGCGCAGCGCGCGCAAATTGCTGCTTGAACTCAACGATGGCGGCATGCCGGCCGGTGTCGAGTATCTCGACATCCTCACCCCGCAATACATTTCCGATCTGGTCAGCTGGGGCGCCATCGGTGCGCGCACCACGGAAAGCCAGTTGCATCGTGAGATGGGCTCGGGCCTGTCCTGTGCGGTGGGCTTCAAGAACGGCACCGAGGGCAATATCAAGGTCGCGGTCGATGCGATTCAGTCGGCGCGCAACCCGCATCGCTTCCTGTCCCTGACCACCTCCGGCGCAGTGTCGATTTTCGAAACCACCGGCAACGACCAGACCCACGTGATTCTGCGTGGCGGCTCCAACGGCCCCAACTACTCCGCAGAGCACATCGATGCGACCGCGACGATGCTGGAAAAAGCCGGTCTGGCGCCGCGCATCATGGTCGATTGCAGCCATGCCAACAGCCAGAAGAAACACGAGCGTCAGCTCAACGTGGCCGAGGATCTGGGCAACCAGATCGCCGCAGGCGACAACCGCATCTTCGGGGTGATGGTCGAAAGCCATCTGGTCGCCGGCCGCCAGGATGTCAAACCGGGCGACACGCCGACCTACGGCCAGAGCATCACCGATGCCTGCCTGGGCTGGGATCACACCGACACCCTGCTGCGCAATCTGGCCAGTTCGGTGCGCACCCGGCGCCAGCTGAAAGCGGCCTGAGCGATGCGCGTCGGCCTGATTGGTGCGACCGGTCTGGTAGGACAGGCCACGCTGCAGCAATTGCTGGCCGATGACGGCATAGCCGAAGTGCGGGTATGGGCACGCCAGCCGGCACCTTTCGCCCATCCGCGCCTGAAATGGCTTGCCGTCGACTTCGAACAACTTGCCAGCCAGGCTGACTGTAGCGGGCTGGACAGCGTGCTGTGCTGTCTTGGCACAACCACCGGCAAAGCCGGCCGCGCAGGCCTTGTCAAAGTCGACCATGACTATGTGTTGAGCATTGCGAACACGGCCCGCGCCGCCGGGGTTTCCGGGTTTGCAGTGATCAGTGCGCTGGGCGCGAGCGAACGCTCGCCGTCCCACTACAGCCGGGTCAAGGGGCGCATGGAAAATGCGCTGCGCACACTGGGCTTTGCCTCGCTGGAGATTCTGCGTCCGTCACTGCTGCTGGGCGAACGCGATGAATCCCGGCGTAGCGAGGATTTTGCTCAGGCTTGTGCGCCGCTGCTCAATCCCCTGCTGGCCGGGCCGCTCAAACGCTATCGCGCGATAGATGCCAGCGAGGTTGCTGCTGCGCTGATCCGCGTGGCCAAACAGTCCGAACCCGGCGTCCATGTGCGCTTCCTGCCGCTGGACTAAAGCGCTGCTCGGCCAGCCGGGCCGACATACTCCGCCAGCAACAGCGTGATGTCGTCAGCCATCGGCTGATCACCACAGAAATCGTAAACATTTTCCAGCACCTGCATCAGGGCGTTCTCGACCGATGCAGGGTCGGCTGCGGACAGCGCCTGATCCAGCCGCTCGCCGCCGTATTCCTGTGCACTGCTGTTGCGCACCTCGGTCACGCCATCGGTGTAGAGCAGCACCCGGTCGCCCGGATTGAGTTGCACGTCCTGTTGGCTGAAATCAACCGCCGGCAGATCGAACATGCCCAGCGCAAATCCGCCCGCGCGCAAGTGTTCCAGCCGCTCATGGCCGCGCAGTATGACCGCCGAAGGATGCCCGGCATGCGCGATCTGGCAGCGTCCGCACGGACTGATACGGACCAGCACCGCGGTCAGGTAGACCCCGCTGTCCTGCTCGTTCATCAGACGATTGAGCTCGGTCAGAATTTGCGCCGGACTGCGCTCCAAATCCATGGTTTTCAAAGCCGTGCGGGCGAGCACGGTCATGAATCCAGCCGCCGCGCCGTGGCCCATGGCATCGCCCACCATCAGCAACAGATCACCGTCGGGACGCAGATCGACGTGGAACATGTCGCCGTTGACCTGATCGCGGGCAAAACTGTTCGCCGCCATGCGCACATGCGGGCAATCCGGCAAATCTGTCTGCATGGCATTTTGTGCCTGAGCGGCAGCCTGCAGGTCCTTCTCCAGCATCTGGCTGTAGCTGGCCAGCGAATCTTGCAAGCGACTCCGTTCACTGATTTCCGAACGCAAGGCTTCGGTGCGCTGCATGATCAGGCGCTGCAGGTGCTCGCGGTTTTCGGTCAGCTGCCGTTCAGCATCGCGGGTCTGGGCCAGCTGGCGATTGAGAATGCCGGTGATGCGCATTACCTCCAGGCAGCCCACGAACAGTGCGGCGGCGAACAGCACGCGTGAAACGCCCAGCAGAATGTGCTGATGTTCATGCCCGACGAACAGTGCCGCAACCGGCATCAGCGCACCCGTAATCAGCACCATCATCACAAACAGGAAGGTGAACGGCAGCAGATGTTTGCGTAGCCCGAATAGCGCCCACATGCCCGCCGCGCCGAACACGGCGACCAAAGCGGCTTCAATAATGTGATAAAGATCAGGCAAGCGACTGTCCGTAGCGAATTGCAGTCATAATTCGATGGTACAAGTCGCAGGCCGACCAAAAACCATTCGCATTTTGCGAATAGTCTACACTCCGGAGCACCCGGACATTCGGTCGTCCACGCATTCGCCGGGCCGCAGAAGCCCGTACACACAGGGGATTTTTGATGACCAGTTTTGTTATTGCCATGTTGGTGCTCGCCGTTGTTGGCGTATTCCTCGGGGTCAAAGTCGTGTCGCAAGGGCACCGTTATACGGTTGAGCGCTTTGGCCGCTATACCCGCACGCTGGAACCCGGGCTGCATTTCATCATGCCGATCGTTGACCGCATCGGACACAAGATCAACGTGATGGAACAGGTCATCGACATCCCCAGCCAGGATGTCATCACCCGTGACAACGCTCAGGTCAGTGTCGACGGCGTGGTGTACATCGTGGTCGCCGATGCGGCAAGAGCGGCCTACGAGGTGCGCGACCTGATGCGCGCGGTGGTCAATCTGGCCATGACCTCAATACGTTCGGTGCTGGGCGAAATGGATCTGGACGAGGCTCTGTCGCGACGCGACGAGATCAACATCAAACTGCTCAGAATCATCGACGAAGCCTCGGAAGCCTGGGGCACGCAGGTCAAGCGCGTTGAAATCAAGGACATCTCGCCACCGGTGGATCTGGTCGACTCGATGGCTCGCCAGATGAAAGCCGAGCGTGAAAAGCGCGCCAACATCCTCGAAGCCGAAGGTCATCGCGAAGCCGAGATCAAGAAGGCCGAGGGTGAGAAACGGGCCATGATTCTGGAAGCCGAAGGGCGACTGGAAGCCGCCCAGCGTGATGCAGAAGCACGCGAGCGACTGGCCCAGGCCGAGGCCAAAGCAACCCGCGACGTGTCGCTGGCGATCTCCGAAGGCGACGTCAAAGCGATCAACTACTTTGTCGCCCAGAAATACACCGAAGCGTTGCGCGATATTGCTGCTGCCCCCAATCAGAAAGTCATCATGTTGCCGCTGGAAGCGAGCAACCTGATCGGCTCTCTGGGTGGCGTCAAAGAACTGCTCGGCTCGATCAACGACAAACCCAAGGCGTAAGGGCACGGCTCATGGAACTCGATCAATCCAGCGTCCACTGGTACTGGTTCAGTGCCGGCATATTTTTGATTGCGCTGGAGGCTTTCGTGCCCGGCGCCGTGCTGCTGTGGTTCGGCGTTTCGGCGCTGGTCACCGGCTTTATCGCCTTGGGCACCGATCTGGACCTCAACGCCCAGATGATCATCTTCAGCGTGCTGGCGGTGAGCTGCACGGTGCTCTTCAAGGTGTATCAAAAACGCAACCCGCCATCACCCGAGGACGATGCCGCCAGCCAGCTCAACCATCCGGGCCAGCATCTGGTCGGACGCAGCCTGCAACTCGCCACCGCCATTCAGGATGGGGTGGGCCGGGTCAAGGTCGCCGATTCGACCTGGCGCTGCAGCGGCCCCGACCTGCCTCAGGGCAGCGAAGTCCGGGTTGTGGCCGTGAACGGCACGACGCTGCTGGTGGAAGCTGACGATTCATAGCGTTTGCGCGAGTGCGCTGCGCATCACAAACACCGCAATCAGCAATCAGCTTGAATCTGCCATCAGCCCAATGCGTTCAACCATGGCGTAAAAGCCATTGCGCCGGTTGGCACTGATGTGTTGCTCCAGACCGAGCTCGGCAAACAGGCTCTTGATGTCGATCTGACCGATTTCTTCCGCGGTCTTGCCCGAGTACACCATCAGCAGCACCGCAATCAGCCCTTTGACGATGTGTGCATCGGAATCGCCGAGAATCCGGATGCGCCCATCCGGCTGCACCTGCGAGGTCATCCACACCTGACTCATACAGCCGCGCACCTTGTTGGCGTCGACGTAAGCGTCTTCCGGCAAGGGCTCGAGCTGGCGTCCGAGATCGATAATCAGCCCGTAACGCTCTTCCCACGACCCCATCAGGGAAAAACTGGCTTTCAGGTCATCCAAAGTCATGTGCATATTGTATGTGATGAAAGACAATCCCGAATCAACCGGTCTGTAAAACCATGAGCTCGAAAATCCCCCAACTGCCGCGCAGCGAAATCACCCCGGAGTCATTATTCTGGCACCGGCGCCGCTTCATGCAGATGGCCGCAGGCTCGCTTGCCGCCCTGGCCGCACCGGCCTGCCTCAGCCGGGAAGAATCCATGCCCTTGGCCACGTCTGTGCCGGTCGACCTGTCGAGTACGCAGACGCGTGATGGACGCCACGACTTCGCAGCTGGCGAAGCACTCAACAGTTACGACGACATCACCAGCTACAACAATTTCTACGAATTCGGCACCGGAAAAAGCGACCCGGCGCGACATGCTCATAAGCTGTCGACCACACCGTGGCGTATCAAGGTCGACGGCGCCTGCGATGGCGGCGGCGAATTCGATCTGCATGAATTGCTGGATGAGATCGAGACCGAGGAACGCATCTACCGCCTGCGCTGCGTTGAGGCCTGGTCCATGGTCGTGCCCTGGATGGGCTTTGAACTGGGCCCGTTTCTGGCCCGCTTTGCACCCACCGACAAGGCCCGCTACGTAGCCTTCGAAACAGCCGTGCGCCCCGAACAGATGCGCCTCAACTCGGCCAGCGTCGACTGGCCCTACCGTGAGGGCCTGCGCATGGATGAAGCCATGCACCCGCTGAGCTTTATGGCCACCGGCCTGTACGGCAAACCACTGCCCCCTCAGAACGGCGCGCCCATGCGTCTGGTCATGCCGTGGAAGTACGGCTTCAAGAGCATCAAGTCGATTGTGCGCATCCACTTCAGTACGCGTGAGCCGAACACCACCTGGAACATGCTGCAGCCAAGCGAATATGGCTTCTACGCCAATGTGAACCCCAAGGTCGACCACCCGCGCTGGTCGCAGGCACGCGAACGTCGCATTGGTGAGCTGTTCAAGCGTGACACCCTGATGTTCAACGGCTATGCCGAACATGTGGCCGGCCTGTATGACGGCATGGACCTGCGCAAGTACTACTAGTGCCAAACATGCTGACGTGGCGCCCGTCGACCGGGCAGATTCGGGCGTTGTGTTTTGTCCTGTGCAGCCTGCCACTGGTGCAAGCCGGCTGGTGGATGGCCAGTGGCAATCTGGGGGTCAATCCGATTGAGACCTTGACCCATCACAGCGGCCAGTGGGCCCTGCGCCTGCTACTACTGACTTTGAGCATGACACCGCTACAGCGCCTGCTGCACTGGCGCTGGCCGTTGCAGCTGCGCCGCCAGCTGGGCCTTTGGAGCTTCTTCTATCTGGTCGGCCACTTTGCGGTCTTTTTGGTCTTCGACCTGAGCCTGTCGCTTGCGCGCCTGGGTGAAGAAATTCTCGAGCGGCCATACATCACCGTGGGCTTTTCGGCTCTGGTGTTGCTCACCCCCTTGGCCGTGACCTCAACGCGGGCCTGGCAGCGGCGTCTCAAACGCAACTGGAAACGCCTGCATCGACTGGTCTACCCCGCGGCATTGCTGGCTTGCGTGCACTTTCTGTGGAAGGTCAAGGTCAGCGAACCCGAGCCCTGGCTCTATTTCGCTTTGTTACTCACCCTGTTTGCCGTTCGCCTGCGCCGAGCGTAGGATTTTTCCTACGGCGAAACAGCCATCTGACTTACATACGTTGAGGTTGCCTATTCATATTCTCTTCACGTCGACATAAAGACACTAAAGCGTCGACGTACAACAACTCACCATGGGGAGACACCATGAGAGCAATAATTGTCGCCAGCGCGTTGCTGGTTCTGTGTGCATGCAGTCCGGACGACAATGGACTGCGGACTGACGAAGATTTTGGTCCCAAACCGCTGTTTGACCCTGTGGTTTTACCCACAAATACAACCGGCGCCATTCTCCCCATCCCCATCGACCTGCTGTTCGGAAGCGAAACCGGACAGGATGACAATGCGGACAACAACGCCGACGGCACTCTGGCACCGGCGGGCTCACTTGCTGCGATTCCCGGCTGGGGCCTGGCCGATGGCTGGTCAACCACAGCCAGCCTGTTCGCCAACCTGCAGGGCAAGATTGATGTCACCCAGTCCACCGACGGCGTGCGCATCTTCGACAGCCAGCGTGGGCAGGAACTGATTCCCGGCGAAGATTTTGAAGTCAGCTTGTCACCGGTCTCGATACTGACCCCCAGACTGTTGGTCAACTGGCTCAAGCCACTCAATGAATCAACCCGCTATCTGGTCGGCCTGACCCGTGACATCCGCAGCCCGGCCGGCGCACCCGCGATTCCCAACGAACTGTTCGCCTCGCTCAACAGCGACACCCCGTTCAGCGAGCAAACCAGCAACACCTTGCTTGGCGCCCTGCAACTTCAAGGGCGTAGCGATCTGATTCCGGTGCTGGATCAATTGCAATCAGCATTCATCCAACCGGTAGTCGGCGGGCTGCAGCAACTGTCCGCACTGGCGTCCAACTCACGTGGCGAAATCGCCCGCGATGATCTGGTCATGGCCTGGTCGTTCACCACCCAATCAACCACGCCAACCCTGAATTCCATCGATGCCCAGGCCAGCGCACAGCTGATTCAGGCCCAGCCCAGCGGACTCAACCTGGCCCAGGTCCTGGGCAGTCCGAGCGAGCCGGCCGCGATCCCCGAAGCCAACAACCCGCTGATATATGTCGGCGCCTTCAACGTGCCCTACTACCATCAGCCCGGCGCGGAAAACATCAACACCTCGGTGTGGCAGAACGACGGCGTCATCAACGCCGGTGCGGTTCATCCCGGCACCGGAGCACCGTGTGAGGCTTTGCTGCCCCCAAGCAGCACCACGCTGTGCTACCCGATGCCGCAACAACAGTCGGACGAACTGGTGCCGCTGCTGCTGACCCGCCCGCAAGGCACAGCGCCAGCTGGCGGCTGGCCGGTTGTGGTGTTCCTGCATGGCATCACCGGCGACCGCTCGCAAATGCTCGGCGTGGCCGGTGCGTTGACTGCCGCCGGCTTTGTCGCGGTGGCCATAGATCAGCCCCTACATGGGCTACCACCGGATCATCCTCTGCGCGTGCCCGGCACTACCGAGCGCACCTTTGATGCGGATCTGGATGGTGATGGCACGGTGGACGATTCCGGCGCCTACTTCATCAATCTGACCAGTCCGATCACCTCGCGTGACAACATCCGCCAGTCGGTCGCCGACCAGATTCATCTGGTCCGTTCACTCGGCGATCTGGTCCTGGGCGCCGAGCCCGACGACGTGATCAACACCGACCGGATTCACTTCCTCGGCCATTCTCTGGGCGGCATCGTCGGCACCACCCTGCTGGGTGCCAATGACGACATCAAGGCTGCCAGTCTGGCCATGCCGGGTGGCGGCATCGGCAAGCTGCTGGACGCCTCACAAACCTTTGGCCCGGTCGTGGCCGCGGGGCTTGAGGCTGCAGGCATTGTCAAGGGTACCGACACCTACGAGATCTTCCTGCGCTTTGCTCAACTCGCCGTCGACCCGGCCGACCCGATCAACTGGGCCGCAGCCGCCGGCGAGAACCGTGCAGTGCACATGATCGAGGTGGTTGGCGACAGCGTGGTTCCCAACTCCGCCAGCGAAAACGTGATCATCCCGGGCCTGCTGTCCGGCACCGAGCCATTGGCCCGGATCATGGGTCTGACCGCCACTGACATCAGCCCACCGCTGGACACGCCAGCGGTGTTGACCGGCGGCATGGAACTGCTGCGCTTTAATGGCGGCAATCACGGCAGCATTCTGCAGCCGACCACCGAGAATCCTGCAGATGATCCGGTGTTTGTCGAGATGCAACGTCAAGTGGCCAATTTCCTGGCCAGTGACGGTGCTTGCCTGCCGCTGGGCGATAACTGCCCACAAGCCGCGAATTGATTCAGGAGATCCATCATGAAAAATATCAATCCTTTGATGGCCGGCCTGATTCTGACCGGTCTCGGCAGTGCCCCGGCACTGGCCAACAGTTTCGATCTGGGCCCGATCAGCGGGCGCATCGACACGGCCGTCACCGCAGGTGCGGCCTGGCGTATTGAAGAGCAGGACCCGTCGATCATTGGCCGCTCCAACGTCACCGCTGATGGCAAACAGGGTCAGGCTTTCTCGACCAACGGCGATGACGGCAACCTGGCCTTCGACAAGGGCGACATGATTTCAGGCGGGGTCAAGCTGACCTCAACCCTGTACCTCAACTGGGGTGACTTCGGAGCCCAGGTTCGCGGCAGCTACCTGTACGACTTCGTGCTCAACGACCACGACTACTTCGACGAGGAAGACTATGCCGGGGCGCCCACACGACTGGCCGGCCCGGAAGATCTCAAACGCCGGCGCAGCAAGCTGCATGACCGCCTGGGTAACGATGCCGACCTGCTGGAAGGCTTCATTTTCGGCACGGTGCAACTGGGCGACCGCTATGTCAGCTTCCGCCTCGGTCATCAGGTGCTCAACTGGGGTGAGTCCGCACTGGTGCTCAATGGCATCAACTCGATCATCGCTGCAGATGCCTCGCAACTGCGTGTTCCCGGTGTCGACCTGTCTGAGGTGTTCATCCCCGCCGGCATGCTGTGGGCGTCGGCCGATCTGACCGACAACATCTCGATTGAAGGCTTCTACCAGTACGACTGGGTCTCCACCGAAGCCGATCCGTCGGGCAGCTTCTTTGCCAGCAACGACTTTGCCGGCTACAGCGGCGAAACTGCGGAAGTCGGCTTTGGAGGCTGTCCAGAACTGTCTGCACCGGGCACCTGCGCGGCCGC
>JBFKEC010000090.1:0-11396 GCA_041619315.1 Oceanococcus sp. | reverse complement strand
TGAGGCGCTGGTGTCGGTGCAGCGTCGAGCCGCCTGGGCACCGTCGCTGGATCTGATATACAGCGGAGTGCATCGTGACCGGATTTCGCAGATCGACACCGGCACTGGTGTGCTGCGCTTGGGTGAGCATTTCAGTCAGCGCCAGTCGCTGGTACTGAGTCAGCCGCTGTTTCAGCCTTCTGTCAGCCTGTTTCAGGTGCCGGCGGCTCAGGCCGAATCCGAGGCGCAGCGTCTGCAAGTACAACGCGCAGCGGATGGCGCTGCGCTGGCTGCGGCCAGGTTGTATCTGGCTCAGCTCAAGTTGGCTGCAGAGGCGCAGGGTTATGCGTCGTTGTATGCCAGCACGGCGGCCAGACTGGACTACGTAAATGCACTGGTCGGGCAGGGCCGCGCACTTGAGGCGGATGCGCTGGATGTGCGTCTGGTGCGTGATGAAGTGGCCCAGTTGCAGGCCGGGAATCGTCATCAGCGCGCCGTGATTGCGGCCGAGTTGGCGTCCATCGGCGGTGGTCAGGCGCAGGCCTGGCTGGAGCTGGCGGAGCCGGTGCTGGCGGTTGAGGTGCCAGCGCGCAGTTCTGCTGAAGAGCTGGCCCAGCGGTATCGCCCTGAACTCAAGGCGATGGCCTTGAAGGTTGAGGGGCTGCAATTGCGTGCACGTGCGGTCAAGGCCGAAGGCTGGCCACAGCTGGGTGCGGAAATTACAGCGTTGCGGACCCAGGGCGATGCGTTCGAGCCGGAGCAGGATGTGCGTGCCGCGGTGCAGGTCAAACTGCCCCTGTTCAGTGGCGGTACGCGGTCGGCGCGTCATGCTGCTTTGCAGGCTCAGGCCCGGCAGGCCCAGGCGCAACGCGATGAGCAGTGGCGTCAGGTGCGCTTGGAGATCGAGCGTGCTTATCAGGATCTGTCGCTGGCTCAGGAGCGTGAACGACTGGCTCGCGCCGCCGAGGATTCTGCAGCCCGACGTCTGACCGTGCGCAACAAGCGCTTTGAGGCCGGACGTGAACGCATCGAAGATGTGTTGGCGGCAGAAGCGACGCTACAGCAGCAGCACACGCGTCGGGTGGCCGCCCAGCTTGACGCCCTGCAGGCCCGGTTGGATGTGCGCCATGCGCTGGGCTTGCTCGGTACAACGCCTCAGCCGGACTGATGTGCAGGCCATGTTTGGCGTGCGCAGTGGCGGCCAGCTTGCCTCGTTAGTGCGGTGCGTCGGCGCGCTTGAGCCAGCGCCACACCAGCCAGGCTTGCGGCAGCAGGATGAGCAGGGTGATTGCCAGCATGGCGCTTGAAAGCGTGGCGGCGTAGCCAAAGCGCAGGTATTCGAAGCTGTTTTCGTAAACATACTGCGGCAGCATGGTGCTCATGAACTGCGGGCCGCCCTTGGTCACGATCTGGGCCGGAATGAAGCTGGTCTGAAAGGTCAGGGCAAAGTCGCGTGCGGCCAGCAAAAGGATCACGGGGGCCATCACGGGCAGACTGATCAGACGGAACTGGCCGAACCGGCTGACGCCTTCCAGCGCGGCCAGCTCGTACCAGGTTTGCGGAATCTGGCGACGCGCGACGACCAGTATCAGCAACATTTCGCCGGCCAGAAAGCCGAGTATCAAGACTAGGGAACTGCGCGCTCCGGCAGCGGTGAGCAACCATCCCGCTCCGTTGACGCGCCAGCTGTCGAGTGCGCTGGCAAACGGGCCGAAATGCGGGTTGAGCAGCCACAGCCATGCGGTTGCCCAAGCCAGTGCCGGCACCACCACGGGCAACAGACTGATCAGCAAAGCCAGCCGGCTGGCCCGTCCGGGGCGCTGCAGTATCAGCGAAAAGCCCAGTGCCAGTGCCAGGCGTAGCGGAATGCTCAAGGCTGCGATCAGCAGCGAGTTGACCAGCGTCTGTCTGAACAGCGCGTCATCAAACATGCGGCGGTAGGCATCAAGGCCCAGCCATTGGGCTGCGCCAAGGCCGTCGTAGCTGAACAGGCTGAGGCCAAGCGTCATCAGCAGCGGGGCAAAGACCAGCAGGCTCAGCCCTACGATGACCGGTGTCAGGTACATGGGTTCACGCGACTCCCGTCCACCTTGAAATACAGAGCCTGTGTGAAATCCGGTTTGACCTTGAAGGATTCTGGCGGGCTGGCCGCACCTGCCGCCTGAGAGCTCACCAGTTCCACGCCATCGTTACTGGTGAGGTGCCACAGTTCACGTTCACCCAGCACTTCGCGGCGGCGTAACTGGACCGGCCAAGCGTCGTCGGCCTCACTCGGCTGCAGATGTTCGGGGCGAATGCCGAGTTGCAGCGAGGATTCGGTGCTGGCCGGGGCGGGCACGGCGCGTGCATCCCACAGCCAGGTTTCGGCGTCGCGCCGCAGCGGGATCAGGTTGATTCCGGGGCTGCCGATAAAACGCGCCACCGCATCCGAATTGGGCTGGGCATAAATGTCGTGCGGCGTGGCGACTTGCAGTAACTGGCCGTCCTGGAGCACGCCAATGCGATCCCCCAGCGCCATGGCCTCATGCTGATCGTGGGTGACGTGAATCATGGTGGTGCGGGTCAGCTGGTGAACTCTGAGCAGTTCTTCGCGCAGGCGTGCGCGCAATGGCGCATCGAGTTGCGACAGGGGTTCGTCCAGCAGTACAACGCCGCCACTGCGGAGCAGAGCGCGACCCAAGGCAACACGCTGCTGCTCACCACCAGAGAGCTGGCGTGGCTTGCGCGCCAGCAGCGCGGTGATTTCCAGCGATTGGGCCACATTGCGCGCCTGTGCCTGCGCTTGAGCTCGCGAGGTGCCGCGCGCACGCAGCCCGAACGTCAGGTTGTCGAGCACATTGCGGTGCGGCAGCAGGGCGGGCTGCTGAAAGACCATGCCCACGGCGCGCTTGCCCGCTGGCAAATGCTCAACCGGTTTGTCGTCGATGCGGATTTCACCGCCACTGATCGGCAGCAGGCCGGCTATGGCGCGGAGCAGGGTGGATTTGCCGCTGCCCGAAGGGCCGGCTAGAACCAGGCGTTCGCCCGGCGCAACATCAAGGTTGATGTCCTGGAGTATGCAACGCGTGCCCAGATGTACGCTGACATTGCGCAGGCTCAGACTGGTGGCGCTCAAGACGAGCGATCGGTAAACAGATCATTGACCGCCTCCTGAATCAGCATGACCAGTCTGTTGCCATCATGCAGGCCCATTTGCGCCTCGGCGCCGGCGTTGGCCATGGATTCGAACATCCATTCCTCGATGATGGGCCGGCTGCGGTTTTCCAGTTCATACCAGTACGGCGTGACCGGCAAGCGGCGCACGATTTCGATGTTGTCGAGAAAGACCTGGGCGCGCGAGGGCGGCAGATCGGGGCTCAAAAAAGCCTCGCTCTGGGCCACTGAGCGGCGTGCCGGAACAATGCGCCCGCTGGCCGACAGCAGGCCTTGGCCGTCTTCGCTCAGGGCGAAGTCGACAAACAGCGCAGCGGCCTGTGGGTGTGCGCTGGCACGGGTCAGGCAATAGGCGTCGGAATGCAGCAGGGTTGCGGCCTGCTTGTTGCGCGGCAGTGGTGCGACATCCCAGTCGAGATCATCAATGCTGCGCAGGGCGGTGGCGTAGCGTCGACTCTGAATGATCATGCCCAGGCCGCCCTGAATGAAGCGCGCTTCCGGGCCCACGGCGCGGCGCTGGGCCAGTGGTGGCATGACGCCCACTTCAGTGCGCAGGCGCTTGGGATACATCAAACCGATGACCGAGCTGTATTCACGCAGGCGTAAGGCAGTGGGATGGTCGAGGTTGTCGACGATACGCCCACCGGCTTGCCACACGAACGGCGCCATGTGGATGAGATCGGGGTCAAAATCCAGCCCGAAAACATCAGGTTTTCGATCACCGTCAAGGTCGTGGGTCAGCGCCCGCGCGGTGTCGTGAAACTGTTTCCAGGTCCAGTCGTCTGCAGGCTCGTTGACGCCATAGCGCTGGAACAGGCTGCGGTTGTAATACACAACCTGCGTGGAGATGTTCTGCGGCAGGCACAGTTGTTGACCGTCGTGCTGGAAGGCTTCGAGTGCCGGGGTGTAAAAATCCTCGGGTTTGAATTCGCCATGGCTGGCAGCCAACGGGCCCAGCGGCTCCAGCAGTTCCTTGCCTAGGAACTGGCCATAGCGCCGGTAATTGATCAGGAACAAGTCTGGCGGTGTGCCGCCGGCAAAGGCAGTGGCCAGTTGGGTGACATGGTCACGCTGGCGGCCGATGGTGCGCAGGGCCACTTCAATGTCCGGATGGCGCGCTTCGAATTCCGCGATCAGGCTGCGGTAGGCCGCAGTTTCCACCGCATCGGCAACAAGTTGCAGGCGGATATGCTGGGTCGCTTTGGCTGGTTTGGTATCGCTGGGTTGCGAACAGCCAAGCAAGGCAACGCACATCAGCGCAAGCAGGCGCATCAGTGAGCCTCCTGGGATTTGAGCCATGGCAACATCGCCGCGAGCAGGAACATGATCGGCAGTATCAACCACACGGAGCCGGCCATCCACACCGACAGTTCACCTTGGCCGAGGAATTCCAGCCCGTGCAGGGCCAGCGGGGCGGTGGTTATGGCACCGCTGCGCAGATAAATCAGCGGGTCCAGCGCTTCGCCCCAAAATGCAGCAAAGCTCAGGAAACCAACCGCCAGAGAGGCGCCGCGCAATTGTGGCAGGGCCACGGTCCACCACATTTGAAGCATGCCAAGACCTTCCAGCCGGGCGGACTCGAACTGGATTGTGGGTATCTGCCGCAGCGAATACAGATAGAGGAGGATCAGAAGTGGTCCGCCGCCGAGCAAGGCCGGGGCCAGCAGGGGGATGGGCGTGTCCTGCAGGCCGAAAGAGTTGAACAGCAGAAAACGTGGCAACCACAACGCGGTATAGGGAATTGACGCGGCGAACACCAGCGCGGTGATCAGCACGCGGCGCCACAATGCAGAACTCAGATGGATGGCCAGTGCGCTGAATGAGGCGATGGCGACACTCAGCAGCATGCCGAATGTGGCGATGACCGCGGACCAGGTCAGTGCCACGCCCATGTCGGCCAATGCCCAGGCCCGCTTGAGTGCATCAAGGCTGGGCGTTTGTGGCCACCATTGTCCGGCATTCGGCACCACTCCGGGCGGAAACAGGGCCGCGCAAAATAGCACCACAAGCGGCGCTGCGAGCACGATCGCAAGTCCGATTTTCAGGCACGTTGTGAGCACTCTATACATGGGCCAATGATACCTGCTGCCTGGCGGGCCATGAACTCGGCGAGTCGGGCAGGCTACCATCTGCGCCAATTGTGCTTTGAAGTCTCGCCAGATGTGCTCTCGATGATGCGTGTACCTATTACCAAGACCTGTATCTGGTCGCTGGTTCTGTGTGCCCTTGTACCCACGGTTCAGGCTGAAGATGACCCGGCCGCGCTGCAACGGATTACCGTGACCGGCAGCCGGTTGGCGGCGCAGCAGGCCGCGACACCGATCACCCGGATTGACCGCGAGGCACTACTGGCATCCGGGGCGCAGACGGTTGGGAGTTTGTTGCAAGCCCTGCCGATGATGGCCGGGGCGCCGAACAGCGCGGCAGTGGGTGCGCGTGACAGCGGGGGCGGGTTCTCCCGCGGTACCGAAAGCGTAGAGCTGCGCGGGCTTGGCGCACTGCGCACGCTGGTGCTGCTCAATGGGCGACGCATGGTCGCCGGTGGCAATGGCACCGGCGGGGTGGTCGATCTGGCGATGATCCCGACCGCGATGGTCGAGCGCATCGAGATCCTGCGTCATGGGGCCTCGGTGGAGTATGGTGCCGATGCGGTGGCTGGGGTGGTCAATATCATCACGCGCCAGGCTGTTGATGAGATGCAGCTTGCAGCCAACAGCAGTGTCAGTGACCGTGGTGATGCGCAAACCACCAGTTTGAGCGCGGTGTACGGCGTTGCGGTGGGCGAAGGGCAATTGATCATGGGCGGCGAGTTTTTCGACCAGCAGCCGGTGAGCAAGGGTTCGCGCGATTTCTCGCGTCAGTTGCTGACGTTCTCGGGGGCGGACAACAGCATCGTTGCAGATGGCAGTTCGGCGCCGCCCAGCGGCAATTTTCGCTTGCCGTCCAGCGGCGAGCGGGTGACCTTGATTGATGGTCGTGCGGGCGATGAGGCCGATGACTTTCGCACCTGGGTGGGTGATGGGGCGGACAACGACCGTTTCAACTTCAACCCGTTTGAGGATCTGCTTCAGGATGTCCGTCGGCAGTCCCTTTTCGCGCTGGCAAAACGACCGGTGGGCGCACACACCGAGGTGTTCGCAGAGGCGCTGTATCAGCAGCGTGACAGTTTCACCCGGCTGGCGCCGTTGCCATTTTTCACCAACCGTCTGGACGCTGTATCGGTGTCTGCGCACAACCACTACAACCCGTTTGGCGAGGACATCAGCGATGCGCGTCGGCGGCTTGTCGAGGCTGGGTCGCGCGGTTACGCCCAGGACAACACGGCCTGGCGGGTGGTATTCGGTGCCGAGGGCCTGATTGGTGGGTGGCAGTGGGATGCGAGCCTCAATCAAGCGCGCAATCGCGTGATCCAGCATCAATATGGTGACCTGCTGGCCGATCGGGTCGCGCTGGCGCTGGGGCCATCCTTTGTCGATGGCAACGGGTCTGCGACCTGCGGTACCGTCGATGCCCCGATTGGCGATTGCGTGCCGCTCAATCTTTTTGGCGGCGCCGGTTCAATCACCCAGGACATGCTTGATTACACCCGCTTGGGCAGCCTGGTCGATGAATTCGAAAATCGCCAGTCAGTGCTCAGTCTTAACCTGCGTGGCGATGTCTATGCGCTCGCCAGCGGCGATGTGGCCATGGCGATTGGCTATGAATATCGCGATGAGCAGGCCCGAGATATACCGGATGAGCAGACCCGCAATGGCAATACCACGGGCGCGGCACGGCAGCTCACACGGGGTGGATTCCATAGCCAGGAGTTGTATGTTGAGGCTGGCGTGCCGGTGCTCAGTGACAAGCGGCTCGACCTGGATCTGGGCTTGCGCGCCATCCGCTTTTCCAACTTCGACAGTGAGTTGGTGTTCGACACCGCTGTGCAGATGGAGCCACGCCCGGGGCTGGCCATGCGGGTCGCCTTCAGTCAGGCATTTCGAGCGCCTTCGGTGGGTGAGCTGTTCGGTGGGGCGTCACAATCCAATCCGGCAGTGGATGACCCGTGCGCCGATTTCAATCAGCTCAATCCGCTCGAAGTTGAGCGCTGCGTTGCTCAGGGTGTGCCTGGCGACGGCAGTTTTGACCAGACCGGGAATGAAACGCCGCAGTTAAGTGGCGGCAATCGGGAGCTTGAGGCCGAAAGCGCCGACGTGTTCAGCGCCAGCGTGGCCTGGTCGCCACACAACCTGAAGGGCTGGTCGCTGAATCTGGCCTACTACGACATCCGTATCGAGCAGGGGATCGCCGCGCTGGGGGCCAACACCATTCTGGATCAATGTCTGGCCACCGGATCGGCCAGCTTCTGTGATCGCATTCAGCGCGATGATCAGGGCAACATCGTGCAGGTCGAGGCAGAGCTGCAGAACATCGCCAGTGAGACGGCGCGCGGTCTGGATCTGGAAATCAGTCACCGCAGCGCTGCGTGGGATGGACTGTTTTCGTCACGCTTGCTGGTCAGTCATGTGCTCAAACGCGAACTCAAGGCGTTTCCCGGCGCGCCGGCGTTTGTCGGTGAGGGTGAGTATGACCCGGACAGTTTCGGTGCCATTCCGCAATGGAAAGGCCACCTGAGTGTGCGCTGGCAGGGGGCCAGGCTTTCGCTGGGTTACGCCGGACAATGGATCGGAGGGCTGCGTGAGCGCGGCGGTGAGGTTTTTCCGGGTACGGTCAATCGGGTTGGGCCACGGCTCTATCACGATCTCAGTGTCGGCTGGGAATTTGAGCAGGGCATGCGCCTGACTGCCGCGGTCGACAACGTGCTCGATCGCGATCCGCCGTTTCTGGCCAATGCCGATGCGGCCAACACCGATGTGTCGACATACCGCTTGTTCGGGCGCATCTTGCGTGTGCAGTTGAGCTACGCCCTGTAGCCACGGGCGCGAGCAGGATTTGTGGCGTGGGAATTGCATCATCTTGCGCCACCCGGTGCGGATTTGGGCTGTGCCGGGGCGTGGATGATTGCAATTTGCGGCACAACGGCACCTTTCGGTGGCGTCGTGCGTGTCTGTCATTTACGTGTTTGAAAAATCCGGAACATTAAAGCCGGGTGGTGGGCCTGAATGTGTTCATTTCGGCCGAGCCTGGCTAAGAAGGTATTACAACGATGAGAACTCCTATGCTTGCCGCAGTTGTTGTGGCGGGGCTGGCCTCGGCGCTGGTCTACGTGCAATCGTCTGCTCCTGAGGCCAGTTGTCCGACTGGCTACCACCTGACCAGCACTGCGGACTACGCGCGGCAGTTTCAGCCCGGTCTGGGCCAAGCCCGGTTGGCCGAACTGCAAGCGCAGCACGGCGAGCAGTTCTGCCTCAATTCCAAGCATCCCGAGCCTGCCGCTGAACTGCTCGCGGTCAATGGGGTGTTGACCCAGGGTGTTGGCGACGTGGCCGAAGGCGCCTACCGCGCGGCGCTGGCACAGAAGGCCAAACTGGCTGAGAGCAAAGCCGATGTGGCCGGCAGCACCGGCGATTGGATGCAATATGGCCAGGGGCCGTTGCTCGATGACCCGGACCGGGGTGGTCTGGGGCTGGGCATTGCGACCTCCATGGGCCGCGTCGACAGTTTCGCGTATGACCCTGAAGGCAATCGTCTGTTCGCCCTGATCGGTACCGGTGGCGTGTGGATGAGTGAAGCCGACAGCGTGGGCGAGCTCGGTGATTACTGGGTGCCGATTGGTGATAACTTGCCAACCCTGATCAACGGCGCTGTGGAATGGACCACGGGCGGCGGCGGACGTCTGGTTGTGGTGTCCGGCGAGCATCTGATGGGTGGCAACACCTATTCCGGGCTGGGCGCATTCTGGAGTGATGATCTGGGCCAGACCTGGCATCAGGCGAGCGGCGTGCCGGATGGCGCATTGGGCTTTGAAATCGCGGTTGATCGTGCACAGCCTGATGTGGTGTATGCCGCGACCTCCAAAGGTCTGTTCCGCTCTGTTGATGCGGGCAGCAGCTATGTCAACGTCAATCTGCCGACCTCTGCCGAATGTGCAGGCGTGACCGACTTCGGCGCCTGCCAGTTCGCCAATTTTGTCACCGATGTGGTGGTCAAAGAGCCTGGTGGCAGCACCGATGAAGCTGGTGGTGTCGTGCTTGCCGCCGTGGGCTACCGCGCCGGTAAAGCGACCTTCCCCGATGGCACGGTGCATTCACCCGGCAATGGCTTGTACCGCTCGGACACGGGTGAGGTCGATACCTTCGCCCGGCTGGACGTGTCCGGTGATGGCCTGACCAATCTGGGATTCGCAACCGAAGAGCGCATTGGTCGCACCGAGCTGGGTATAGCCCACGGTGCGGATCAGGATCACAACTACGTCTACGCCATTGTTGAGGATGCGGTGCTGTTCAATGGGGGTGTGCCGGTGCTGGATATCCCGGATGGCATCGATCCCAAGCCGGGCCTGCCGCTGTATCCGACTTCGCTGAACGGACTGTATGTCTCGCCTGATTTTGGCGACACCTGGCTGCGTCTGGCGGATGACACCGAAATTGCTGCCAACCCGCTGTCTGGCTCGTCATTCGTGGCACTGGCCGCGTTGAATGCCCCGGGTGTGCAGGCCTGGTACAACTTGTGGATTCTTCCGGATCCGACCCGGCAGGATCTGTTGGGCGTGCCGACCCGGCTGAGTTTTGGCCTTGAGGAGGTGTGGCAGTCGCGCACCACCGATCTGATCGGGCAAAACGGTGTGGCCCAGGCCGGCTTGAATGACTACAACGTGATCGGGACGTATTACGCGGGCGATTCCTGTCAGGCCCTGAGCCTGGGGCTGCCGATCTGTCCAACGACCTATCCGCCGACCACTGAAACCACCACCCACCCGGATCAGCATGACGGCATTTACGTGCCGACTGAAGATGGTGGGGTGTGCCTGTTCGCCGGCAATGACGGTGGCGTGTACAAGCAGTGTGTGGGTCCCGGTGAGGAAATCGACAACGCCGGTTGGGGCGATGGCGCCAATCTGGGTTTCAACACCCTGATGCCTTATGGCCTGGGCGTGGCGCGTGACGGACGTGTCTGGTTCGGTCTGCAGGACAACGGCTCTGGTTACGTCGATGCCGACACCCGCGAGCACATCCAGAATCTGGGTGGGGACGGATTTTTCGCCTCGGTGGATCCGGACAACAGCGACTACGCTTGGGTCACCATCCAGAACGGTAGCTTGCAGGTGACGACCAATGGCGGTCTGAGTTATTCGGCAGCCAGTCCGCCGATCAGCAGCCCGAGCTTTGCCAACTACTTCGTCATGGATCCCACCGATGCCATGCACGTCATGACGGCAGGGCCGGAAGTGGTTGCGGTGACTGACGGGCCAGGGCTCAACTGGGCCGAGGTGTTCAACCTTGGAACCAATGAGCGCACTGGCAAAACCAACATCATGACCAATATCCATCTGTATGACGGTATGGCTTATGTGGGTTTCTGTGGGCCCTGCGATCTGATCAACAACTGGGATACCAGTGTTCAGAATGGCATAGCCACCAACGTGGCTGGTGATGAAGCGCCGGTCAAGGGTGGTAGCGAGGGGTGGCATTTTGCCGCCGCCGAAGGGCTGCCCAATCGCTACATCAGTTCGATTGAAATGGACGAGGCGAATCCTGAAACGATTTACGTGGCACTGGCCGGGTATGCCAATCGCACCTGGATTCCGCCTGGCTCCTACCTTGATACCAATGAAGAGTTGGGTGAGGGCAGTGTGTTTGTGTCTTACGATGCGGGCGAGAGTTTCAGTGACATCACCGGCAACCTGCCGAATGTGCATGCACGCTGGCTGACCAAGCGTGGTCAACAGCTGATCGTGGCCACGGATATCGGTGCGTTTATTTCCAGTGACCTTGAAGGGAGCAACTGGGCGCCGCTGGGTGAGGGTTTGCCCAATTCGCCGATGACCATGATGCAGCTCAAGCCAGGTGATCCAAACACCCTGTTTGCCTCGACCTTTGGGCGCGGCTTCTGGACCTATGAGTTCCCAGCGGATGCACAGCTTGAGCCGGAGCAGCCGGTGGTTGTGGGGGGTACGACCACGGCTGTGCGTGGTGGCAGCCTGGGGCTGTTTGGGCTGGGCCTGATCCTGCTCGGTGGACTGACCCGGCGGCGCAGGGCGTTGTAAGTCTGCGGTAAGTAAGAAGCGCGTACCGTTGCGGCGGTACGCGCTTTTTTTTTGAGCCTCTGCCATGGCCGTTCGGGTGGCTGTTTTCAGCCAGAAATGCGCCGTGATCGGACGGCGG
>JBFKEC010000089.1:0-11431 GCA_041619315.1 Oceanococcus sp. | reverse complement strand
CGAGCAGATGCCGGGCACCGTAGCGACGCCGAAAGCCATCGCGCGGTAACGCCAAACACGCACCAATCGTGTTGACCCCCACGGCATCCAGCTTGCGCAGTGTGGCGGTGTCCCAATCCAGATGCCGTACCGGCAACGGCTGGAGAAGCTGGGCCAGCTGGGCGACATCCAGGGCTATATGTGTCCGCTGCGCGCGGGCCAGCACTTCGGCGCCGCGGGGGCAGGGTGCGATGCCGCAGCCAGCGCTGTAGCCCAGTTCGGCAAGGCCCTGTTCAATGCCTGTACGCAACGGATCAAGCCCGCCGAACAGGCGCAAGCTGCCACCAATTTCAATCAACAACCCATCCGTGCCGGACAGGCTGACACGCGAGCTGAACTGCAAAGCCCACACCGCCAAGGATTGCAGCACATCCTGTTCACGTGATGACTGACGTTGTTGGCTGTGCAGTTGTGGGCAAACGGCACGGGCACTGCTGGCCGACATCCCGAGGCGCAAACCGATGGCCCGAGCCTGCGGGTTGAGTCGAATCACCCGCTGCTGCGCATCCAGCACCACCAAAGCATGCTCAGGCGGCGCGGGGGGCAGGGCTTCGAGCGGCAGTTGGTGCAGGTGCAGGCACAACCACAGAGGCATGGTCGGTCAGGGGCAGGGTAAGGGAAGCCGGGCGGCCGCCACGAGCTTTGAGTATGCGGACATAAAGACCCTCGCTGGTCGCCTCCAGATACAGCCGCAGGGCGGCGGGTGACGGGCTGTTCATGGCGCTGGCCGAGCGAAACACGAAAGCCTGGGTGGCGCCGGTTTCGGCTGCGAGTTGCAGGCGCCGCAAGGTGCTCATGGACAGATCATCAAACCAGCCCAGAACCGCGCCTTCGGTTCCTCCGCGCAGCAGCTGTTCCATGGCCCACAGGCCCTGGCCGGGCGCTTCGGGTTGAACCACCAGCAGGGTGCTTAAGTCGATACCGGCCTGTGCCAGGGCGGGGGCATAGGGTGAAAAAGGTGGGGCGACCCAGCTCTGGGGCTGCTTGCGCAGGTTGGGCAGCAGCAGCGCAATTTCTCCGATGCCGGGGGCTTGGGAAATCAGTTCGATCAGCGCATGACGTGGCCAGCCGCGCCCAGGCAGTAGACGGTCGAGTTCGGCGTAGCCGGTTCGCTGGTCGGCCAGAGAGGGTTGCGACATGCCGCGCCACAGTCGTGGGTGATGCAGCAGTTGGTCAAGAGAGACTGGGGTCATGATCCGGGACGGATCAGGCCGACCATGCGCCCTTCGATGGTTAGCGGTTGATGGCGCAGATCGACCTCTATGGGGGTGAAATCCGGATTGGCCGGCAACAGACGAACCTGATGATGGCGCTGTTCGAAGCGTTTGACCGTAACCTCGTCATCAAGTCGCGCCACGATGATGTCGCCATTGCGGGCCTCGGGGGTTTGATGCACGGCAAGCAGATCGCCATCCAGAATGCCGGCATCACGCATGCTGTGACCACGCACCGTGAGCAGATAGTCCGCACGGGGGCGGAACAGACTGGGGTCGACCTGATGTTCTGCGATGACGTGCTCAAGTGCCAGGATGGGTTGGCCGGCTGCGACCTGGCCGACAAGGGGCAGGGTTTGCACCTGCGTGTCGGCCGCGTGCACCACAATGCCTCGGGATGAGCCCGGGTGCAGAGTGAGCGCGCCTTTTCTGGCCAGTGCGTCAAGATGATCCCGGGTGGCCGTGCGCGAGCGAAAACCCATGGCCGCAGTGATTTCGGCCTGCGTTGGTGGGCGCTGATGGCGCCGGATGTGATCGCGAATCCAATCGAGGATTTGCTGCTGGCGTGGGGTAAGTTCATCCATGCTGTCATTATAGACAGTATTGATGGGCTGTACAGAGCGTGCCTCAGCTGGAGGTCTGGCAGATCTGAGTCAGCTGTCCGTTTTTTACCGAGATGCGTACGGTCTGGCTGTTGTAGCCGGATTCACGCACGGTCCAGGTTCTGCCGGAAGGGCCGCGTAACCAGGCATATCGGTGGCGGGCGCGGTCAATCGCTTGTATGGCCCGGTCAGCATCATCGCCTACGCGCACCACATTCTGGCCAACGCGCCAGTTGGATGTGCAGTACGCCGCCTCGGCGAAATTGCTGAACAGAACTAAGAAAACCGGGATAAGGCTGCGCATGAGACGCTCCGAAGTTGCGAGGGTATGACTGTTTACGCAACTTCGAGGTCGTGACGGACATCAGGACATCAGGACTTCGGTGGCTCGTCGACCGGTGACATGCGAGGGTCGGCTTCAAACAGTTCCGTCAGTTCGGTTCGCAACTGCTGGGAGCTCTGAATCATCTGGTCCAGATCATGCCGGTGCGACAGCTGGCGTTTCAGCAAGGCTTCATCGGCCTCACGAAAAACCTCGGTGGTGTGCTGGGCGGTTTTTTCATCATCACCGAGGGCTTGCAGCACCTGATTGGCCATCTCCAGGCTGGACAGCCAGGTTTCACGAATCACGCCGTCCACGTCCAGCTCCATCAGATGCAGGGCATGATGGCGGTCGCGGGCTCGGCAGAAGATTTTCAGATGCGGGAAATGCAGGCGTGCAAGTTCGATGGTGCGCAGGGCCTTTTCCGCATCATCCATGGTGACGATCAGCAAGCGGGCATGATCGGCGCCGGCGGCGCGCAGGGTTTCGCGGTTGTTCGGCTGGCCGTAGTAGATCTTGTTGCCCCAGCGTCGCACCAGGGCGACGTGTGCGGCATCTTTTTCCAGAGCGGTAAAGGCGATGCCGCGCATCTGCAGAACACGCGCGATGATCTGGCCCATGCGCCCAAAGCCGGCAATGATGACGGGCGGCTCGGCATGTTCGATGGTGTCGTAGTGCGCCTTGGGGATCAGTGCTCTGGCCCGGCGACCGAGCCTGTCACTGAGCATGAACAGCAAGGGCGTCAACATCATCGACAGGATGACGATCGCAATCAGCGGTTCGGTGATGCTGGCGTCCAGAACGTCCTCGTGTGTGGCGGTATGGAACAGCACGAAAGCGAATTCACCACCTTGAGCCAGAATCAGAGCCAGCTGGTTAGCGTTGACGCGATCTACGCCCAGTGCGCGTGAGCCCAGCCACAGCGTCGAGCCCTTGATGGTCATCAAGGCCAGCGTGCCGCCGACGATCACCAAAAGATTGTTCTGAATGATCTGAAAATCGGCTGACATGCCGACTGAGATGAAGAACAGTCCCAGCAACAGGCCCTTGAAGGGGGTGATGTTGCCTTCCAGTTCGTGTCGGTATTCCGAGTCAGCGAGCAAGACCCCGGCAATAAAGGCGCCCAGGCCCATCGACAGTTCGGCCGAGTCCATCAGCAGGGCGGCGCCCAGAACCACCAGCAAGGCGGCTATGGTGAAGCTTTCTTCATTGCCCCAGCGGGCAACCGCGTGAAAAACCGGGCGCAACAAGTAGCGCCCGCCCACCACCAGAGCCGCAATGACTGCGAGCGCTTGCAGCGACTGGGCGAGCATGGAGCTGTCGCCGCTCTGAGCGTGGCCTGCCGCGCCCATCAGCGGGATGATGGCCAGGGCCGGTATGACGGCCAGATCCTGAAACAGCAGGATGCCGAAAGCCTGGCGGCCGTGGACCGTGCCCAGCTGTTTCTTTTCGGCCAGGGTTTGCAGCACGAATGCGGTGGAGGACAGGGCCAGTGCAAAGGCGACCAGAGTGGCAACGGCCCAGCTCAGGTCAAACATCCAGTGCATCAAAAGGGATAACGGAACGGCCGCTAGCAATACTTGCAGGCTGCCATTGAGAAAAATCGCCTGACGCATCACCCACAGGCGTGATGGCTTGAGTTCCAGGCCGATCACAAACAGCAGAAAAACAACCCCGATTTCGGCAATCTGCATGACCGACTCGACCTCGCCAATCAAGCTCAGCCCCGCCGGGCCAATCAGCATGCCGGCGACCAGATATCCCAGAATGGCCCCGAAGCCGAGGCGCCGAAACAACGGGACTGCAACCAGTGCGGCCGTCAGGTAGATTGCGATTTCAGTAAGATGGCCCATATGTCTGCATTGGGTTGGTCAGCAACATTCAGTTTAGGCTGATAAATGTACGGCGTCATTGAACCTTGTTGCGCAGTGACCGTCTGATGCCCTGTTCCGCGAACTTTGTCTGGCTGGCTATGATCCGATCAACCTTGTTGTGTGTGGCGCTAATGAGTGCCACAGCCTCTGTATGGGCGCAAACTACCGTCATCATTGCTCACGCGCAGGAGCGTGCGATCGGAGGGCAGCGCGAGGTGTTGGGCAGTCTTCTGGCCAATGAGTCGGTGGCCATCAGCGCCACAGTTTCGGATGTGGTTGCACGCATCGCTTTCGAAGAAGGTGCCGCGGTGCAAGCTGGCGACATCCTGATTGAACTCGAGCATGCAGCAGAATCCGCCGCAGTGCGAGCGGCGCAGGCAACCCGGGCGGAAGCCCAGGCTGCGCTGAAACGCCTGCGCACCTTGAAACAGCGTGATTTGTCGGCGCAGTCCGAACTGGATTTGGCCGAAGCCCGCTTTTTGGCTGCGGATGCCGCGGTTGATCAGGCTCGGGCGGCGCTCAATGACCGCATTATCCGCGCTCCATTTTCCGGTGTGCTGGGCCTGCGCGATGTTTCGCCCGGGGCCTATATCAGTGCCGGTGACACCATCACTACCCTGCATGATCTGTCGGCGATGAAGATCGATTTTCAGGTGCCCGAGGATGCCCTGGGCCTGCTGCGTCCGGGCGAGTCTTTGACTGCGCGCATCCCGAGCCTGGGCAATGCCAAATTTGCCGTCATGCCGGACGTGGATGCTGTGGCCTTGACGCCGCAAAGTCGCAGTCTGCGGGTGCGCGCGTGGCTGCAACAATCTGAACCCAGGCTGCGCCCGGGGGCGCTGGCCGTGATCGAACTGCATAGCACGGACAATCTGGCCCTGAGCGTTCCCGAAGCCGCCCTGATTCCTCATCAGGGACGTCAGACCGTATACGTGGTGGAAGACGGCCAGGTCTCGCGCCGTGAAGTGACAAGTGGGCGCCGGGCGACCGGTTGGGTCGAAATCCGCAGTGGTTTGAGCGCGGGTGAGCAAGTGGTGATTCATGGTGGCGCCAAGCTGCGCCCCGAGGCTGAGGTCAAGGTGCTGGGCATCTATGATGGCCAGACCCCGATTGCCGAGATGATTCGCCACAGCGGAGCGGCCTCGTGACCCTATCGGATCTGGCGGTACGCCGCCCGGTCGTCGCCAGCGTTATCAGTTTGCTGCTGGTGGCCTTTGGTCTGGTCAGCTACGACCGGCTGTCGCTGCGTGAATATCCGGATATCGACCCGCCTATCGTGTCGATATCGACCAATTACCCGGGCGCTTCGGCTTCAGTGGTGGAGCAGCAGATCACCCAGCAGATCGAGGACCGGATCTCCGGCATCGAGGGTATCAAGCACATCAGTTCATCCAGTCAGGACGGTCGTTCCGACATCGTTATCGAGTTCGGCAGCAATCGTGATATCGATGGTGCGGCCAATGATGTGCGTGACCGTGTTTCCGGGGTGCTCAACAATCTGCCGGAAGAGGCCGATCCGCCTGAGGTCGAGAAGCAGGACAGTGATGCTGACGTGATCATGTGGCTGAACCTGACCAGCGACCGCATGAACACGCTGGAGCTGACCGACTATGCCGAACGCTATCTGCAGGATCGTTTCTCGATACTGCCCGGGGTGGCCCGAGTGCGTGTCGGCGGCAGTCTGGAGTATGCGATACGGATCTGGCTGAATCGTGAATCTATGGCCGCGCGTCAGGTCACGGTGGCGGACATCGAGCAGGCTTTGCGCGACGAGAACGTGGAATTGCCGGCCGGCCAGCTGGAATCGGATCAGCGCATGTTCACCGCGCGGATCGAGCGCAGCTACCGCAGCCCAGAAGATTTTCAGAAACTGGTTGTTGGTCACGGCGACAATGGCTATCGCGTGCGTCTGGGCGAGGTTGCCCGGATTGAAAAAGGTGCGGCGGAATCACGCACCATGTTCCGTGGCAATTCGATACCCATGGTTGGTCTGGGCATCGTCAAGCAGTCCAAGGCCAACACGCTGGAAGTCACCGCGGCGGCCAAGGCGCTTGCCGAGCGTTTGAAGCCGACCCTGCCCGAGGGCATGGTTATTCATCAGAGCTATGACACCGGCGTGTTCATCGCCGCAGCGATCAGTGAGGTGTGGAAAACCCTGGCCGTGGCGATCGCCCTCGTGGTGTTCGTGATTTACGTGTTTCTGGGCAGTTTCCGCGCCATGCTGGTGCCGGCGCTGACCGTGCCGGTGTCGCTAGTGGCGACCTTCATCGCGCTGTATGCCCTGGGCTTTTCGATCAATCTGCTGACCCTGTTGGCCATGGTTCTGGCCGTGGGGCTGGTGGTGGATGACTCAATTGTCATGCTCGAGAACATTCATCGCCGCGTCAGTGAAGGTGAAACGCCATTGGTGGCGGCATTTCGTGGCGCCCGCCAGGTCGGTTTTGCGGTGGTGGCGACCTCGGTGGTACTGGTCGCAGTGTTTGTGCCGATTTCCTTTCTCGAAGGGGATACCGGGCGGTTGTTTTCCGAGTTTGCCCTGACCATGGCCGGGGCCGTGTTCTTCTCCACCATCGTGGCCTTGACGCTGTCGCCTATGCTGGCTTCCAAGCTGCTCAAGTCGCGTGAACAGGCACCGCCACGTCTGGTCGCCTGGATTGATGACGGGTTTGCCCGTCTGACCCAGTTTTACGGCCGATTTATTGCCGCGTCGATTCGCCGACCGCTGTGGGTGGTCGCCCTTTTCGTGGTGCTGGTTGGATCGATTTCCGTGCTGCTCAAGGCGCTGCCTAGCGAGTACGCGCCCAAGGAAGATCGCGGTGCATTCTTCCTGCTGGTCAACGGGCCCGAAGGGGCCACGTATGACTATATGAAGGACTACATGCTGGAGGTTGAGTCACGTCTGATGCCGCTGGTGGAAGCCGGCGAAGTCTCGCGCTTGCTGGTGCGCGCACCACGCAGTTTTTCGGTGCAGCGTTTCAACGACGGTTTTGTCATACACGTATTGTCGGACTGGTCTGAGCGGCGCAGTGCCTGGGAAATCATGGACGATATCCGCCAGCGTCTGGCCGATTTGCCTGGGGTACGGGCTTTCCCGGTGATGCGTCAGGGCTTTGGCCGCGGTATTCAACAGCCGGTGCAGTTCGTGCTGGGCGGCGCGGAGTACAGCCAGCTCGCACAGTGGAGCGAGCAGTTGATCGCAGCCATCGACGAGGACAATCCGGGGCTGCGTGAAATCGATATCGATTACGAGGAAACCCAGCCGCAGTTGCGTATCGAGATTGATCACAACCGTGCCGCCGATCTGGGCGTGTCGGTTGCCGACATCGGCGCAACCCTGCAGACCATGCTGGGTTCACTGCGGGTCACCACCTATATCGAAGGGGGTGAAGAATACGATGTGATTCTGGAAGGCGAGCGTGCGGTTCAGACCACACCGTCTGATATCGCCAGCATTTATGTGCGCGCCATGGGTTCAAGCGAAGCGCCATTGGTGCCGCTGTCGAGTCTGGTGACGATCGAGGAAACGGCTGGCGCCAATGCCTTGAATCGCTACAACCGGGTGCGCGCCGTAACCCTGTCGGCCGATCTGGATGATGGCCTGAGCTTGGGCGAGGCGCTGGATTATCTGGTTGCCAAGGTGCGCAGTGAACTGCCGCCGGAAGCTGCAATTGATTTCAAAGGCCAGTCGCAGGACATTCGCGAGTCCAGTTCATCGCTGATGTTCGTGTTCCTGCTCGGCCTGGTGGTGGTCTTTCTGGTCCTGGCCGCTCAGTTCGAAAGCTGGATGCACCCGCTGGTGATCATGCTGACCGTGCCTTTGGCCATCGCCGGAGCCTTGTTTGGCTTGTGGCTGACCGGTTCCACGCTGAATATTTACAGCCAGATTGCGCTGGTCATGCTGGTTGGGCTGGCCGCCAAGAACGGTATTCTGATCGTGGAATTCGCCAATCAGTTGCGCGATCAAGGTGAAGCGTTCGAGCAAGCCCTGGCGGAAGCCGCGCGGGTGCGTTTTCGCCCCATTGTGATGACTGGAATCACCACCGGTGCCGGCGCCTTGCCGCTGATCCTGTCATCTGGCGCAGGTGCGGAAACCCGTTTCGCCATGGGCGTTGTGGTGTTTTTCGGGGTGCTCTCGGCAACCCTGTTCACCCTGTTCGTGGTGCCGGTGGCCTATGCCTTGCTGGCGCGCCACACCGATTCGCCGCAGGCTACAGCACAGCGTCTAGAAGCCGAGGCTGCAGCCAGTGGCGGCATAGATCAGTAGCCGCGTGAAGGGCCGCCCACCGGATCGACCGGGGCGGCAAATGGGACTTCGCGACCACACAGGGCTTCAAGCAGCATCAGTTCCATGTCGTCGTGATTGATCATCGGCGCCGCGATGATCGCCGGGCCGCTGTGGTCCGGGCCGAGCAGCCAGCGTGGCGCATCATGGTGAGTGGAACGGATGTCCTCACGCGCATCGGAATGCAGGCTGGCCAAGGCGGTCTGGCCGTAGCAGGTGCAGGCATAGCTGCGGTCGGCGTGTGATTCGGTATACAGCGCAGTGCCGCGTATCCCGATGGTCGCGGTGGTGGTGGTCAGGTCCAACTGGTTCTGGCGTTTGCCGAACACCCCCAGTACCGCGCCGCTGACCAGTTTCATGGCATTGACGAACAGGGCCTTGCCGTCCATTTCGAGAATCGAGCGTTCACGCACGATGAATGCATTGGACCCGACGCCGAAAATAATCTGACCGCCCGGGCCGACCTCGATGCGGTCGCTGCCCTGAATCAGTTGATCCTTGCTTGCTGCTTTGCCATTGACCAGAACCCGCCCGCTCATCTCGTGAATCGAACGGCCCTCGGGCAGTTTGCGCGGACGGCTGCCAAACCACCCGGCTAGCGCTACCTGATTCCAGCCCGCGCCCGCAATCAGCGTGCCGGACGACAGCGCCTGCATGAGGAAGCGTCGGCGGGTGGCCACGGATTGAGCATGAGCCTGGGGCATGCGAGTGTCCTGCTGTTTATACTGATGACTGCCGCTGAGGATAAAACAAAATGATCCTGTGCAAAGTTAAACATGTCGTGGCTTTCGCGCTGGGCGCGCTGGTTTTCAGCAGCGCCGCGTCTGCTGTCAGTGCTGAGCTGACTGTGGGGCAGGATGACAACCTTAACAATGGCCCAGACGGGGCTGAGCAGATCGACTCTGCGACCTACGCACTCAGACTGGCCCAGATGTGGACGCCATGGCGGCAGGCGCGTGCCGGTCTGGATGTCGGGCTTGCGGCCCAATGGCAGCAGGTCGAAGCGGTTGATCAGCTGTCCTGGCTGGGTCTGTCGGCCCAGGCCGGCATATGGAAAACCTTGGGTTCAGGATTGTTTGCACCCAGCCTGACACTGACAACGCAGCTGGGGTGGCGCGACAATCGCAGCCGCGCCAGGGATGGTGAGACTGTCCGTGCCGATCTGATTCTGGGCCAGCGCCTGACCACCCGGGTCACTGCGCAACTGCAGGCTGGCTGGCTTCAGCGCAACGCGCGCTACCGTTATTACGAAGGCGATCAGCTGACTTACGGTGCAGCCTTGCAATGGACGCCTCTGCGCGCCTTGCGCACTTTTGTGCGGCATGACTGGCGCAGTGGTGATCTGAGCGTCAGTGTGGCCGAGGGCGATGGCCGCTTTGATGAAACCGGTCTGATGGGCTACATGGACGATGCGTTTGATGGGTTCCGCAGCTATCGCGTCGACAGCGATGGCCAGATCACCAGCCTGGGCGCGTCGTGGCTGCCGAACATGGCGCTCGCGGTCAATCTTCAGATCACCTGGATCAGCAGTGATGCGGCCAGATACCCGGCACCGGCCGGCGCCGCCAGCATGTATGTCTATGCCGGCGACTACGAACGCACCCAGACATCGCTGAGTGTGCTCTACCGCTTCTAGAACACCACTCCGCTGGCGCGCAGCGCTTGAATTTGCGCAGCGCTTTTGCCCAGCGTGCCAATGAGCACTTCGTCGCTGTGTGCGCCGAGCTCGGCGCCGGGCCACAATGTACGGCCCGGGCTACCTTCCAGGCGCGGCAGAATGGCCGGAATCTGCAGTGTGTCGCCATCCACCTCGACGTTTTCGAACAGGCCGCGGGCCTGATAGTGCGGATCCTGCATCATGTCTGCCACGTTGTAGATCGGCCCCACTGGCACACGCGCCTGTTCCAGCGTACGGATCACATGCTCGGCACTGTGCTGGCCGCACCAGGTATTGATTGCGCCATCAATGGTGGTCTGATGAGTCACCCGGCCGGCGTTGTCAGCCATGGCTGGATTGTTGGCCAGATCGCTGCGTTCAATGGCGTTCATCAGACGGCCGTAGATGGAATCACCGTTGCCGCCAATCACCACAAATTTGCCGTCGCGACAGCGGTAGGTGTTGGTCGGCACGATGCCGGTGACGGTGGTGCCGGCCGGTTCGCGCACCTGGCCCGCGCCGCTGTATTCCGGGACCACCGCTTCGAGCAGATTGAACATGGATTCGTACAGGGCCACATCAACCACCTGGCCGCTGGTCTGTCCGCGCAGCCGACCGGTCAGGCTGAGCAGTATGCCCATCACCGCGTGCATGGCCGAAATGGTGTCACCGATCGACAGATTGGGGCGCACCGGGGCCTCATCCGGATAGCCATTGACATAGCGAAAGCCGCTGAAGGCTTCGCACACCGAAGCAAAACCTGGTTTGCTGGCGTACGGGCCGGACTGGCCATAGCCAGAAACGCGGCTGTAGATCAACTCGGGATTGTCGGCCAGCAGGGTGTCCGGGCCCAGGTTCCAGTCCTCCATCACGCCGGGGCGGAAGTTTTCGATCAAAACATCGGCGCTGCGGGCCAGTTCACGCAGCAGGGCGCGCCCGGCGTCCTGCTTGAGATCCACACCCACGGATTTCTTGTTGCGGCCGAGGGAGTACCACCACAGCGAGGTGCCGTTCTTGAGCGTGCGCCAGCGCCGGATCGGGTCACCGCCGGGCGGTTCGATCTTGATCACCTCGGCGCCGAAATAGGCCAGCATGGCACCGGCAAACGGGCCGGCCAGCAACTGGCCGACTTCTATGACTCGAATACCGTGCAGCGGAAGATTGGGGGCGTCCATTTGCGGTGAGCTTGGCGTAGAGTAGCTGTCAATTGTCCCCCAGCGATTGACCGATGAAAACACCACGCATCATTGCTCACCGCGGCGCTTCGTGGGCGCGCCCGGAAAATACCGCGCCGGCCTTTGATCTGGCCCTGGAAGAGGGGGCTGAAGGTCTGGAGCTGGACCTGCAATTGACCCGTGACGAGCAGGTGGTGGTGTTCCACGACAAGACCCTGTCGATGCTCGGCATGCGCCACCGGCGCATTGCCCAGTACACGCGCGAT
>JBFKEC010000088.1:0-11468 GCA_041619315.1 Oceanococcus sp. | reverse complement strand
CTTCCGCCTTCTGCCCCAGTGCATCCTGCACCTGAGCCAGGCTGATGACCCGACCAGGCGCCAGCGCTACACACTGTTCAACCACGTTGAACAATTGACGCACATTGTCGGGCCACGGCACAGACACCAACAATTCAACCGCGTCAGGTGAAAACACCCGGCGCGCGGCCCCGTTGCGCACCAGTTGATTGAGCTGGTGCGCGAGCAACAACGGAATGTCTTCGCGACGCTCATCAAGCGATGGCACAGCCAGTTGCACGACATTCAATCGGTAGAACAGGTCTTCACGAAAATCCCCCGAGTCGACCAGCGCCTGCAAATCACGGTGGGTTGCCGACAACACGCGCACATCCACCGCAACCGAACGGGTTTCGCCAACCGGACGCACTTCGCGTTCCTGCAGCACGCGCAGCAGTTTGACCTGCAGGTCGTGGGGCATGTCGCCAATTTCGTCAAGGAATACGGTGCCGCCATGGGCGGCACGGAATAACCCTTCATGATCACTGCTGGCACCGGTGAAGGCGCCTTTCTTGTGCCCGAACAATTCCGATTCGAGCAGCTCGGCCGGGACCGCGCCGCAATTCAGGGCCATGAATTCGCCACGACGGCGCGGACTGGCCAAGTGCAGTGCACGTGCGAGCAATTCCTTGCCGGCGCCGCTCGGCCCACTAATGAGCACGCTGGAAGGCGTTCTGGACACGCGTTTGACCTTATCGAGCAGGTCCAGCATGTTGCGACTGCGCGTCACGATATGCGCGGACCAGTCTTCTTTACTGCTCGCAGAGGACGCGCGCGCATGTCTGGCCAGCGCTTCTTGAAGTTGTTCGGGATCAACCGGTTTGCTGAGAAAATCGACCGCACCCGCCTGAGTTGCTCGCACTGCATCAGGAATGTCGCCGTGCGCGGTGATCAGGATGACCGGCAAGCCGGGGCGCAGGACCTGTATGCGCTCGAGTAGCTCGATGCCATCCAGTCCGGGCATACGCAAGTCGGTCAATACCAAAGCAGGTTCGAGCTGGTCCAGCGTATCCAGCGCTTCCTCGCCACTGGCAACCGCAGTCACCGCATACCCGAACGAATCCAGACGCATGCTCAAGACCCGGCGCAGTTTTTCGTCATCATCAACCAGCAGAATGCGGCTTGGCTGTGTCACCGTTTTTCTCCCTGCAAATCACGCTCGATTTCAATCAATGTTTTGAGACGTTGCTCGCGCTGCTGCAGTTCCGACTCCAGGTACATTTCACGCTGCAGATCCGCCAGGCGCAGTTGAATCAAACGCTTGTCCGACTCACTCACGGCATCGTCGTTGAGCAAGGTTTTCAGTGCCTCACGCGCAAGACTAGGGGCATGTCCGGCATGCCCCGGCAGGCTGCGCAACAATGCCCGTGCGAGCGGCTGGTTGTTCTCACCACTCAGCTGCTCCCACAATGCCTGACGCTGTTCACGTGGCGCCGTGATTACGGCGTCCACAATGCTGGGTTGTTGAGCCTGCGTAGCTGTGGCCGGAACCCAGGCACATCCAGTCAATTCAAGACTGATCAGGCCAGCGAAAAACAAACCGGCTACCCGGTTGCGCATCTTCGACAAAAACTTCTCCACTGTGCGCCAATGCGCACTCCGAGACGATAGAAAGCCCCACACCGGTGCCAGGGATGCCCTGCTCGTGGGTTTTTTGCCCACGTTGGAACGGCTCAAAGATCAACGCCTTCTCATTATCCGGCACGCCGGAACCGTGGTCACGCACTTCAAGCACGAACTGCCCCTCACGCTTGCCGACCCACAGCTCAATCGCACTGCCAGCCGGGGCGTGCTTGATTGCATTGCTCAGCAAGTTCTCAGCAGCCTCCTGCAAGCGTGCGATCTGCGCGTACACATGCTCGACCTCTACATGCGCCTGCCATTGCAGACCACGACGCTGCAATTGAAGTTCAAACCGGCCAAACAATTCCTCAATAAACGTGGCCGCTGCGATGCGACTCATCTGCAACGCTTTTTGCTCACGTCGCCAAGCCGCATAGGCGAGCAGATGAGCAATCTGTTCATGCAGTTCATCACTGCTTTCAAGCAGGATATTGCGCAGCTCGCGTTGCTGTGGATTGAGCGGGCCAACGCGTTCGTGACCAAGCAGATCCGCCGCTTCGCGCAAGCTCGCCAGCGGGGTCTTCAATTCATGCGAAACGTGGCGTAAAAAGCGCTCCTTTTCACTTTCGAGTTCAGCAAGACGACGCCTCAGCCAGTCCAGCCGCTCACCGACTTCAACCAATTCGAGTGGACCCTCAACCGCAATCGGTGTGTCCTTGCCATGGCCAATGACGCTAATCGCCTGACGCAAGCTGCGCAGGGCCCGACGCAGACGACGCATGAGCAACCACAGTGTCAGCAAGGCTGCAGGCACCAGACCCAATGCGCAGATCAGCATGCGTTGACGGGCGCTGCGCGCCGCGCCCTGAAGATTGGCGGTTTCCCGTTCAATCGACGCATTGCCGGTGGCGACCAGTGTCTCCGCTTGCACACCCAGTTGGCGGACACCTTCAATCGCCTTGGACAGTTCATTGCCAGATTGCAGGCCCTGATTCCATTGGCGCACCAACTCCGCAAGCTCGGCGCGCATGCTGACCAGATTGAAACCGAAATCGTTGTCCAGCCCATGGTCGCGCATCAAACTCAAGGTTTCATCCAGGCGGGCAATGCGTTGATAGAACAGCACCAGCAATTCCGCATCACCCAGCGCCACATATTGGCGCGCGCTGCGCTCAAGGTTGGTGACATCATCACGCAGGCGATTGCCCAGCTGAGTCACCTGAGCGCCGTCTTCAACCAGCGCCTGACTATGCTGGGTCAGTTCAATCAGCGACCACTGGCCCAGCCCAACGGCCAGCAGCAACGGCAGGCTGACTGCAAGGTAGCCCAACAGGATCCAAGTGCTCAAAGATCGATTCATGCGCGGAGTATGTCGTCAGCCAGCGACAGTGCATAGGCCCCAAATCGCCCATCCGCTGCACAATACTCGCCGCGCAGGCGGCGAATTCGGCCTGAACCGTCAGCAGTTGGCCGCGCGTACGCGCGGTCTGTCGCCATCTGCCAACAGATTTGCGCAGCAGACCGCCACAGGATACCGGCCGCGCTCACGTGCATTGATATACAGCACTGTTTGCATTGCATTTTTTCAATCCTGGCAAAGCGATTGCGCCCTCTCAAGTGAACTTCATTGGGAGAACACAGATGAAATACCCAACACTTGTGGCGTGCGCCACTGCGCTGAGTCTGAGCACCCCACTCTGGGCCAAGCAACCGTCCTCCAACGAGGCGTCTGAAGACAGCGTCCAGCAGGACATGGCTCAGGCCTATGAAAATGCCAAATCAGCGACGGTGGATGCCTACATCACCGGCCGCCTGATTACAGCCTACGCGTTAAGTGAACATCTCAAGGCCAGTGACATCCATGTTGATGTCAATGAACGCAAAGCGATCCTGAGCGGCGAAGTCGGCAATGAAATTCAGCGCGACCTGGCAGTTGAAATTGCCCGCGGCATCGAAGGGCTGGATGAGGTCGAATCCACGCTGCAAATCGTTGAGCGTGACCAGGCCGGATCCAACATGGCCGCCGCCGATGGCTTTAGCCGTCACTTCAATGATGCTTCGATCAAGGCCCGCGTTAAAACGCGCTTGCTATGGAACAGCAACGTTTCTGGCTTGTCCATTGACGTCGAAGCGGATCAGGGCGAAGTCGTACTCAGTGGCGCGGTCGAGTCACGTGAGCAAGCCGCGCTTGCCGTTGCCATCACCGAAAACACCGAAGGTGTGAACAAGGTGGTGGATGAGCTCAAGGTTCAGACCGCCTCACGCTAAGCACGAACAACAAGTTGTGCCCGGGGACAGGGCGCGATCCCGTATAGCAACACCCCTACCCTGTCCCTGCCTTTGGCCGGTGAGCGCCCCCCACACCTTGCTCACCGGCCATTTTTTTGCCTGATCGCCAGGATTGTCTTTGCAAAACCGTAGCTTGTGGGTGTGTCAAATAATTGGCTTAGAAATTGCTTCGCTGCAACATAACGCCACAACGGACACCTTCATGCCCCGCGATCGCTTCAGGAAAGGAACGGTTCTCAGCCTGCTGGCTCTGCTCGCCACCCCACATGCGGCACACGCTACAGATGCCTTAACCAATGCCGCAGATATCGTCTGGGTGTCCGTGGCAGCAGGTCTGGTATTTTTCATGCAGGCGGGCTTCGCCCTGCTGGAAGGTGGCTGCTCCCGCGCCAAGAACAGCACCAACGTGATCTTGAAGAATTTCGCCGACCTGTGTTTCGGCGTGCTCGGCTTCTGGGTCATAGGTTACGGACTGATGTTCGGCAGCAACAGCACAGGCTGGTTTGGCATGGACCATTTCCTGCCTGACTCCAGCCCCGGCAATGAAGCCGTGTTCTTTGTTTTTCAAGCGATGTTTGCTGCAACGGCCGCGACCATCGTGGCCGGCTCGGTTGCTGAACGCATGCGCTTTTGGCCCTATCTGCTCGCCTCTTTTGTGATCACCGCCTTGATCTATCCCCTGTCCGGTTCCTGGGTATGGGGCAGTTTCTATGAGGGGTCAGGCTGGCTGGCGCAACGTGGCTTCGTTGATTTTGCCGGATCCACGGTGGTTCATTCGGTAGGCGCCTGGTGTGCACTGGCCGCGGTTATTTTGCTCGGGCCACGTCTTGGACGTTTTGCCAAAGACGGCACGCCACGCACCATTCCAGGGCATAACTTGCCCATGGTCGCTCTGGGCGTTTTCATTCTTTGGCTCGGCTGGTTCGGCTTCAATGGCGGCTCCACCCTGGCCGCCAGCCAGGATGTCGGCACTGTACTGATGAATACCCAGATCGCCGCTGTTCTCGGCGTCATTGGCACCATCATGTGTGCGGGGCTGATGCGTCGCCCCATGTCAGCCGTGACGATACTCAATGGCGGGCTCGCCGGGCTGGTTTCAATCACCGCCGGCTGCGCGTCCATGTCTGCCGGGTTCTCTGCATTGACGGGTTTGATTGGCGGCTTTGTCATGGTCCTGTCCGGCATGGCACTGGAAAAATTGCGCATCGATGACGTGGTTGGCGCCATACCGGTTCATGGCTTTGCCGGAGCCTGGGGCACGCTGGCCGCTGGCATGTTCTATACCGGCGATGTATTCAATGTGTCGCGCATCGGCATTCAATTGCTGGGCATCGGCGCCGTCTTCGTCTGGTCGTTTGGCGCCGCATTGGTCCTGTTTGGTGCGCTGAAAGTGGTCATCGGCATCCGGGCCTCAACACTGCACGAACAACACGGTCTGGATTACACCGAACACTCAGACGTCGGCTATCCCGAATTTCAGGCCAGTCTTGCACCGCGGAGCTGAGCATGGCTGACACCCCTTGGCAGATGGCATTGCCTGACATCCTGGCTGAACAACTGGGCGCACATGCCGGCGCTCAGGCTGCCGACCTGTGGATTGCGAAATATGCCAGTGACGCCGGCCCCAACGTGATCGGTTTCATGCGTGAGGTGTCGCAGACCTTGCAACTGGATGCCCGTCAACGCAACGCGTTGCGCGCCGCGGTTCATAAGGCCCGGGCAGGCGCCAGCGCCAGTCCCAGTGGCATCGCACCCGAGATGCGCGCCGGCGGAAAGGTCGCGGTGGCCTTGCTGACCGCGATTCGAAGCCGGCTGGTTGCGCGAACGGGCCGTCCATCCGCTGATTTCATCGATGACCTTGGCCATCTGCTGGCCGATCGTGATGGTTTGCATGAAATGGCTGCGCCCGCGCTGGGCTGGCTGGTTCAGGGTGGGCCGATGCCTGACCTCACTTTCGACCAACTGACCAACCTGGTTCACAAGGTCTATATCGCACTGTGTCATTCCCTGGGCCCGGTATCGGCCGACGAAGTGTTCTACGCCGCCGTTGAACACGCGAAGTCACTGCCTGAAGCCGCTCAATTCCCACCCACCAATCTGATCTTCACCGACAAGAAGTAAATCCCCATGCGCCAGATTAAAGTCGCTTTTCTCGATCTCGAAGACGCTGACCAACGGCCCTTGAAATCAGCCCTGGGCGTGTGCACGCGAACGCTCGAAACCCAGTTTGTATGGACAGCGCCGCAACAGGCTGATATTTGTATCGTCAATGTCAATGGCCGCTCCCCGCGCCCGGACAATGCCGTGGTGGTGCGCTTTTCCAGTCACCGCAATGGCGTGCCGGTGGATATCGCCAGACCTGTACACACGCGTGTCATGCTCGACGTGTTTTCTAAGGCGATAAAAGACGCCGCCACCAAGGCACCAAATTACGCACGTAGCGGAGTGAGTGTGAAACGTTACCGCGGGGCCATAGTCGAATAGACCCGAATCAAGCAGTGACCTAACGCCATCAGAGCGACGGTCACTGACCATCCGATATTCCGTCAGGCCTTGCGAGATTGCCTGGCCAGGGAGACACCGATGAAGCATCTGAGCCCGGTTGACAGTCTGTTTCTGTTGGCGGAACGAAGAAACCAGCCGTTGCATGTAGGCGCGCTGTGTCTGTTCCATAAACCGCCCGGCGCTCCGGCTGACTTTGTGGCCACTTTGGCCGAGCATCTGCGCGAATCGACACGCGCCACAGCGCCATTCAACCGGCGCCTGCATGGCCGTTGGGCGGTGAAATCCTGGGCCGACAGTGACGAGTTCGATTTGAACCAGCACTTCGTCCACCTGTCGCTGCCTCAACCCGGTCGGATACGCGAGCTGCTGGCGATGGTTTCAAGAGTCCACAGCGCACACCTGGATCGGGCCTATCCGCTGTGGCGAACCTATCTGATCGAAGGTCTGGAAGACGACCGCATCGCGCTGTACAGCAAGATCCACCATTCCGTGGTCGATGGCGTTGCCGGCATCCGCTTGATGCTCAAATCCATGTCCGATGATCCGTTCGATTCACTCAACATGCCGGCCCCATGGGAGATGCGCCCCCGGCGAACGCTGGATCGACGCCCTCGTGCCCAGCTGCCCATTGCCAAACTATCACCAGCCGGCCGTCTGGCTCATCTGGTGGCGGCGGCGCGCAGTGGCGCGCTGTCTGTACCCGTGGTGGCCAGACATATTCGCGAAACCGTGCACGATCTGCGGGTCCATAACCCGGATGTGGTCGGCAGCCTGCAAGCGCCGCGCTGCATCCTCAACAGCAAGATCACCGGGTCACGCCGATTCTCCGCCCAGTCTTACTCCAGCGAAAGGATCAAGAACATCGCCAAGCAGTGCGATGGCACCGCCAACGATGTCATCCTGACCCTGTGCGGCGCAGCGCTTAGACGCTACTTATTGGATCTCAACGAACTGCCGGAACGGCCCCTGATTGCCGCTGTGCCGGTATCGCTACGGCGTGAAGACAGTGACACTGGCAATGAGATCTGTATCGCACTCGCTAATCTCGGAACCCATCTTGAAGATCCGGTGGCGCGCCTGGAGTGCGTCCAGGGCTCGATGAACTACGCCAAATCCATGCTGCGCAGCATGACGCCAGCACAAATTCTTGCCTATACCGTGGCCATGCTCGGACCGGGCGCAATCACCCTGTTACCGGGCGTTGGTGGCCATCGTACGGTCGCCAATGTGGTGATCTCGAATGTGCCAGGACCACGCACGCCGGTCTACTGGCAGGGCTGCGAGCTCGATGGGGTCTACCCCGCCTCTCTGCTGCTGGACGGATTTGCCCTCAACATCACCCTGGTCAGCCGTCACGACAAATATGACTTCGGCATTCTGGCTTGTCGCAAGACGCTGCCGGGCGCCCAGCGGCTGCTGGATTATCTGGCCGAGTCGCTGGATGAGCTGGAAAGCGCCATCGGCAGCGCCTGAATGGCATTAATAACGCGCACCTCAGGCTGACCGTTCGCAACCCGGCGCAGCTCACGAAAGGTCTTGTAGACTGATGCGCGAGACCATAACCAGAAGCGGCCATGAGCACACCGGTAAGCCAAACTCCTGCTGAAGTGAACAAGATTGTCAGCGGCGCTGATTACATCGAAAGCCTGCGCAATCGCGGCCTTGAGGTGTGGCTGTTTGGTCAAAAGGTTGAGGAACCGGTTGATCACCCCATCATTCGCCCCTCGATCAATGCTTTGGCCCGGACCTACGACCTTGCGGTTGAGCAACCGGATCTGGCCAGTGTGGTTTCGCCCTTCACCGGCGAACGGATCAGCCGTTTTCTGCATGTGTGCACCTCAGCGGAAGATCTTGTCACCCAGAACAAAATGCAACGCCGTCTAGGGCAGCTTACCGGCACCTGTTTTCAGCGCTGCGTGGGCATGGATGCATTCAATGCGCTGTATTCGGTGACCTATGAACTGGATGAGGCTCATGGCACCGATCACCATCAGCGTTTCCGCCAGTTTTTAACCCATATGCATACGGGTAACTTTGTTGTCGGTGGCGCCATGACCGATGTCAAAGGCGATCGCAGCAAACCGCCGCATCAGCAATCCGATCCCGATCTGTATGTACACGTGGTTAAGCGCAGTGCCGAAGGGGTGTGGATTCGCGGGGCCAAGGCCCATCAGACCGGCTGCATCAATTCACACTGGATGGTTGTGATGCCCACCATGCGTCTGTCAGCAGACGACCGTGACTTCGCAATCGTCGGCGCCGTTGCGGTGGATGCACCGGGTATTACCTACATCTATGGACGCCAGAGCTGTGACACCCGCGCCATGGAGCAGGGCTCCATCGATGTCGGCAATGCCGAGTATGGCGGGCAGGAAGCCATGGTCATTTTTGACGATGTCTTCATCCCCAATGAGCACCTGTTCATGGACGGACAAACCGAGTTCGCCGCGATGCTGGTGCAGCGCTTCACCACCTATCATCGTCGCTCGTATGTGTGCAAAACCGGCCTCGGCGATGTGCTCGCCGGTGCGGCTGCCGAAATTGTCGAAATGAACGGCATCAACAAGGCCAGCCACGTCACTGACAAGATTGTCGAGATGACCCATCTCAACGAAACCATCTACGGCACCGGCATCGCGTCCAGTTACCAGGGTTATGCAACCCGCTCAGGGGCTTATATTTGCGATGAAATGCTGGCCAATGTGTGCAAACACCATGTGACCAAACTGCCATATGAAATTTCACGTATCGCTCAGGATCTGGCCGGCGGCCTGGTCGCCACACTGCCATCCGAGCAGGATTTAAATCATCCGCAGATCGGGCAGCTGCTGCACAAATATCTCAAGGGCCGGGATGACGTCAGCGTGGAATCCCGCGTGCGTATTTTGCGTCTGATCGAAAACATGACCATGGGCCGCAATGCAGTGGGCTATCTGACCGAGTCCATGCACGGCGCCGGCAGCCCGCAAGCGCAGCGCATTGAAATTGGTCGTGCCATGCAGCTGGAATACAAAAAACGCTTGGCCCGCATCCTCGCCGGCATAGATGATGTCGACGACGCTGAAAGCACCGCCGAACAACTCAGCGAAGGCTATTTTCAGCGCGTGTTCGCGCTGCCCGCCAAACCAGCCGACATCTGACAAGCCGGGCCATCAGCAAGCCAAGCCGATGGCCCCGACGTTTACTTATGGGCAATCGGCTTGTCGGTGAACATGTAATCGCGCAGCTCGTCATTCATGCGCGGGTCACGCCGACGTATCCATTCCAGAACCATGGCGGCGTGTTCTTTTTCCTCGTCCCGATTGTGTTCGAGTATGCGCTTGAGTTCGGCATCCTTGCAGGCGTCAACCCGCTGGTTGTACCAATCCACCGCTTCCAATTCCTCCATCAACGAGGTGATCGCACGGTGCATGTCGCGGGTCTCGTCGCTGAGTTCGTCGATGGGTTCGTGATATCCCTCATTGGCCATGCGCTGGCTCCTTCAAATCAGTAAAAACGGTAACCACACGATGCCGGTTTGGCGAGTCCACGGCAAGGTTGCCGCGTGCGGCAAAGCGCCAGCACTACCACCAAACACTGTGCTGATTAATAATGGCCCGCTCTATAGCGGCCATTGACCTGCCAGTGTCAGGTCAGAGCCGCCTCAACAGCATCACGACAGGGACACGGAACATGTTGTTTTCATTGCAAGTATTCTTTCTGCGCATCTACATGACCATTTTCAAGGGTGTCACCGCGATTCTCCCGGTGAAATGGCCCAAGATGTTTGAAGGCAGCGACTCCTCACTGGAACTGTGTCGCTTCATGGCCACGCAGGGGCACAGCAAGATCTTCATCGTGACCGATGCCATGCTTAACAAGCTCGGCCTGCTTGAAAAAATGAAAGCAGAACTGGAGCGACTTGGCCTGCCCTACAGCGTGTATGACGGGGTTGAACCTGATCCCACGGTGGATCAGATCGAGGCGGGTTATCAGGCTCTGGCCGCCGCCGGCTGCGACGCCATCCTGGCGGTTGGCGGCGGCTCGTCCATCGATGCCGCAAAAATGATTGGCGCGCGCGCCAAGAACAACAAACCCGTGGTCAAGATGGCCGGGTTGTTTCGGGTGTTCTGGGGCATTCTTCCGCTCTACGCCGTGCCCACCACTGCCGGCACCGGCTCGGAGGTGACCATTGCCGCGGTGGTTTCCGACCCGCAGCAGCAACGCAAACTGCCAGTCATGGACCTCAAACTGATGCCAACAGCAGCGGCCCTGGATGGCGCCCTGATGACCGGCCTGCCTGCCCCAATCACATCCGCCACCGGCATGGACGCCCTGACCCATGCTGTTGAGGCCTATATCTCTCGCAATGCGATGAAAAAGACCGATCCGCATGCGCTGGAAGCCGTGCGCCTGATCATGGAGAACTTGGAAACCGCAGTGAATGACGGCGCCAATCTGCAAGCCCGACAAAACATGGCGCGCGCCTCCCACGTCGCCGGCATTGCGTTCACCCAGGCAGGGGTTGGCTATGTACATGCCATTGCGCACAATTTCGGTGCGCTGTACCACGTGCCTCATGGCCTGGCCAATGCCATCGTGATGCCCTATGTGCTGGATTTTTCCAAATCGCATTGCGCCGCACGTCTGGCCGATCTTGCCCGGATCAGCCATATCGGGCCACAGGACGGGACCGACGAACAACTGGCTGATGCCTTTATTGCACGCATCCGCAGCATGAACGAAGCCTTTGGCGTCCCGACCAAACTCGACAAGCTTCGGCGTGAAGACCTGGACCGCATCGTAAGCGCCGCACTTGCCGAAGCACGCTTCACCTACGCCGTGCCGCGTTACCTCGATCACCAGAATGGCAAGGACCTGGTCAGTCGGATGCTGGTGGCATAGGACGCACAACACACGCCACAACATCTCCAGACACCCCGGCAAGGACGCCCAGCATTGGTTACCAATAGAACCCGCATTTTCTACGGCATCGGATCGATTGCCGAAGGCGTGAAAGAAACCGCGTTCAACGTGTTTCTGCTGTTTTATTACAACAATGTGCTGGGCTTGCCGGGCACCTGGGTCGGGGCTGCGATCTTCATCGCCCTGTG
>JBFKEC010000087.1:0-11696 GCA_041619315.1 Oceanococcus sp. | reverse complement strand
CACAATGAGCAAAAGAGCGGCAATTCTACCCATACCGGCGGGGCCGATGGCAGATCCGCACAGCCGCAGGCCAAGCACTTCATGACCTGCGCCCTGAAGGCGGCGTAAAATGCCGCCGATGAAACTTGAATCCCGCCTGTTCATAGCCGATTTCACTCACCTGGATTGCGCCTGGTTTGACCCGCTGCATGGCCTGGTGGGTGAAAGCTGGCGGGTGGATGCTGAAGTGGGCGGCGAATTGGCCGACAACGGCATGCTGTGCGACTTCGGCATCGTCAAAAGCGTGCTCAAGCAGGCGCTGGATGATCAGATTGATCATCGCCTGCTGCTGAACGCCGAGCAGTCCCGTTTGCTCGAAACCGGGACGGATCAGGACACCATCAGCTTGCGCAACCGCGCTGGCGAGCACTGGCACTACGCCGCGCCATCGTCCAGCTTTGCCTTGATCGATAGTCCGGCCATAGACCCCGCGCAGCTGGCCGACGCCCTGGCCCAGCCACTGCGCAAGCTGCTGCCCGACAACATTGACCATTTGGGCCTGAGCCTGAGCCCGGCACACCACCAAGGCCCCTACCGCTATTGCCACGGACTGCGCCAGCACAGCGGCAATTGTCAGCGCATGGCCCACGGCCATCGTGCCCGTCTGGATATACAGCTCAACGGCCAGCGCCACAGCGCACTGGAAGCGCACTGGCAGCAACAGTTCGACGGCCGTTACATCGGCTCGGAACAGGACCTGTCGATCAGCGGCCAGCGCCATCGCTACGCCTATCAGGCCAGTCAGGGTCGCTTTGAGCTGGATGTGCCAGCCGCACGCAGTTGCCCGATCGAAGCTGAGCCCACTGTCGAGCACATCACCGCACACATGGCGCGCAAGATCGCCCGCGAGTATCCCGGTCATCGTGTTGAATGCCGCGCATTTGAAGGCATAGGCAAAGGCGCGCATTGCTGCGCCCATGCGACTGACAACGACTAAGGCGCCACTCGTCGTGCTCCGTTCCTCGTTTGCCCGACTCATGCCACGCGCCCCGGACACACGCCACGCGCTGCGGCTCAGTCTGGCCCTGGTCGCGATGACCCATGTGCTGGTGTGGATTTTGGGTGTGTGGTCGATCGAAATCATCAACGACGCACAGGCCGCAAAGCTGTGGCACAGCTTTGCGATGTGGAACCGCTGGGACACGCCGCACTACCTCGACCTCGCCCGCGACGGTTACAGCAATCACGGCGAACTCGGTCTGTTCATCGTGTTCTTCCCGGCCTATCCGGCGCTCATCCGGGTGCTCTCCACCCTGACCGGCGATGTCTACATGAGCGCCCTGCTGATCTCTGTGATCAGCGCGCTGGCTGCGAGCGTGGCACTGCACCGCCTGACCAGACACTATCTTGATGTCGACACGGCGGATCGCGCAGTGTGGTACATGCTGATCTTCCCCACCGCCTATTTTCTGCATATCGGCTACACCGAAGCACTGTTCATGGCGACCCTGCTGTGGCTGTGGGTGGCCCTGCTGGACAGACGCTGGATGCTGGTTGGCGGGCTCGGCATGTTGCTTTGCGCCACCCGCATCAACGGCATGCTGATTGGCCTTGTGGTGGGCTGGGAAATTGTCCGCCAGTGGTGGCAAAGTGGCCGCTTTGACCCGGCTTGGTTGTGGACCGCCCTGATCCCCTGTGGGCTGGGTGTATATCTGGCCATCAATTGGTGGATGTACGACCACGCTTTTTATTTTCTCGAGGTTCAGCGCAACCACTGGCACAAGACCCCGGGCACGCCACTGACCGCGCTGGCCGACCTGTGGCAGCGCCTCAACTGGGAAAAGAGCCGCTACTGGACCATGGGCGTGTTTGAACTGGGCGCTGTCGTCCTCGGCCTGCTCGCCACGGCGTACGCATTCTGGCGACTGAGTGTCAGCGCAGGCATCTGGGCGATCAGCAATTTGCTGCTGATGACCAGCACCGGTTGGGCACTCAGCCTGCCGCGCTACGTCCTGGTCATTTTCCCGCTGTTCATCCTGTTCGCGGAACTGGCTCGCAAACCGCTGATGCGGGCCGCTCTGGACCTGCTGTGCCTGGCCACATTTGCCACCCTGGCCATCGAATTTTCGCACGGCCACTGGGGCTTCTAGTTTGGGTTGCGATGGTCATCCGCGTTACCCTGACCCGCCGAAAACGGAATACAAGATGCAAATTGCCGACAACACCGTCGTGAGTTTCGATTACACCCTGCGCAACGACGCCGGTGAAACCGTCGACACATCCTCCGGTCGCGAACCCATGGACTACCTGCACGGTCACAGCCAGATCGTCGTCGGTCTGGAGAAAGCCATGGCCGGACGCAGCTCAGGCGACAGCTTCACCGTCACCGTCAGCCCGGAAGAAGGTTATGGAGAGCACCGCCCTGAACTGGTTCAGGTGGTTCCGCGTGATGCCTTTCAGGGCATCGATACCCTGGAAGTCGGCATGCGCTTTCAGGCCGATAGCGCCCAAGGCCCGATGCTGGTCCGCATCGCAGCTGTCGAAGACGCTCAAGTCACGGTCGACGGCAATCATGATCTGGCCGGCCAGAACCTGAATTTCGAAATCACCGTAACCGGCGTGCGCGAAGCCACCGCTCAGGAACTTGAGCATGGCCATGTGCATGGTGACGGCGAAGATCACTAAAGCCTGATTGCACACCGCAGCCGCAAAGGCTGCGGTGTGTCATGACGCGTCGCTAGAGCGGTTTCAGCCCCAGAGTCAGCGACTCGTCAGCAATGTCGAAGGTTTCAACCACCTGCCCTGCAGGTGCGGCCACGCTTTCCCATTCCAGGCTCAGCGTTTCGGCCATGATCAGGCTTTGATGCGCCTGCATTGCCTGAGCCAGCGCATCACTGGCAGCAAACTCCACGCGGATGCGGTCAGTCACCTCAAAATCCGCCTGCTTGCGCAGATTCTGAATCCGGTTGATCACTTCACGGGCCAGCCCCTTGGCGCGCAATTCATCGCTGATCTCGGTATCCACAGCCACGGTCACGCCTGACTCACGCGCCACCGCCCAGCCCTCAAGCTCTTCGGTCTCAACCAGCACGTCGTCAGCATCCAGAGCAACCTGCCCGCCGTCGAACTCAAGCTCAAAACGGCCCTGCTCCAGAAACGCACTGATGTCGGCGTTACTCATTTGCGCAATCGCCGCAGCGACCACTTTCATCTGCTTGCCGACCTTCTTGCCGAGCACGCGGAAGTTGGCCTTGGCGCGGCGCTTGACCAGACCGGCATCGCCTTCCACCAGTTCCAGCGCTTCGACGTTGATCTCATCCAGAATCAGCGCCTGCACCGCTTCGACATCAGCCCGCGACACGCCAGGCTCGAGCACCACCAGCACACGAGCCAAAGGCTGACGCACATTGATCTTGTGGGTGTTGCGCAATTGCAGTGCGATACCCACGGCAGTGCGGGCCAGCGCCATGCGGCGTTCCAGCGGCGCATCAATCAAAGCGCTATCGCTGGACGGGAAATCAGCCAGATGCACCGACGCCATGGCCTCGTCGCTACGCTTGATATTTTGGTACAGCCAGTCGGCATAAAACGGCGCGATTGGCGCCATCATGCGCGCAATACCATCAAGACATTCGTAGGTGGTCTGGTAGGCCGCCAGCTTGTCCGCATCCGACACGCCGGTGTCCTTCTTGCCCGCCCAGAACACCGGACGCTGACGGCGTACATACCAGTTGGACAGTTCGTCGACCAACTTTTCCACCGCCCGCGCTGCACGGGTCGGGTTGTAGGCGTCCAGCGCTTCGACCGCGACCTCAGCGGTACTGTGCAAACGCGAGAGCATCCAGCGGTCCAGCTCGGGACGCTCGGCCGGCGCAATCGGAGCCTGCAACGGATCAATCGAATCGATATTGGCGTAAGTGGCGAAGAAGCTGTACACGTTGGTCAGCGTGCCAAACAGTTTGCTCTTGACCTCGCGAACGCCGCGATCGGCGTACTTGAGCGACTCCCAGGGCGGTGAAGACGCCATCATGTACCAACGCAAGGCATCGGCACCATGTTCATCCAGGGCTTCGAACGGGTCCACCGTATTGCCCTTGGACTTGGACATTTTCTCGCCCTTCTCGTCCAGCAACAGACCGTTGACGACCACATTCTTGTAGGCCACAGAACCCTTCACCAGCGTTGCGATGGCATGCAGGGTGTAGAACCAGCCGCGCGTCTGATCCAGCCCTTCGGCAATGAAATCGGCCGGGAAGTTCTTCTCAAACAGGTCCTGGTTCTCGAATGGGTAATGCCACTGCGCAAACGGCATCGCCCCGGAATCGAACCACACATCGATGATTTCCGGTACGCGGCGCATGGTGCCGCCATTGCGCGCCGGCCAGCTCAGCTTGTCGACAAACGGACGATGCAGATCCAGTTCCTCGCCTTCTGGCCAGTTGTCGCCACAACGCGCTTTGAGCTGCTCGATCGAACCGATGACTTCAATATCGTCCGGATCGCTGTCGTTGACCCAGATTGGCAGCGGCGTACCCCAGAAGCGATGACGCGACAGTGCCCAGTCAACATTGTTTTCCAGCCATTCGCCAAAACGCCCGGCGCCAACATGCTTGGGCTGCCAGTTGATGGTCTTGTTCAGGGCCACCAGATCGTCTTTGAACTGGGTGGTGCGCACAAACCAGGAGTCCACCGGATAGGACATCAGCGGCGTGCCCTTGCGCCAGTCGTGCGGGTAGTTGTGCAGATACTGCTCGCGCTTGAACAGCAGCCCGCGCTCTTTCAAGTCGCGAATGATGAGCTTGTCGGCATCCTTGAACCACAGCCCGCCAACCAGCGGCACATCATCCTCGAAGCAGCCATCCCGCTTGACCGGATTGACCATCTCCAAGCCTTCGCGCTGGGCGGTGGCATAGTCATCGGCACCAAATGCCGGCGCGGTGTGGACGATGCCAGTCCCGTCTTCGGTGGTCACATAGTCGGCTGCGGCGACCTTAAAGGCGCCGGGGTGATCGCTAAACATATCGAACACCGGGGTGTAGCGCATACCAACCAGATCGGAGCCCTTGCAGCGCTCAACAATCTCGTAGTCTTCACTCAACACCGACAGCAAGGCTTCGGCCAGAATCAGCTTTTCCTCACCGCACTTAACGGTGACATAGTCCAGACTCGGCCCCACGGCCAGCAGCAGGTTGGAGACCAGCGTCCAGGGTGTGGTGGTCCAGGCCAGGAAATAGGTGTTGTCCTGCCCAGCGACCGGGAAACGTACGGTCACGGAGGGGTCTTCAACTTCCTTGTAACCGAGCGAAACCTCGTGCGAGGACAGCACAGTGCCAGAGCCTGGGCTGTACCAGTGAATCTTGTGCCCGCGATAGAGCAGATCCTTGGCGTGCAATTGTGAAAGCAGCCACCACACCGATTCGATGTAGTTGTTCTGATAGGTCACATAGGGATGTTCCAGATCCACCCAGTAACCACTGCGACGGGTCAGCTCATTCCACATCTCGGTGTATTTGTGGACCGAGGCCTTGCACGCCGCGTTGTACTTCTCGATACCGTAGGCTTCAATTTCCGCCCGGTTGGTCAGGCCCAGTTCTTTTTCGACCTGAATCTCCACCGGCAAGCCATGGGTGTCCCAACCGGCCTTGCGGTCGACCCGGTAACCCTGCATGACTTTATAGCGGCAGAACGAATCCTTGATCGTGCGCGCCATCACATGGTGCACACCCGGACGACCATTGGCCGTTGGCGGGCCTTCGTAAAAGGTGAAACGCGGCGCCTCTTCACGAACCTGCGTGCACAAGCCGAAAATGTCCTGCTGCTCCCACCAGTTGAGCATGGATTTTTCCATCTCGATGAGGGAGAACTGCTGTGGCTTAATTTCGGGGAAACGCGACATGGGTCTGTTTGGGCCTGATCAGGGGCAAAGCCCTTGATTGTAGCGAATTCGCGCGTGCTCCCGGCCCTGCCACGCATTTTTATGTCCGCAATGGGAACCTTTACCGTATGCTTGAGCGTGTATGTGACTGTGCGTTTCGCGTAGCCACACACCGAACGCCGCTTCCGCAGGACGTTAGACAGGGACTCGTCGAGCACACCATGACAAAGCTACTGACACGACTATTCGCCATAGCCGCGCTGGCCTTGTGCGCTCAAGCAAACGCGGCCGACAGCCTGCTCGTCAAGCTGCGCGCAGCCGCCCCGGAACTTGACCGCGATGTGCTGGAGAACGCGCTGCAGGCACTAGCTTGCGCCGCCCCGGAACATGCCCATGATGCCCGCCTGGCGGTCATCGACTACAGCCTGCCCTCGACCACGCCACGCCTGTGGGTGTTCGATCTGGACCAGGGCGAACTGCTGTTCAGAGAGCTGGTCGCTCACGGCCGTGCCTCTGGTGACAAATTCAGCCGCGAGTTTTCCAACACCCCTGGCTCGCATCAGTCCAGCATCGGACTGTTCCGTACCCTGCAAGCCTACGACGGACGCAACGGATATTCGCTGCGCATGCAAGGGCTGGAACCGCAATTCAATCATCATGCGCTGGACCGGGCCATCGTGATCCATGGCGCCAAGTATGTCAGCGACGAATTCATTCATCGCACTGGTCGCATCGGCCGCAGCCATGGCTGCCCGGCAGTGCCTGTGGACGCTGCCCAGCCCCTGATCGACACCATCAAGGATGGCCACTACGTGTTCTCGTGGTATCCCGATCCGGACTACATTGCCGGCTCAAAATTGCTCCAATGCCCGCGTGAACTGGCCTTAAATGGAGCCGACTCGTCCTTTTGAATCGTGACGGTTGGCGCTGATTCCGGTACATTCGCGGCCCGAATCACCAGAAAACCGGAACATTCAGGATGATCAAGCCGCACGGTTCAGACCAGCTCAACCCCCGTTTTGTCTACGACTCCGAAAAGCACGATGCGCTGAGCCGTGAGGCCGAAAGCCTGCCGTCGCTGCTGCTCAACTCGGCCGCCGCCGCCAACGCTGTAATGCTGGGTGCCGGCTATTTCAACCCGCTGAACGGCTTCATGAACAAAGCCGACATGCTGTCGGTAGCAACTGACCTGAAAACCGCGGACGGCTTGTTCTGGCCGGTGCCGGTGGTCAACATGACCGAATCTGCTGGCGCCATTGAAGTCGGCCAGCGCATTGCCTTGCGCGACCCCAACGTCGAAGGCCAACCGGTCATCGCGATACAGACCGTCGAAGCACTGGAAACAGTCAGTGATGACGAGATCGAAACCGTGGTGCGCGAAGTATTTGGCACCGATGATGCCGAGCACCCCGGCGTCAAAACCTTTCGCGCTCTGGGCCGCACGCTGATTTCCGGCCCTATCGATGTGCTCAATTTCAGCTACTTCCAGACGGATTTCCCCGACACCTTCCGCACTGCGGTGGAGATTCGCAACGAATTTGCCGAGCGTGGCTGGACCAAGGTCGTGGCGTTCCAGACACGCAACCCAATGCACCGCGCGCACGAAGAACTGTGCCGCATGGCGCATGAAGAACTGGGTACCGATGGCATCCTGATCCACATGCTGCTGGGCAAACTCAAACCGGGCGACATTCCGGCGCCGGTGCGTGATGCCTGCATTCGCAAAATGGTTGAGTGCTACTTCCCGCCCAACTCGGTGATGATCACCGGTTACGGTTTCGACATGCTCTACGCCGGCCCGCGTGAAGCCGTGCTGCATGCTGTGTTCCGCCAGAATGCGGGTTGCTCCTACCTCATCGTCGGGCGTGATCACGCCGGTGTCGGCGATTACTACGGTGCGTTTGATGCGCAAACCATCTTCGACGAGAAGGTGCCCGCAGGTGCACTGGATATCGAAATCTTCCGCGCCGACCACACCGCCTGGTCGAAGAAGCTGAACAAGGTCGTGATGATGCGCGACGCGCCCGACCACAGCAAAGATGATTTCGTCCTGCTGTCAGGCACCAAGGTGCGCCAGATGCTGTCCGAAGGCACTGCCCCGCCGCCGGAATTTTCGCGCCCGGAATGCGCCAAGATTCTGATGGACTACTACCAAAGCGAAGCCTGATATCGCACGGCGTGGACGCCGCCCGGCGCGGCGTCCACCATCGCGATCCCGCTAGCCCGGATAGGTGTAGCTGGCTTGCAGCCCCAGCGGCAGACCCAGGCCCCAGTACAGCAACAGAAAGCCGCTCCACAGCACCAGCAGTGTGATCGAGTACGGCAGCATCATGGCCGCCACCGTGCCTATCCCGGCGTTCTTCACATAGCGCTGACAGAACACCACCACCAACGGGAAATACGGCATCAACGGCGTAATGATATTGGTGGTCGAATCGCCCACCCGATAGGCCGCCTGAGCCAGGTCCGGTGAAATGCCCAGCTGCATCAGCATGGGCACAAAAATCGGCGCCAGCAGCGCCCACTTGGCCGATGCCGAACCCACAAACAGATTGATCACCCCGGTGAGCACCACCATGCCAACAATGGTTACCGGCGCCGGCAATGCCAGTGCCTTGAGCAGCGCTGCGCCCTGCAACGCCAACAGCACGCCCAGATTGGACTGCGCAAAGGCGTACACGAACTGGGCAATGAAAAACATGATGACCAGGTAATAGGCCATGCCGGTCATGGCCTTGCTCATGCCCTCGATCACATCACGCGAGCTTTTGACCGTTCCGGCCATGACCCCGTAGACCACACCCGGCAGCAGGAAGAGTAAGAAGATCAAGGGCACGATCGAGCGCATCAATGGCGCCCCGCCCTCGGCCAGGCCACCATTGGGCCCACGCCAGGCCGAACTTTCCGGCAGCACGCTGAGCACCAGCGCCAGTATCCCCAGCAGCATTGCAACCAGCGCACCACGCAGGGCGCGGCGCTCACCTGCTTGCAGCGGCTGCATGCTGGGCAGGTCAGCCAGATCGCCATCCAGCGGCGTTGCGCGCAGACGCGGCTCTACAACCTTGTCGGTTAACCACCAGCCAACCCCGATCACCAGCACGGCCGAACTGGCGGTAAAGAAGAAATTGTTAAGCGGGTTGAGCTGCACGCTGGTGTCGAGAATGTGGGCACCGGCCTGGGAGATACCTTGCAGCATGGGATCCAGCGCCGAGGGCACGAAACTGGCCGAGAACCCACCCGACACCCCGGCAAATGCAGCCGCGATACCGGCCAGCGGATGGCGGCCGGCGGCGTAGAAAATCACCCCGCCAAGCGGAATCACCAGCACGTAGCCGGCATCGGCTGCGGTGTGACTGAGGATGCCCACCGCAATCAATGTCGGCGTGAGCAGCGCCTTGGCCGTCACTGCAAGCAAACCGCGCAGACCCGCATTGATGAAACCGGTGTGCTCGGCCACCCCGATGCCGAGCATGGCAACCAGCACCACCCCGACCGGATGAAAATGAGCAAAGTTCTTGACCATGGCCGAGAGAAATGCGGCCAGTGCGGTGCCCGACAGTTGGTTGCTCACGCGCAGGGGCTCGCCATTGCGCGGGTCAGTCAGCCCAAAGTCGATCCCCGACAGCAGCGCTGAGAGTATCCACACCACGACCAACAGGCCGACAAACAGCATGGCCGGATCGGGTAAACGGTTGCCAATGCGTTCAACCGCTTCGAGGATACGCGCAAGCCGGCCATCCGGCTTCGCCTGATCATTCATGTTGCACTCCCTGATGCCCCCAAGACAGGCGCGCGCCGGCGACGCCACGCCCCAATGTCGGAAAATTTACGACAAGGTACTGAATTTTTTACGATGGTGAGACTTTCCCGACAAAGTTATCGTGTTTGTCATTCAAGTAACAGGCGCGTCGCGCTGCTGAGGACGACAAGACATGAGTAGTTTTGCCCGCGAAATGGCTTTTTACACGGCCTACCACCAGGAAAACACCAATGTGTGGATACACGTATTCGGGGTCCCGCTGATCACCTTCACGGCGTTTGTTCCATTGGCCTGGCTGGAGCTGTTCAGTGTCGGCGGCGTTTCGATCACTGCGGCCACTCTGCTGTATCTCTATAGCGTGCAGTATTACCTGCGCACCGACCTGCTGTTCGGCGGAATCGCCACCCTGCTTTATGGTGCCCTGCTCTACGCCGCCCACCTTGCCGCCGCGCAGGGCTACGCAGCCGGTATTGCGATCTTCGCTGCGGGCCAGATCATCGGCTGGACGTCACAGATCTACGGCCATTTGCATTACGAAGGCAACAAGCCGGCATTCTTCGAAAGCATCTATCAGTCATTCATCTCCGCGCCGCTGTTCATCATTGCCGACCTGTGCTTTCACTTCGGCATCAAATCCGAGCTACAGGACGAAATCCACAAGGAACTGGTCAACAGCGGCAAGCTGCGCAAGCAAGCCGGTAATTTCTACGACGCACAGCGCACCTGACCACCCTGCAAGCCACACAAGAGCGGGCTGCGGGCCCGCTTTTTTGTGCCCGACCTAACTGTCGCGGCGCCGAGTGATGCGGCTAGAATGCCGCTATGGCCTGGGACTATCCGAATCCGTTCGTGCATCGAGTGCGTGTTACCGCCGATGCGATTGACCGCATGCAGCACGTCAACAACGTGCGATACCTGCAGTACCTGGAAGACACCGCCTGGGCCCACACCGAACATCTGGGTCTGGGATGGGATGTCTACGAGCGCCTTGGCGCCGGCGTGGTCGCCCACCGCACCGAAATCGACTACCTGCGCGCCGCCGTGCTTGATGACGACCTGGAAATTGGCACCTGGTGTACCGCCAATGACGGCAAGCTCAGATTAGAGCGCAGCTACCAGATTCGCCGCCCGAGCGACGACACCACGATTGTGCGCGCGGTCACCCTATGGATCAGCGTGGACCTGAAAAGCGGTCGCCCCAAACGCATGCCACGCGAGTTTGCCCAGGCTTACCACGTCACCGGCAGCACCCACGACTGAGACCAAGTGAGTTATGCATCTGGCGTTTGTGGGTACGGCGCCCGAGAATCAGACTCGCCGGATCAAATCACTCAAATAATCCGCTGCGGGCAGCATGCGTGAGCCATACCAGCTGAACATCTCACCATCGACCAGCTGCATGTTCGCGCCCGGCAACCACCCGGCAAGCTCCTCACAATGCTGTGCCTTGAACGGGTATGGCTCGGAGCTGAGCAAACACAGATCAACACTCAGCGCACCAAGCTGCGCGCTTTCGATCTGCGGATAGCGCCCGCTCAACTCGGCCGCCACATTGACCATGCCGGCACGCTGCAGCACGGCGTTGATGTAAGTGTCAGCACCGGCCGCCATCCACGGCTTGCGCCAGATCAGATACAGCACGCGCAAGGGGCTTTTCACCGTCGGGATTGCAGCCCAAGCGGCCTTGATCTGTGCCACCAACTGCTCGGCCTTGAGCGGCTGAGCGGTCACCTCACCGAGGCTTTGTATAGCGCTGTACGCCTGCTCCAGGGTCTGGATATCACACACATAAACCGGCCAATGCTCAGCCAAGGCCTCAACATCTTCGCGCCGATTTTCCTCTTTCTCTGCAATGATCAGATCCGGCGCACAGCCCCGCACCGCGTCAACGTCGATTTGCTTGGTGCCGCCAACTGACGCCACCGCATCAATCTGCGGCGATGGATGTATGCAATAACGAGTGAGCCCGACCACCCGAGCACCAAGGCCCAGTGCAAACAGGGTTTCGCTCAGCGAAGGACACAAACACACCACGCGCTGCGGTGCGTCAGGCAGGGCCACACGGCGACCACAGGCATCAAT
>JBFKEC010000086.1:0-11758 GCA_041619315.1 Oceanococcus sp. | reverse complement strand
GGCCGCCTGGTGCGATCTGCGTGTGGCCGACGAAAGTGCGGTGTTCGGGGTGTTCTGTCGGCGCTTTGGCGTGCCCTTGATTGATGGCGGGACAGTCCGTTTGCCGCGACTCATTGGCATGAGTCACGCCATGGACATGATCTTGACTGGTCGGCCGGTTGGCGCGGACGAAGCAGCACGCATGGGACTGGTGAATCGGCTGGTTGACCAAGGGCAGGCCCTGGGCGCGGCCCTGGAGCTGGCTGCACAGCTGGCCGCTTTTCCTCAGAACTGTATGCGTGGAGATCGGCTCAGTGCCTTGCAGCAATGGGGCATGGATGAGGGCGCAGCGCTAAGCAATGAATTGCGCCATGGACGTAAAGCGCTAGGCAGCGGCGAAACAGTTGCCGGTGCAAGCGAGTTTGCTGCAGGCGTGGGACGGCACGGAGATTTTGAGGCATGAGCATGAGCGAGCACTTGAGCACGATGACCTACCAGTGTGACGGGCGCATCGCGCGCATCACCCTAAATCGCCCCGAACGCGGCAACGGGATCACCACACAGATGCCCCAGGAACTGGCTGCCTGCGTCGAGCGCGCCAATCTGGATCCGGCTGTGCATGTCATCGCGCTGTCGGGCAACGGCTCTGGTTTTTGTGGTGGTTACGATCTGGTCGAAAGCGCCGAGGGTCTGAATATCGGTGAGGACGATGCGCAGCGCCCGCCCGGCTCACCACTGGATCCGCGTGTACAGATGGACAATCACAAGCCGGATTCGACCTGGGACCCGATGGTTGACTACGCCATGATGAGTCGCAATGTAAAAGGCTTCATGAGCCTGTTTCATTCGGACAAGCCGGTGGTGTGCAAAGTCCACGGTTTCTGTGTTGCCGGTGGGACTGACATGGCTCTGTGTTCCGATCTGCTGGTCATTGCCGAGGACGCAAAGATTGGCTATCCACCGGCGCGGGTCTGGGGCTCGCCGACAACTTCGATCTGGTTCCACCGCATTGGCCTGGAAAAGGCCAAGCGGCTTCTTTTTACCGGTGACTGCCTGAACGGCAAACAAGCTCAGGAGTGGGGGCTGGCGATCGAGTCGGCACCGCTTGAGGAACTGGATCAGCGATTTGAAGCCTTGCTGGAGCGGATCGCACGCATGCCGGTCAATCAACTGATGATGATGAAGTTGTTGCTCAATCAATCGGTTTCTCAGCAGGGGCTGCACACCACGCAAATCCTCGGCACTGTGTTTGACGGCATGACCCGGCACACCCAGGAAGGCTTTGCCTTTCAGCAGACCGCGATGCGTGAGGGCTTCAAGGAGGCGGTTCGGCAGCGTGACGAACCTTTTGGCGATTTCGGGCTGGATGGGTTTCGCGCGCGATGAACAACACCACACAAGCAGGAAATCAGAGTATGAATCAGGTCAATCTGGGGGAAACCCATAGCGTTGAGAATGTGTCGTGTGAGTTGGCTGACTACAACCTGTTCACCAGCGACACGCCACTGGTTGAAGCGGTGGTCCGCGAAGGCGGGGCCTGGGGAGCGGGGGAGATTGCCGATTTCGGTGACCACATTGGCCGTGCCGAATACCTTGAGTTGGGTTTTGCCGCCAACCGCTACACCCCGGAGTTGGAAACCCATGACCGCTTCGGGCGGCGCATTGATGAGGTGCGCTATCACCCGGCGTATCACAAGCTTATGCAGAGTGCGTTTGAAAACGGCCTGCACAGTGCGCCGTGGCGCGACCCCAAAGCCGGGGCCCATGTGGTGCGTGGGGCCAAGTACTTCATGCACTCGCAGGTTGAAGCCGGACACGGCTGTCCCGTGACCATGACTTTTGCCAGTATCCCCAGCCTGCGCCAGCAGCCTGACGTGGCCGAGATCTGGGTGCCCAAGGTGCTGGCCCGCGAATATGACCCGCGCAGTCTGCCGGCGGATCAGAAAGGCGCCCTGACCATAGGAATGGGCATGACCGAAAAGCAGGGCGGTTCGGATGTGCGCAGCAACTCGACCACGGCCAGGCCGGTCGCGCGCAGTGGGTCTGGCCAGATGTATGCCCTGGTCGGTCACAAATGGTTTTTGTCCGCGCCGATGTGCGATGCCTTTTTGGTCCTGGCCAACACTCAGGCCGGCTTGTCTTGCTTCCTGGTCCCGCGCTGGCTGCCGGATGGCGAGAAGAACGCGCTCAACCTGATTCGACTCAAGGACAAGATGGGCAATCGCTCGAATGCCTCGAGTGAAGTGGAATTGCGCGGTGCCGGTGGTTGGCTGATTGGTGAGGAAGGGCGGGGTGTGGCGACCATCATCGAGATGGTCAGCATGACCCGCTTTGACTGCATGGGGGCCTCCGCCGGACTGATGCGCGCCGGCCTGGCCAACGCCATTCATCATTGCCGTGAACGCGCGGTGTTCGGCAAGCACCTGATCGATCAGCCTCTGATGCGCAATGTGCTGGCTGATCTGGCGCTGGAATATGAAGGCGCCATCGCATTTGCGATGCGTATGGCGCGGGCGCAGGACGGTCGCGCCAACGACCAGCACGAGGCCCATTTGGCCCGTCTGGCCACGGCCGTGGGCAAATACTGGAACTGCAAGCGTGCACCCAATCACAGCTACGAAATCATGGAATGCATTGGCGGCAGCGGCGTAATGGAAAATTCAATTTTTCCGCGTTTGTATCGCGAAGCGGTGATCAACCCGATCTGGGAGGGCAGCGGCAATGTGCAATGCCTGGACGTGTTGCGTGTCATGGGCAAAAGCCCGGCCGTGGTGCACAGCTTTGTTGCCGAATGTGAGCTGGCGCGTGGAGGCAACACCCTTCTGGATAGCTATCTGGATGGGCTGAAAGCCCGGATTGCCAGCCTCGATCCGGCCGATGACTTCAATCTGCAGTTTGGAGCCCGTGCGCTGGTTGATCGCATGGCCCTGGCATTTCAGGCGTCATTGCTGGTTCAGCATGCGCCCAGCGCGGTCAGTGAAGCGTTTTGCGCCTCGCGTCTGGCCAGTCAGGGCCATCACAACTTCGGCGTCCTGCCGCCAGGCACCGATACCCGCGTGATTCTCGAGCGGGCCGATCCGGCAGCACCGTGCACGCTGCCACTGGCGCGCGTGAATGCGGCCTGAGCGCAACCGAAGGAGTGATCAATGAACGTGAAAATCAAGGATGTTTTCAGTCCACAGGAAATTGAGCAGCTGACTCGCAGAAGCAATGCCGCGGGCGTTTTCGCTCTGTTGCGTAACTGGGGCCTGAGTGGCGTGTACTTCGCTGCGCTCATACATTGGCCACACCCGTTGACCTGGTTGCTGGTCGTGACGCTGCTGGGAGGGCAGCAACTGTGCTGCGCCATCATGACTCACGAAGCGGCACACCGTTCGCTGTTTCGCCAGCGCTGGCTGAACCAGTATGTGGTGGATTGGCTGTGCGCGCGGCCGGTATGGCTGGACGTAGAACGCTATCGCGCCCATCACATGAGGCACCATGCGCATACCGGCAGTGACAAGGACCCGGACCTGACCCTGGTTGATATGTACCCGGCAAGCTCGGCCAGCATGCGGCGAAAATTGGTGCGCGATGCGCTGGGTGTGACCGGACTCAAACGCATGCTTGGGCTGTTTTTGATGGATATCGGGGCGATGCAGTACACCGTGGCGGGGGATGTGATCTGGCGCCCCGCCGCGCAGCGTGGCCCGCGCGTGTACCTGATCAACGGCCTGCGCAATCTGGGTCCGATGTTGCTCAGTAATCTGGCGTTGTTGGCGGTGCTGTGGTGGGCCGGGGCGGCCTGGGCTTATCTGGCTTGGGTGCTGGCCTATGTGACCAGTTTCAGCCTGTTTCTGCGCATTCGTTCGCTCGCCGAGCATGCCTGCATGCCGGGCGGCACAAATATGTTCGACAACACCCGCACGACTCGTGCCGGCTGGCTGGCGCGTTTGTGCGTGGCGCCGCTCAACGTCAATTTCCATCGTGAACATCATCTGATGGCGTCGGTGCCATATTTTCGCCTGCCCAAGGTGCATCGCATGTTGCGCGAGCGGGGCTACAGCAGTGCCCCTCCGAGCTACTGGGATGTCATGAAAATAGCCAGCGCCGGGCCGGACCACGCTTGAAAATTGCAGCAATGCCCTCACGCTATACGTGCATTCACGCACAACCTAAGGACGCTACATGTCTGACATTGATATTGGTATTAATCAGCAGGATCGCCAGACCATTGCTGACGGGCTTAAACGCCTGCTCGCTGATTCCTACACGCTGTATCTGCAGACGCACAATTTCCACTGGAACGTAACCGGCCCGCAGTTTCGCGAATTGCACCTGATGTTCGAGGAGCATTACACCGAACTGGCGACCGCTGTGGATGACATCGCAGAACGCATCCGCACGCTGGGTGTTGCCGCGCCTGGCACCTATCAGGCCTTTGCTCAGTTGAGTTCCATCAAGGAAGTCGAGGGCGTGCCTGAAGCGGGTGAAATGGTTGACCTGCTGACCAAGGGACACGAGCAAGTGGTCAAGACCTCGCGTGACGTGCTCAAGGCGGCGCAGGGTGCCGATGATGAATCCACTGCCGCGCTGGTTTCTGACCGCATGCGTATCCACGAAAAAACCGCCTGGATGCTGCGTGCCATTCGCAACTGACGGGTAGCCGTCGAGCGCTTGAAGCTCATCAGCCTGGCGCTAAACAGGCCGCCGGACCTTGTGGGGCCGGCGGTTTTTTTATGCCCGTGTCGAACGTGTCCCGAAAGTGTCATCCAGCCTGCGCATACTGGAGGTTTGTCTGAGCGTGGAGCTGGGTTGGGCAACACGCTAAAGTGGACGTATAACTACAACCACGGGGAACACAATGAGAGACAAACTTTCCGGCTTGAATCGGCGGCGTTTTCTGCAGGGCTCGGCCTCCATGGCGACCGCTGCAATGGGTGTGACCTCGCTGTCAGCCTGCAATTCCGATGGCGATCGCAGCGCGACCGGTGATACGCCGATTGCATTCGCCCATGGCGTAGCCAGCGGCGATCCCTTGCCGGATCGCGTCATATTGTGGACCCGTGTGACCCCGCAAGATCAGAGCGTAGCGGTCACGGTGGAGTGGGAGATCGCAACCGACACCCAGCTTCAGTCGGTGGTGGCCAGCGGCAGTGTGACTACCCAGGCCAGCCAGGATTTCACGGTCAAGGTCGACCCCACCGGTTTGCTTGCCAACACCACGTATTACTATCGCTTTCGCAGCGGCGATGTGACATCACCGATTGGGCGTACGCGCACCGCGCCGGTTGGCCAGGTCGATCGCTTGCGGGTTGGCGTGGTGTCGTGCTCCAGTCTGGCGCATGGTTTGTTCAATGCCTACCGCCGGGTTGCAGAACGCGCCGATCTGGATGTGGTGCTGCATCTTGGGGATTACATTTACGAGTACGGCACCGCTGAATACGGCGAATTTCGCGAATACGAGCCTGCTCACGAAATTCTCAGCCTAGAGGACTATCGCACCCGTCATGCCCAGTACAAGCGTGACGCCGATCTTGCCGAGGCCCATCGTCAGCATCCCTTCATCTGCATTTGGGATGACCATGAAACGGCAGACAATTCCTACCGCGATGGCGCCAACAATCACACTGAAGGTGACGAGGGGGTGTGGACCGAGCGCCTGGCGGCAGCGGTGCAGGCCTATTACGAATGGATGCCCATTCGTCAGGTTGATCCACTCAGTCCGGTGCGTATCTACCGTCAGTTCAAATACGGCGACCTGGCCGAGTTCGACATGCTCGACACGCGCATCATCGATCGTGATCGTGAAGTCGTCATAGACGAGGGCGGCATGGTCAATTCCTCAGCCCTGAATGACGAGTCGCGCACCCTGCTTGGTGAAGAGCAATTGCAGTGGTTGTCCGATACGCTCAATGCGTCGACCTCACAATGGAAGTTTCTCGGTCAGCAAGTGATGTTTGGTCAGCTGCGTATTGTGGGTACGCCGGATCTGGCCGCCTTGCTGGGCGATGCCGGGACGACCTTGCGCCTTCTACCCGTTGCCGGTTCCGGCGGTTTGATACTCAATACCGACCAGTGGGATGGCTATGCCGCCGAGCGGCGTCGGGTGTGGGACATTATTCGTGGTGGACAGGCTGCACCCAATGTGGCGATTAACAATGTGGTGGTGCTGACCGGTGATATCCACACCTCCTGGTGCATGGACATTACCGAAGACCCGAGCAACCTTCTGAGCTACAACCCGCTGACCGGTGATGGCTCGATGGCGGTGGAGTTCGTGTGCACCTCGGTGACATCACCCGGGCTGGATGTGCCGGGTCTGGCCAGTCTGGTTCCGGTGGTGAATCCCCACATGAAATATGTAGACCTCAGCGAGAAAGGCTACATGTTGCTGGATATCACCACCGAGCGTGCCCAGGCCGAGTTTTACTACGTGCCGACGATTGAGCAAAGCAGCGCTGAGCAGACACTGGGCGCGGTGTATGCCAGCTTTGACGGGCAGAATCGGGTGGTTGCGGGTGAGGTCAGTACACCCCGTGAAGATGCCCCGGCGCTGGCCCCAAACTGAGTGCGACTCAGGGCTTATTTTCGGATCAAAAATGCGCTCAACTGCGCAGGTGATTTCTCAGAAAATTCACCTAAGCCGTGATAGCGCAAGGGAAAACTGCAGTCATGCACAGAGCCTGTGGATAACTTTGTGCATATCGACCAAATGAGTACCGCCAAAGGCCGCTGTTACTGGCTTTTTGCGGTGCTGATTAAATCGTAACCAGTTTGTCTTAGTTGATTAAAAACAACAACTTAAGAAACATTGCATGTATCTTTGTCAAAATCTTGACATGTCGATTTGAACGTGATCCCGATATCTCGATATTGTGCATAACAGCAAAGCCCGAGAAGTTGAGGGTTTACGTGAACATGCACCAAAACAGGCCGGCTGAATTTGCGCGTGGTGCAATTCTTACCCGTTCCTGAACAGGATTCAGGAACGGGCTTTTGAGCGTTCAAATGAGGGTGAGGCTCAGTCGGGTTTGCTTTGGCCCGGACTGCGGTAAACCATGGCCATGGCCGCGATACGCGCGAGTAGCGGTCGCGACAGAAAACGCGTTTGAAATGCGTTGATGGCGTTGACCACACCGGTCACGATTTCAGGCCGGCCCTTGAGGGTGCGTTTGAGCGCCATGCGGGCGACATCGCGGCTGCTCATCATGGTCGCATTGTGGAATCGGTTACGCGCCTGGCCTGAAACGCGCAGGAATTCGGTTTCCGTGACTCCGGGGCACACCACCGTGCTGGTCACACCCGTGCCCTTGAGTTCGTAGTGCAGTGCGTGGCTAAAGCTCAGTACATACGCTTTGGCGGCCGAGTAGGCGCCATAGCCCGGCGATGGTTGAAAGGCGCCGACCGAGGAAATCTGCATGATGCGACCGTATCCGTTTTCCACCATCGGATTGACCAGCAAACGGGTCAGGTGGGTCAGGGCGACCACGTCCAGTTGCAGCATCTGATCGGTGCGCTCCCAATCCAGTTCACAAAAATCCCCGAACAGGCCAAAGCCTGCATTGTTGATCAGGATGTCGACATGCACGCCGGACTCGCTCAGATTCTCGGCCAGCGCCTCGCGCGTGCTTGCAACTGATAGATCACAGGCGCGGTACTCGGCGGTGGTGTTGAACTCATCATGGATGTCTGTGCACAGCTGGCGCAGCAAATCTTCGCGGCGCGCCACAAGAACAACATGAGCGCCCATCGCAGCAAGCTGCTTGGCGAAATCCACCCCCAGGCCACTGGAGGCGCCGGTGATTAATGCGGTTTTGCCGCTCAGGTCTGGTTTTCCGAACATGACTATGTATCGCTGAAGGGGCCATCAGTGTGCCATGCACATCGGGCGGGTGTTCAGTGTTTGTCGGCCTGATGAACTTCCAGCGCAAGTATTCGCAGTATGGCTGCGTGCAGAATCTGATCGGCCTGGGATGCATCAATGCTCTGGTTGCTGATCGCTTGCGCCAGGGCTTCAAGGCCGAGTTGCGACATCTGTGCCCGGGTGCTGATGTAACTGAGCCAGGCGCCGAGGTGGCGGGTTCGTTGCAATGCCAGTTGATTGCGCAAGCGCAGCGCGCCCGGGCTGGCATCGCGCCCCTGCATCCAGGTCTCAAGGTTTAGCCCGACATGCGTGCTGAAAGCTTCACGCGCATGGCTCTCGTCACGCTGGGCAGTTCTCAGGGTGCCGGCGAATTTGCGCAATTGCTGGTACAGGCGCGGCTTGGACTGGCGTTGCAAAACCTTGCGCAGGCTCGGCAAAGGAATACTGTCGATGCAGTCGGCAAGGCTTAGCGTTGATATGGCTTTGCGCAGCATGGCTTCGGAAGTCACAGAGCCGTGTATTTCCATTTCCATGCCGTGAAACAGGGCGTGCTGGCTGCGAAAACGCTCCCATTGGGACTGACCATCAATCAGCTTGGCCTGCGCCTCAACGTCAGCCACAAGATGCCCCACCGGAATGCTGTCATCGGCGGCCAGATCACGTAGACGATCGAGTGCAGCGCGCAATTCCAGGGCAACGCTGGCAACGCCGTGGTGTGGATCCAGCAGGTCACATTGAGGGTCACGCATCGGCGCATCATCGGCCAGCACGGCGTGCCATTTTCGATAGCTATCCAGGGCTTGCTCTATCAGTGCCTGATGGCGCTGTCGCAGTTTGCGAATGGTGAGTGTCGCCGTGTCTGGCAGGCTCACTATGCAGCGACCAAGCGGCGCCCGTTCAGCGCAATATTCGCTCTGGATGTTGCGGTACCAATTACGCAAGGCCTCAGCCATGCGCAGGTCGGTCTCCGGTCCTTGAAACAGTTTGCCCAGATGTTTGGCGTAAATCGGATGGTCACACAGCGCTTTGTTGGCGATAGCGTATTCGACCAGTTCAGTCATGCGCGGACTGATCTGTGCGAGCGGCAATTCGCTGTCCAGGCAGAATTTGGCCAGCTCCTGGCGTATCGCGCGACCGCGCGTGTTCAGCCACAAGCTGGTTTTGCCGCCATCCAGGGCGCTGCGAATCCTTTCCAGTTGATTGATTGAGGGCAGGGCGGTGAGGTCGAAGGTGTCTTGCAGTGCGTCGGCGCGGCGCGTGAGTTCTTCCAGATCACGCCGCAGGTGTGCCAGAGCCGTGTCGAAATTGGATTCAGCAAGAACCGGGTCACGCCATTGCAGATAGGCATGCGGTAGGGCGGCAATGGCCGCGAGCAACTTCTCCAGTTCATACAGACCCTGGCAACTGGTGCTGAAAATTGCTGTGCCGGCAATGCGGAATATGCGGTTGAGGCTTTCCAGTTCCGGCGCCAGCTTGCGCAGATCGTTGGTGAACATGTCAGCGCTGAGCAACACCTCGCGCAGTTGCCCCAGCGTGGCATCAGCGGCGAGGTGTGTCTGCAGGGTTGTGGCGCCTTGCTGGTGGCGGGCCAGACAAGCGCGATCGAACATGTCCCATGGGCTTAAGCGGCTGGCCAGGCGGATCGACATGGCACCCAGGTTGAGGAACATGTCGAGGCCGTCACGCGATTGCTGTAAGCGCTGGCCACTGAGCGTGGGCAAGTATTCCCAGATGACGTCGTCGTCCGGCTCCGGTAATTGTTCCAGTGCGTCGATCAGTTGGCCCAGATCGGTTATGGGCATGCGCGCCTCAGCGCCGGCCGGAAGAAAATGGCGCAGATCGGTCAGCAGCCCCGACACGGCAACCAGCGCCGCCTGCCAGGCCGTGAGCTGTTCGATGATCAGGGGCAGTTCGGCCGGATCAATGTCGGCGCGGGTCACGCCAGCCCAGGGATGACTACCCTCAATGTGGCTCTCTGTGACCTGACTCAGGATGCGTTTGCGCGCATCAATGAAGCGCTGGACCAGCGCCGCCAAACGATCGCGCATGGCTGGTGTCAGGGTGTCGCCGTTATGGCCTTGCGGGCAGAACGCGTCGACCTTGTCGCGCAGCTTGAGCTGGGTCTGTGCCGCCTGCAACTGAATGTCGCTGGGCTTAAGGCCGGTGGCGCGCCAGGTGGATGAGGTGTCGGGTAGTGCCATGGATTTGAATAATCGCTATGCCGCAAATGAGGTTGCGAAGAGGGCGGCATCCATGCGCCGGACAGCTAATCAATGCGGGTCGGGCTGGATTCTAGCGGTCTCCTTGGTGGCTTTTATGCGCGCAGTTTAACGTCATGGCTGCATGGTTGCTGCCAGCGATTTATGTAGGCGTGGGCGGGCCTGACCAGTGTATGTGCGGGTCTGGGGCGCGGCATCCACAATGCCTGTTGCAAATGGGAATGATTCGCATTAAGTTGTGAGCGAGTCAAACACATCACCGCACGGGGGAGACCATGCAGCAAGCCGCAATAGATGCGCATCAGCTTTTAAGCAGTCGTCAATATGGGGTGCTTTCATCGCTCAGCGTCAAGGTACGCGGCTACCCACTGGGTTCCGTTACCCCTTATGTGCTGGATGGTGACGGCAACCCGGTCATACTGATTTCAGACATCGCTCAGCACACTGCCAATCTGCATGAGGATGCGCATTGCAGCCTGACGGTGGTTGAAGGCGAGCGGGGGGACATTCAGGCCCATGGACGGGTTTGTGTCATGGCCGATGCCGAACCGCTGTCGGAGCATGGCGTGAGTGCGGTGGCGGCTCGCTACCTGCGTTTCTACCCGGAAGCCGAGAACTATTTCACTGCGCATGATTTCCGCTTCTGGCGTTTGCTGCCGGTCAAGATTCGTTACATCGGTGGATTCGGTCGTATTCATTGGCTGGAGCCGGACGACACCCTCAGGTTCAATCCGTTTTCTGGCCCGGTAGAAACGGCAGCCTGCGTGCATATGAATGAAGATCACGCCGACGCTCTCAAGCGTTACTGCGAATTTGCTGCCATTTCCTGCGAGGAGCATGAACCCGTGATGGTGGGCGTGGACGCCCAGGCACTCTACCTGCGGGTTGGGCTTGCTATTCATCGTTTGGCGTTCCGCCGCAGGGTGTTGAGTAATCAAGGTCTGCGGGAGGAAACCATCGCGATGTGTAAGCCGAGCTACTGGCAAAACCGTTGTGCGGCCTGATGTTTGAGCCTTGCATATGCGGGCCACGAGCGCTGGCCATCCTGATCTTGTCGGTACCGGTGGTCGGGCAGGCGGAGGAAGCGCTTGAAAGCATCACGCTGCCGCCAGACTCGCCGGCTGTCCAAGTCGAGTTCGACCCGGTGGTGGTGACCGGGACGCGCACCGAACAGCAGCTGTCGGAGTCACCGGTGCCTGTGATTGTTATTGCCAGACCTCAGATCGAACGCAGCGGCGCACGCGATCTGGCTGAACTGCTGCAGCGCGAGGGAGGCGTGCATGTCGGGCAACTCGCTGGACGTGGCAGCACGGTCGAAATTCAAGGCCTGTCGTCTGAGCATGTTCTGATTCTGGTTGACGGCCGCAGGGTCAACGGGCGGGTCAACGGCGCGGTTGATCTGGCCCGACTAAGAGTGGCCAGCATCGAACGCATCGAAATCGTGCGTGGTCCGAGTTCGGCCTTGTATGGCGCCGATGCGCTCGGTGGGGTGGTTCAAATCATCACCCGGCGTGATGTGGGACAGGGGCAATGGCGATTGCGTGGTGATGAAAACGGCAATGCCGATGCCAGCGTGCGTGCTGGGCAAGAACTTGGTGTCTGGGCGACCCAGGCCAGTGCAGGCTACAGCCATCAGTCGGCCTATGATCTGGATGCTTCGCGACCGGGCAAAGACGCGCAGGACAGTGATGCCATTTACGCCATGGCCGGCGCT
>JBFKEC010000085.1:0-11871 GCA_041619315.1 Oceanococcus sp. | reverse complement strand
GCCAGTTCCCGGCCGTTCAGTGGGCTGTATTACGGGCGCTTCGGCACACCCACGCATGAAGCTCTGGCGGCCGCATTGAATCAACTTGCCGGTGCCGCTGGAAGCGTGTTTTATCCATCCGGACTCGCTGCGATTGCGGGTGCTTTGCTCAGTCTGGTTGAGGCTGGTGATGAGATTCTGGTGGCTGATTGTGTGTATGGTCCGACACGCAATTTCTGCACCCAGGATCTGGCTAGATTGGGGGTGAAAACACGCTTCTTCCCGGCAACCGAAGGCGCCCAGATCGCGCAGCGCATCAGCGCCCAGACACGCCTGATTTTTTGTGAATCTCCGGGCTCGCTGACCATGGAGCTTCAGGACTTGCCGGCGATTTGTGCCGCCGCCAATGCGCGTGGCGTGCCGGTTCTGGTCGACAACACCTGGGCCACGCCGCTGCATGCGCCGGTTCTGGACATGGGCGCAGCCGTGGATATTCAGGCCGGGACCAAATATTTAACCGGGCATGCCGACGTGATGCTGGGCGCGGCCATGTGTCGTGACGATGTGCTTGAGCGCGTGCGTCAACGCTCACAATCGCTGGGATATTGCGTGAGTGCGGATGACGCCTATCTGGCGCTGCGCGGTTTGCGCACGCTGGACGTGCGTCTGCGCGCACATGCTGAAAATGCCCGGGTGCTCAAACAGTGGATGCGCGCTCAGCCGGAAGTGTTGCGGATTCTGGACCCTGCAGACGCGCAGCATCCGCAACATGCGCTGTGGCAGCGCGATTTTCGAGGCGCCAATGGTTTGTTTTCGGTGGAGTTCATGCCGCTCAGTGACGCCCAGCTCAGCGCGTTCACCGACACCCTCAAGCTGTTTGGGCTGGGTTATTCCTGGGGTGGCTATGAGAGCCTGTGTCTGCCGTTTGATGTCGCCAATCAGCGTGAGGATTCAGTCTGGAAAAGCGCGGGCACGTGTGTGCGCTTTCATGCTGGGCTGGAAGATCCGCAGGATTTGCTCAACGATCTGGATGCGGCCATTGCCGCGTTGCGCAGGGCCTAATCGGTAACCCGCAATGACAGGTCGATGGCGCTGACGTTCTTGGTCAGGCCGCCGATGGAAATCCGGTCGACCCCGGTGTCGGCGATTTCACGCACGTTTTCCAATGAGATGCCACCAGACGCTTCGAGCAGCGTATTGCCGCGGTTGTAGCGTTTCTGCGTGGTGCCCATGTTGACCGCGCGGGCGAGCAAATGGGTGGCAAAGTTGTCCAGCAGCAAAACATCCACCGACTTGTTCAAGGCTTCCTCGGTCTGCTGCAGGTTTTCAGCTTCAACAATGATCGGCAAGTTGTTCGGATTGTGCTGACGTGCGGTATCCACCGCTGCGCTGATCGAGCCGGCCACAGCAATGTGGTTCTCTTTGATCATGAAAGCATCGTAAAGGCCCATGCGGTGGGGTTGCCCGCCGCCGCAGGCGACTGCGTATTTCTGTCCGGCGCGCAGGCCCGGCAGGGTTTTGCGCGTATCCAGAATGCGTGCTTTGGTGCCCTTGATGCGCTCCACGTAGCGGCGGGTTGCGGTCGCAACACCGGAAAACAGCTGTACGAAATTCAGGGCGGTGCGCTCGCCGCTGAGAATCTTGTCGGCCGGGCCGCTGATTTCGCACAGCGGTTTGTTCGGTGCGACGTAGCTGGCCTCATCGACCAGCCATTTGACGCTGATGCGTTCATCCAGCTGACGAAAGGTTTCATTCAGCCAGGCCTGGCCACACAGCACCGCTGACTCGCGTGATATCAGTTGCGCGGTGATCATGCGGTCCGCCGGCATCAGGCTGGCGCTGACATCGCCCGGCCCCAGATCTTCGCGCAAGGCCAGTTGCACGTTGAGGGCGACGGTTTTCTCCGGAACTTTGATTTTCACGCTCATGATTTGTTCAGGTGGTGCGCAGGGCAGGGGCCCATTGTACGTTGGGGCTGGCTAGCTGTTGAGCAGGGTCAGGATCAGGGCTTTTTGGGCGTGCAGGCGGTTTTCCGCTTCCTGCCAGACGATGCTTTGCTGGCCATCGATCACGCTGGCGCTGACTTCCTCGCCACGATGGGCTGGCAGGCAGTGCATGAACAGCGCATCTTTGCTGGCCAGCGACATCAGGCTGTCATTGACCTGATAGTCGCGAAAGGCTTCAAGGCGCAGCGCGTTGTCGGCTTCCTGGCCCATGCTGGTCCAAACATCGGTCACGATCAGATCGGCATCGCTGCAGGCCTGCTGCGGATCGTGGGTGATGCTGACCTGTTGGGCGGTCCGCGTGCTCAAGGCCTCATTCGGGGCATAGTCATCCGGGCAGGCGACCGCCAGTTCGAAGCCGAGCTGATGGGCTGCCGCCATCCACGAATGGCAGACGTTGTTGCCATCACCCACCCAGGCCACTTTGGCCCCTTTGATACTGCCGCGCGCTTCGACAAAAGTCATGATGTCGGCAAGCAGTTGGCAGGGGTGGCTGTAATCGCTCAAACCGTTGATGACCGGGATGCTGGCATGCTCGGCAAACAAGGCCTGCTGAGCATGATCGTCATTGCGGATCATGACGATATCGACCATGCCAGACAGCACGCGAGCGGTGTCTTCGATCGGTTCGCCACGCCCCAGTTGGGTATCACGTGAACTCAAGAACAGGGCGTGGCCGCCGAGTTGTGCCATGCCGGCTTCGAAAGACACGCGCGTACGCGTCGAACTTTTTTCGAAAATCATGGCCAGGGTTCGACCGGCCAGTGGCGCGGCGGCTTTGCCGGCCTTGAAGGCCTGTTTGTCGGTGATGGCGCGTTGAATCAGCGTGTCGAGTTCGGCGGGCGCAAAATCGTACAGGCTGAGGAAGTCACGTTTTTTCATGGCAAAAAAAAAAGTTCGCTCGGTGGCCCGAGCGAACCTGTTGAGAGCTAAGTCAGCGGTCGCGTGGCGACCGGACCGTGATTAGGCCAGATTTTGCGCTACAAAATCCCAGTTTGCCAGAGCCCAGAAGGCTGCCAGGAACTTGGGACGTGCGTTGCGGTGATCGATGTAATAAGCGTGTTCCCACACATCAACGGTCAGCAGCGGGGTCTTGCCGTCGGTCATCGGGTTGCCGGCGTTGGAGGTGTTGACGATTTCCAGGCCGCCATCGGCATTCTTGACCAGCCAAGTCCAGCCGGAGCCGAAGTTGTTGATGGCTGAATTGGTGAACTGTTCTTTGAACGCATCCATCGAGCCGAAAGCGCTGGCGATGGCCGAGGTCACGGTTTCGTTGGGTGCGCTGCCGCCTGGGGTCAGGCAGTTCCAGAAGAAGCTGTGGTTCCAGATCTGCGCCACGTTGTTGAACAGGCCGCCCGAGCTGGTTTTGATCAGTTCTTCCAGGCTCTTGTCTTCGTCGGCGGTGCCGGCGACAAGGCCGTTGGCTTTGTCCACATACGTCTGATGGTGCTTTCCGTAGTGGAAGTCCAGCGTTTCCTTGGACATGTGCGGCTCCAAGGCGTCGCGTGCGTAAGGAAGTTCAGGGAGCGTGAAAGCCATGGTGTAATTTCCTTTTTACTGATGCAGTCAGAAATTGAGGGGTATGGAACGCGGCAGAGTAACAAGAGTCAGAAGTATTTGTCAGTTTCGCGGGCTGCAGACTGGAAATCCTACAAACTTTCGTTATACTCCCGCGCCCTTTGGGGTCAGTTATGGCCCGATAGTCGCGTTTCCAGGAGGACCACCGATGGACGCAATGGACCGAATTCGCAAAGCGATTCAGGACAATCCTGTCATTATCTTCATGAAAGGGACACCGGATTTCCCGCAGTGCGGCTTCTCGGCTCGTGCCTCCCAGGCGCTTGGCCAGTGTGGTGCGCCTTTCGCCTACGTCAACATTTACGAAGACCAGGACATCTACAAGGCGTTGCCGCAATACGCCAACTGGCCGACGTTCCCTCAGTTGTATATCAACGGCGAGTTGATCGGGGGCTGTGACATCACCCTGGATCTGCACAACTCTGGCGAACTCAAAGCCATGGTGCAGGAAGCTGCGGGTGCAGCCAGCGACGCGACTGACGACTGATCCGGCGTTTGTCCAACTGACGCCCTGATGGTCTGCTCGCCTGAGTGCCTGCCGTGTGGCGCGCGCACATTGAGTCTGAAGCGTCCGCTGATCATGGGCGTGCTCAATGTAACCCCCGATTCCTTCTCGGACGGTGGTGACTGGCTGGAACCCTCAGTGGCGCTTGCTCATGCTCAGCGTATGCGTGAGCAGGGTGCCGACATCATTGATGTGGGCGGCGAATCGACCCGGCCCGGAGCGGCCGCGGTCAGCCTTGATGAGGAGCGCCGTCGTGTGGTGCCGATCATCGAGGCTCTGGCTTCGCAGCTCGATGTGCCCGTCTCGATCGACACCAGCAAACCACAGTTGATGGCCGATGCCATCGCTGCCGGTGCCGGGATGGTCAACGACGTCAATGCCTTGCGCGCGCCCGGCGGTTTGGAACTGTTGGCCGATCATGCGCATGTCGCCGTGGTGCTGATGCATATGCAGGGGGCGCCACGCACCATGCAGAGCAATCCGCAGTATCGCGATGTTGTTGCCGAGGTTGGTGATTTTCTTGCTCAGCGCCGTCAGGCCTGCATCGAAGCGGGCATTGACCCGGCTCGCATCGTGGTGGATCCGGGCATCGGTTTTGGCAAAGCGCTGGGGCACAATCTGGCCCTGTTGCGTGCCACATCCGAGCTGGTCGAGCGTTTCGGCCCGGTTCTGATCGGGGTGTCGCGCAAGTCGATGTTTTCACAATTGCTGACTGAGCGGCCGCCATTGCAAAGAGTGGCAGCCAGTGTGCAGACTGCCATGCTGGCAGCTCAGTCAGGCGCGGCAATTTTGCGCGTGCATGATGTTGAGCAAACGCGCGAGGCCATCACCCTGCTGCGGGCGATCACTCACGCGGAATATTGAGGGGATATGCGCAAATATTTCGGAACCGACGGCATCCGTGGGCGAGTCGGGGAAACACCGATGACCCCGGAATTCGTGCTGCGTCTGGGCATGGCCCTGGGGCAGACCCTGCGTCATCACGTGTCCAGCCCGCTGGTCGTGATCGGCAAGGACACACGCTTGTCCGGCTACATGCTCGAATCCGCGCTGGAAGCGGGCTTGTCTGCGGCCGGTTGCAATGTGTTGTTGCTGGGCCCCATGCCGACCCCCGGGGTGGCCTATCTGGCGCAAACCTTCCGCGCCCAGTCAGGGGTGGTCATCAGTGCCTCGCACAACCCCTTTCATGACAACGGCATCAAGTTGTTCGGCGGGGACGGCTACAAGCTTTCCGATGAACTGGAGCAGGAGATCGAGGCTGCGCTGGATGCGCCGATGTCGTGTGTGGCGCCGGCTGAATTTGGCCGTGCCCGGCGGGTTGATGACGCCAACGGGCGTTACATCGAATTCTGCAAATCGACTTTCCGCGGACGCTCGCTCAAAGCCCTGCGGGTGGTTTTAGATTGCGCCAATGGCGCGGCCTATCACGTCGCCCCGCATGTGCTGCGTGAGTTGGGTGCTGATGTGCAGGTCATCGGTGGCGCGCCCGACGGGATCAACATCAACACCGCGTGTGGCTCGACGGCTCCGGCAAATTTGCAAAAGGCCGTCATCGACGCGGCGGCCGATGTGGGGATCGCGCTGGACGGTGACGCCGACCGCTGCATCATGGTGGATGATGAGGGCGACATCGTGGACGGTGACGAGTTGCTCTATGTGATTGCGCGCGCGCGCCAGACCAGGGATCGCCTGCGAGGCCCGGTGGTCGGCACCCTGATGAGCAATCTTGGCGTTGAAAACGCACTCAAGTCTCACGGTATCGCTTTTGAGCGGGCCAAAGTCGGCGACCGTTACGTGCTCGAAATGATGAAGCAGCACGGTAGCAATCTTGGCGGCGAATCTTCCGGGCATCTGATCTGCCTGGATCGCAGCACCACCGGAGACGGCATGGTTGCAGCCCTGCAGGTGCTCTCTGAAATGGCCGATAGCGGTCAGTCGCTGCGTGATCTGCTTGATGGGGTGAGTAAGTACCCACAGCAGATGATCAATGTGCGCTTGCGCGCGGGGCAGGACGCGGCCACTATCATGCAACTACCGGTGCTGCGTGAGGCCGTGCAAAGCCTGACTGCTGAACTTGCTGATGCCGGACGGATTTTGCTGCGCCCGTCGGGTACGGAACCTCTTATTCGCGTCATGGCCGAGGGCCATGACGCTAGTCAAATCGAGCGTGTGGTCACACAATTGGCCGCCATTGTTGAAGAGCAAACTGGGGAGCAGGGGTGAGCAACAGAACCTATTTCGTCGCCGGCAACTGGAAAATGCACGGCAGCCTGGGGCAGGCGGCTGAACTGGCCGGCAGTATTGCCAAGGCTGCGCCTGACGGTGTCGATGTGGCGGTGTGCCCGCCGTATGTCTATCTGCCAGATGTGCAAGCCGCACTGGCCGACAGTTCGGTTGCGCTAGGCGCGCAAAACCTCAGTGCCTGGGCCGATAGTGGCGCATACACGGGTGAGATCAGTGGGCGTATGCTCGGTGAGTTCGGCTGCCGCTACGTGGTTGTCGGGCATTCCGAGCGCCGCGGACTGATGGGTGAATCCGACGAAACCGTGGCGCAGAAGGTCGAGCGCGCGCAGGAAGTCGGTTTGATTCCAATTATTTGTGTTGGCGAGACTTTGGCCCAGCGCGAAGATGGCGAAACCGAGACCATTGTGCTGTCGCAGCTTGAGGTTGTGATCGAGCGTTGTGGGGTGGCGGCACTGGCAAATGCCGTGGTTGCATATGAGCCCGTTTGGGCAATTGGTACCGGTCGCACGGCTACGCCAGAACAGGCTCAGCAAGTTCATGCTGTTTTACGTGGCGCTGTGGCACAAAAGGATGCTAAAATTGGCGATTCGCTGCGTATCCTTTACGGAGGCAGCGTCAAGCCCGACAATGCTGCGGATCTGTTTGCGCAGCCGGACATTGACGGGGGCCTGATTGGTGGAGCCGCACTCGATGCGCCCGCTTTTCTGGGCATCTGCGAAGCGGCGCAAAACGCCGACTGAAATTTCTTCTTGTAGCGACTTATGTACACAGTATTGGTAGTGGTTCAGGTAGTGCTGGCGGTCGGCCTTATCGGCTTGATCTTGATTCAGCACGGCAAAGGTGCGGATGCTGGTGCAGCATTTGGCAGCGGCGCATCCGGCACGGTGTTCGGGTCGCGTGGCGCAGCCACATTCCTGAGTCGTGGCACGGCCGCGCTTGCAGCGTTGTTTTTCGTAACCAGCCTGGTGCTTGCCGTTCTGGTTGCGCGCGGTACCGCTGAGCGTCAGAGCCTGACAACAGGTCTGGGCGAGCCGGATATCAGCCAGCCCGCAGCGCCGTCCGAGAATTCGGCGCCCGCAGGTTCAGTCTTGCAGGTTGAAACCCAGCCGCTGCCGCCGTCTGAGGACTAAGGGCGCAAAAGTATTGCCGACGTGGTGGAATTGGTAGACACGCTATCTTGAGGGGGTAGTGGCGAAAGCCGTATGAGTTCGAGTCTCATCGTCGGCACCATCATCAGCCCGAACTGGGTCATTCAGTTCGGGCTTTTTTGTGCCTGGGTGCGTGTGCTTTCGCGCATACTGGCAAGGCTCTGCTGCTCGATTGCGTGCGGCCCGGGCGTGCAGGAGACGCAATGAATCTTTACGACAAATACATACTGCCGCACCTGATTGATGCGGCCTGCGGGCTCAAGCCCATGCACAGGCAGCGGGCCAAGCTGGTCCCGCAGGCGCGTGGCAAGGTGCTGGAAATCGGTATCGGTACCGGGCTCAATCTGCGCCATTACGATCCAGCCAAGCTGGATGAATTGTGGGGCCTGGACCCGGCTCTGGAAATGCACGGTCTGGCCAAGCGACGCATGCGCAAGGCCGGCCTCACGGTGAACTTGCTGCCGTTGCCCGCCGAGGAGATTCCAGCGCGCGATGGGCAGTTCGACACCATCGTTTGCACCTATACCTTGTGTACGATTCCCGACCCGGCCCAGGCGTTGCGTGAAATGTATCGGGTGCTGGCGCCCGACGGCCAGTTGCTGTTCTGTGAGCATGGTCGTGCGCCTGATGCGGCCGTGCGGCGCTGGCAGGACCGGCTAAACCCGGTCTGGAAGCCGATTGCCGGCGGCTGCAATCTCAATCGTGACGTGCCTGAATTGCTCGCTCAGGCCGGTTTTCGCACCGACGCCATGGACAGCATGTATTTGCCCGGCCCGAAGCCGCTGACGTTTAACGTGTGGGGGCAGGCGCGGCGCGGATAGCGCGGAATCAGGCGCTGCGCTGACCGGGCAGGGTTTGCACGTTCCAGCCGGCCTTGGCGTGGCGAATCACAACCTGGTCACGGCCTCCTTCCTTGGCCGCATACAGGGCGGCATCAGTCTGGCGGAACAGCAGTTTTTCCTCGATGCGCTTGGCTGGCGGAATCAGCAGCACACCAATGCTTACGGTCAGGTGGCCGCGCGGTGCGCCCGGGTTGCTCATATTCAGTTGGGTGATCTGTGCGCGCAGTTCATCAAGCTCGGTTTCCAGTTGCACGGTGCTGTCGACCGGCATCACTGCAATCAGTTCGTCGCCGCCCCAGCGGGCAACCGCCTCCGGCGCGCCGTTGACCGTGCTGCCCAGCATGTCGGCAATCAGGCGCAGGCATTTGTCGCCGGTGTCATGCCCGCGGGTGTCATTGAGTTGCTTGAAGTGATCGATGTCGACCAGGATCAGAGCCTCAATTTCGCTGTCATGTTGGGCCGCTTGGCGCAGATATTGACGCAAGTAACGGTCAAACGCGGCGCGGCTGGCAAGGCCTGTGAGTTCATCAAAATTGGCCCCTATGGCCATCATCTGACGGCGCAGGAAATTGTCCCGCTCGCGGTGTTCGGTCAGGTACACCCCGACGCCACCCATGATGGCGGCGAGGATCAGAAACAGGGCCTGAAAGCCCAGTTGCTCGCGTGGCAAGTCGAACGAGGCATTGAGGGCGATGTAGATGGTCGCCATCAAGGCAATCACGCCAATGCACGGTCGTAGCAGCAGGCCGCTGAACAGGCAGCAATGGAAGATCACCAGGATCATGCCTTCGTAATGTGCCGTGCCGCCGCTGCGTGCAACCTGGATATCGATGATTGTGAGTATCACGCTGACAATCAAATAGAAGCCGATAACCAGGGCGTCACGCCAGCTTTCAGGGACGATGCTTACCAGGTGCATCATCAGCAGCACGCCTAGAATCACGCAGCCGCGGAAGATTGCGATTGGGCTCCAGATGGCACCGTCACCCAATATCGTGTTGACGATAACGAACGCGGTGTAGAACGCCGCGGCCAGCAGCATGCCGGTGCGGGTGAACGACAGGCGCCGGCGCTGATGGTCATGGATGAATCCAGGCTCCAGCGTGGGGCTGAACTTGAGGGCGCCAAACCCCTTGTCGAGTTGTTGTCGGAACAGCCCCAGAGTGGTGGGCGAGTTCAGCGAAGTCACGAGGTCAGGACAGTTTTGCGAGCATGGACAGCGGTGCGGCCAGCATCACACGCTTCATTAATGTCCACGGCCAGCCTGGCACGCAGGCTTCGGCGCGTTCGGCCTCGATGGCCTTGACCAGCGCTTTGCAGCCGGTGTCCAGATCGACGCGAAACGGTGCGTTTTTAAAATCGCGATTGATGTCGGTAAGGATGTAGCCGGGGAACAGGGTCGTAACCTTGATCGGGGTTTTCAGCAGGTCGATGCGAATACCTTCGCTCAGGTTGGCCAACCCGGCCTTGGTTGCTGCGTAGGTGGCGATTGAGCCCTTCAAACCGCGCCACGCGCTCATGGACGACAGGGTCACCAGATGGCCGTGGTTCTGTGCGCGGAAGATCTCGACGGCGGCTTCGCATTGCGCCAGTGCGGCACAAAAGTTGGTTTGCGCGGTGGCCAGGTTGGCCCGAAAGCCTCCGGTCCCGATGGGGGCGCCGTGACCGATGCCGGCGTTGACGATGATGCGATCAAGCTCGACAAACTCTGACTGGAAAGCACGAAACACCTCGAAAACCTGAGCGTGGTCGTTAACGTCCAGTGCGCGGATACTGACCTTGATGTCCGGGTTGATCGCCAGCAGTTCGACGCGCGCCGCTTCAAGCGCGTCCATGCGCCGCGCGCACAGCGCCAGATCTCGTCCCATGCTGGCAAAGCGTTTGGCCATGCCCAGCCCCAGCCCGGCGCTGGCGCCGGTAATTAGTATGCGTTTGCGCGTCATTTTTGTTCTGTAAGGCAATGATTTCTCTGCATGCTAAACGGATTGGGCGTGCGAATAAAATCCAAGCTGTTACAATCCCGCGCCCCGGTGGTGCACAAGCACGCCGGGCTCGATGGTGGACCGTGTCGGTCCTCTCGCGGCAGACCTCTGTAAACTCCGCCAGGCCCGGAAGGGAGCAACGGTAGCAGCGGGTTTGGGCGCCGGGATGTGGCTGGCACGGGACACCTCCAATTTCTCTCCCGGTTCGTTCCAGGCTGCGCCTGTGTTTTGCTGCGTGAGACGGGCTAAGATATCGGCATGAGCTATCTCGCCCTGGCCCGCAAATGGCGGCCGCGCAATTTTTCCGAACTGGTTGGTCAAAGCCACGTCCGAACGGCGTTGGAAAATGCCTTGTCGCAGGGTCATTTGCACCCCGCGTTGTTGTTTTCCGGTACCCGCGGCGTGGGCAAGACCACATTGGCGCGCATCATTTCGCGCAGCCTCAACTGCGAAACCGGTGTTACCGCCACGCCCTGTGGTGAGTGCAGCGCCTGTCGCGAAATCGAGCAAGGTCGATTCGTCGATCTGATTGAGATCGATGCGGCCTCGCGCACCAAGGTGGAAGACACCCGCGAGCTGCTCGACAACGTGCCCTATGCGCCGGCGCGCGGACGCTACAAGGTCTACCTGATTGACGAAGTGCATATGCTCAGCAAGCACTCGTTCAATGCGCTGCTCAAGACCCTGGAAGAACCCCCGGGTCATGTGCAGTTTCTGTTCGCGACCACCGATCCGCAAAAGCTGCCGATCACAATTCTGTCGCGCTGCCTGCAGTTTCATCTCAAGCGTATTTCGGTGGATGACATCGCCGAGCGCATGCGCTTTATTCTGGGCGAGGAAGACATCAAGGCCGAGGATGATGGCCTGCGCCGTCTGGCTCGCGCGGCCGATGGCAGTCTGCGTGACGGGCTCAGTCTTCTGGATCAGGCCATTGCCTTTGGTGGTGGTCAGGTCACTGAGGTCAGCGTGCGCGAGATGCTGGGCAGCATCGAGCGGCGCGATCTGTTGGCGCTGGCTACGGCGATTGCCGATCAGGACAGTGCAGCGGCGTGGGCGGCGATTGAACACATCGCAGAGCAGGGGCTGGACTTCGCGGAGGTTCTCGAAGAATTCTGTCGCCTGTGGCAGCGTCTTGCGGTGGGGCAGCAGGTGCCTGATGCTCTGGATGAGGTTGAGCAGGCTGATCTGGGTGAATTGCTGCAACGCTTCAGTGCTGCTGACCTGCAGGTTTTCTATCAAATTGCGGTCAATGCGCGGCGTGATCTGAGCTGGGCGCCAGATCCGCGTAGCGGGTTTGAAATGACCGTGCTGCGGACCCTGGCGTTTCTGCCGGATAATGGCGCCGCTGCATTGCCTTCGGGCGGTTCGGCTCCGCAACGCGCGCCCGTGGCAAGCAGTAAGCCTGCCGCCGCTCCGGCTCGTCCGGCCAGTGCCAAAGCTGCATCGCCGGCGCCAGCCAAGACAGCCGCACCGCCGGCAGCAGCGCCGAGCGTGGGCGCGCTGCAGTGGCCATCGCTGGTCAAGCAGATTGGATTTGCCGGCTCGACCGAAGTGGTGGCACTGGGTTGCCGTCTGACCCAGCAGTCGGCG
>JBFKEC010000084.1:0-12021 GCA_041619315.1 Oceanococcus sp. | reverse complement strand
TGTGCACACGGCGCGATGACGCACAGGGCCATAAACAGTGTGGCTGCTTTCATGCTGGGCTCCAGATGTGATGAGCCCAACCATAGCTCAATTCCGCCCAGTTCAGGTGCCGCTGCTGGGGTGTTCAAGTGCCGCGTATGCGCTTTCGGGGGGCGCTGTAGGGACGGCTTCGGGTTGGTCAGTCCGGGCTTGTTGTTGCGGCAGTGGGATCAAGCGCACCTGCGGGCCGATGTCGGCAATGATTTGACGACTCAGTCGGTCGATCAGCAAGGCTGACGGACTCGGATACACCGTGATTTCTGGCAAGGTCGTGCTGGCTTCGACCGGTTTTTCATCGGCTTGGGCGGCGCTGGCTATGACGGCGATGGCAATGGCGAGTGTGAATTTTTTCATTATGCAGTCTCCAGGCGGACACTACATGGAGCCGCGGGAATCAAGTAAGTTCCTGCCTTTGGTCAGCTGTGCCCAAGCCAGCCCAAAATGGCCTCGCTGTCCTTGGCGGCGAAGCCGACGCGCAGCGCATCGCCACGATCGATCACAGGGCGTTTGATCAGAGTCGGGTTGTCGGCCAGGAATTGCGCCGCATCAGATCCTTCGGCGCGTGTTTGTGCCTGTTGATCAAGCTTGCGCCAGGTGGTGCCGCGGCGGTTGATCAACTGATCGGCGCCCAGCGTGTCCAGCCACGCTTGGGTCTGATCAGGGCTCAGGCCATCACGGCGGAAATCGTGGAAGCGATATTCAATGCCGGCCGTTTCAAGTGTTTTTCGTGCTCTTTTGACGGTGTCGCAATTGGTGATGCCGTACAGCGTGATCATGAGTGTTCCTGGACAAATACTGGGCCAGTATAGACCGGCCATTTATGACCGGCGCCCCGTCATCAGGGGGCTCAGGGGCTGAAATAGGGTTTTTCAAAAACTGTCGACTTGGCAGTAATTTTATTTTATGGTGCTGAAAGAGGCGTTCTGCGTCTCGTCAGCGGGGGTCGGGTGACCTTCGTATTTTTCTGTTTACATCTGGAAGTTTCAATGTCTGAAGTAGCGACCGGTACGGTCAAATGGTTCAATGAAGCCAAAGGTTTCGGATTCATCACGCCAGCAAACGGCGGTGAAGATCTGTTCGCTCATTACCGTGCCATTGAAGGGGGCGGTTTCCGTACCCTGAAAGAAGGCCAGCAAGTGCAGTTCGAGGTTAAAGAAGGTCCAAAAGGCCTGCAGGCCGACGCAATCCGCCCGCTGTAAAGCGCGCCCAAAATTTCGAAGGCCAGCATATAGCTGGCCTTTTTTGTGTCTGACATTTACCCCGACTCAGCCATCAGCTGGGGGCGTCTGGTGCCAGTCGTGTGATGATGCGTGCGCCGACCGCATCACCCCATACATTGACCGTGGTGCGGCACATGTCGAGCAATCGGTCTATGCCCAGAATCAGTCCGACCGCAGCGATTGGCAGGGTTTGCGTGCCGGGCAGGCTGCCCAATGAGGAATTGACCGCTTCGACCACTATGACCATGGTTACCAGTCCGGCAGACGGGATGCCAGCGGCGCCGACCGCAGCCAGTGTCGCGGTCACTGCGATCAGGATCAGTTCGGTGGTGCCCAGATCAATGCCGTAAGCCTGGAACAGGAAAACCACCGCGACCGCTTCGTACAGGGCGGTGCCGTCCATGTTGATGGTTGCGCCCAGGGGCAGCACAAAGCGCGATGCACGACGGCTACAGCCGCTGGCCTCTGCCGCTTCCATTGTCACCGGCAGGGTCGCCGAGGATGAATCCGTGCCAAACGCGGTGAGCAGGGCAGGGCGCATACCCACGGCAAAGTGCCAGGGTGAATAGCGTGCGAACAGCCACAGCACCAGCGGCAGAGTGATCAGCGCATGAAACAGCAAGCCGCCAATCACGGTGGCTACGTAGGCGGCCAGTGGGCCAAACAGTGAGCCCAACCCGATTCGTGCCACGCTCCAGGCAACCAGTGCAAACACCCCGATGGGGGCCAAACGCAAGATCCAGTCCACCAGGCGCATCACCGCATCCAGCAACGCATCGAAAAACACCACGACTGGGCGGGTCTTTTCGCCACCTGCGGCCAGCGATATACCCAGAATGATGGAGAACGCAATGACCGGCAGCAGTTTGAAATCAGCCGCCGCGCCCAGCGGGTTGGCTGGAATTAACTGGCTGACCAGGTTTTTCAGTGCGCCGGCCAGGCCGCTGCTGCCCGTGGCCTCAACCTGGGCGCGCTTCTCACCGGATTCTTGGGCGTAGGCCTGCTCACCACCGCTGAGTACATCCAGGCCCAGGCCGCTGCCGTCGCCTAGAGGGTCACCTGGTGCAATCAGGCTCACCAGAATCAGGCCGGTGATCACTGCCACCAGCATGGTGGTGAAATAGTATGTAACGGTCCAGCCGCCGACCCGGCCCAGTTTGCTGGGGTCGCCTATGGCATTGACGCCGACGATGACGCTGGCCATGACCAGCGGCACAAGAATCATCTTGAGCAGGCCCATGAACACGGTGTTTCCAATCAGCGACAGACTGCTTATCCAGCCGCTGGGCACCGCGCCGTCATAAATTTGAAAGAGCGCTTCACCAAGGATGGCCCCTGCAATCAGGCCAAACAGTATCCACAGGGTGATTTTGAAGTCGTTCATTGGCAGGGTTCGAAGTTACGTGGCGCCAGTGTAGGGCATGCCTGCCTGGAGCCGAAAACTGCCCCGAGCTTTCGCTACAATCGACCTTTTGCACGGGGAGACAAAAATGCAGGGACTTGCAGGCAAGACATTGGTCATCAGCGGGGGCTCGCGCGGGATTGGTGAGGCGATTGCTGTGCGCGCTGCGCGCGACGGGGCCAATGTGGCCATTCTGGCCAAGACGGATAAGCCGCACCCGAAATTGCCGGGCACCATTTACAGCGCCGCCGAAGCGGTCGAGGCGGCCGGTGGCAAGGCGCTGCCGATTCTGTGCGATATCCGTGATGAGGACGCCACTGCGGCTGCGGTCGAGCAGGCGGCCAGTCATTTCGGCGGTATCGATATCTGTATCAACAATGCCAGTGCAATCAACCTGATCGGTACCGAGATGCTGAGCATGAAGCGCTATGACCTGATGCATCAGGTCAATGGTCGCGGCACGTTTCTGCTTTCAAAGTTGTGTATTCCGCATCTCAAGAAGGCAGACAACCCCCATGTGCTGAATATCTCGCCGCCGCTGGATTGGAACATCCGCTGGTTCAAGCCGCATGCGGCTTACACCTTGGCCAAGTACTCGATGAGCGTTTACGCCTGGGCCATGGCCGAGGAGTTTCGCAGTGCCGGGATCGCGTTCAATTGCTTGTGGCCGCATACCCCGATTGCGACCGCGGCGATTCAGAACATGCCGGGTGCCGAGCCCATGGTTGAAGCCAGCCGTACGCCGCAGATCATGGGCGATGCCGCATGGCATATCCTCAACCACCCCAGCCGTGAATTTACCGGCCAGTTCTGCATTGATGATCTGGTGCTCAAGGACGCGGGTGAAACCGACTTTGCCCAGTATCAGCACAAGCCAGGGGTCAAGCTGGTGCCGGACTTTTTCCTCCCGGATGACACCCCCGACATCGTCGAATAGTGTCGGATTACATCACCGCGCAAGGTCTGGAGACCCTGCGCGAGGAGCATCAGGCCCTGTGGGTGCGGCGTCGCGAGGTGGTCAAAGCCTTGTCGGCGGCGGCGGCTGAGGGCGATCGTTCGGAAAACGCCGAGTACATTTATCGCAAAAAAGAGTTGCGTGAGATTGACCGCCGTCTGCGTTACCTGGGCCGCCGATTGGATGAGCTCAAGGTGCCCGAAGCGTTGCCGCAGGACACCACGCGCGTGTATTTCGGGGCCTGGGTCACGCTCGAGGATGAGCAAGGCGAGGTCAGGACGCTGCGCATTGTCGGCTCCGACGAAACCGATCCGGGCAAGGGTTGGATCAGCCTGCGTGCACCCATGGCCAAAGCTTTGCTGGGCAAGCGGCCGGATGACGAGATTGGCGTTCAGCTGCCCGGGGGGCGCGAGCGCTATGTGATCATTGAAATTGACTACCGGGCCTGATTGTCAGGCCCGGCGTGTGTCAGAAATCCGCTGCGATCAGTGGCGGAAGTGGCGGCGGCCGGTTGTAACCATGGCGATGCCAACTTCATTGGCTGCGCTGATGACTTCGCTGTCACGCATCGAGCCGCCCGGCTGAATCATTGCGGTCGCGCCGGCTTCTGCGCCGGCAAGCATCGCATCCGAGAACGGGAAGAACGCATCCGAGGCCATGACGCTGCCACGCAGGTCGAAATTGGCATCTTCGGCTTTGCGAATCGCAATGCGGACCGAGTCGACTCGGCTCATCTGGCCGGCGCCGATAGCCAGGGTCTGACCGTCGCGGGCAAACACGATGGCGTTGGACTTAACCATCTTGACCACCGGCCAGGCGAAAATCATGTCGTTGATTTCATGATCGGTCGGGGCTTTTTCGGTCACCACGGTGAGCTCTTCGCGGTGGATGCGCGCCTGATCGGCTGACTGAACTAGCAGGCCGCCGGACAGGGTCTTGAGCTCCCAGCTGTTGAGCTGGTCTGGCGCGCAGCCGGTTTCCAGCACACGAATATTGGGCTTGCTGGCCAACACTTCGCGGGCGGCGGGTGTGATTTTCGGCGCGATGATCACTTCAACAAACTGGTTGTTGATGATTTCGGCGGCCGTTTCACCATCGAGGTCGATGTTGAACGCGATGATTCCGCCAAACGCTGAGGTCGGATCTGTTGAAAAGGCCTTCTCATAGGCGCTGCCAATGTCCGCGGCCACGGCAATGCCACAGGGGTTGGCGTGTTTGACGATGACGCAGGCCGGCATGATGAATTCCAGCGCAGCGGTCCAGGCCGCATCGGCATCTGCGAGGTTGTTGTAGGACAAGGGTTTGCCCTGAATCAAGCGGGCCGCTCCACTGGTGCCGGACGGGGCATTGGCGTCGGCGTAGAAGCTGGCTTGCTGATGCGGGTTTTCACCGTAGCGCAGCGCGGTGTGCAGTTGCCATTGGCGATTGAAAATCCGCGGCTGCGGCTGGGCCTTGTCATTGTCATCCAGCGCACTGAGATAATTGACGATGGCGTCGTCGTAGGCCGCGGTGTGGGCAAATGCCTTAACTGCCAGTTCGCGTCGCATCGCTGCGTCCACGCCGTCACCATCGAGCGCATCAATCAACTGCTGATAATCGCTGGGATCGACAACAATGCTGACGTCTTTGTGATTCTTGGCCGCGGCCCGAACCATGGTCGGCCCACCGATATCGATGTTCTCGATCGCATCATCCAGGCTGCAGTTGGGCTTGGCGACGGTCTGGCTGAACGGGTACAGATTGACCACCACCAGATCGATGGGGTCGATATTCTGTTCTGTAAGCGTGGCGTCATCGATGCCGCGACGGGCCAGAATGCCACCATGAATTTTGGGATGCAGGGTCTTGACCCGGCCATTCATGATTTCGGGGGCACCGGTATGGGCCGAGACTTCGGTGACTTCGATGCCGGCCTCTTTGAGAGTGCGGGCGGTGCCACCAGAGGAAATCAATTCGATCTCGCGCTGGCGCAGCGCCTGGGCGAGTTCGACAATACCGGTCTTGTCCGAGACCGAAAGCAGGGCGCGGCGGATAGCGTATGTCACGTCAGTTCCGTGGGGTTAGAATGAAATGCGGTACTGCTGAATTTTCTTGCGCAGGGTTGCGCGGTTGATGCCGAGGATTTCTGCGGCGCGGCTGTTGTTGCCGTCACAATGGTGCATGACGCGTTCGATCAGCGGCTTTTCAACTTCCGAAAGGATGAGTCGATAAAGCTCATTGGGCTGATGGCCATTGAGTTCCTTGAAATACCGCTTGAGGCTGGCATCAACGTAATAGCTCAGCGGCTTATGGTCATCCAGACCTGATTCTTGTTGTTCTATTCCTGACATCGTTCGCGCTGGCGCCGCCTTGACTCTGCGTAATCCCCGACCCGAGAAGCAGTCTCACGGGGGCAGGGATGATAGCGGTTTAGGCGTGAGGCGCAAATCGCCTTCCGTCGAGTCTGACCCAAGCCTCTGAATTTGCTGCGTTGAGCAAAAATTGCTCAGCGAATGCGACGCGGACAGATTGCGCGTGTTCCGCGAGAATGCCGGACATCACAAGGCTGCCGCCCGGCTTGACCAGTGCGCTTAAGGGAGCGGCCAGATCAATCAGCGTGCCGGCCAGGATATTGGCGATGACGATGTCGGCCGGCTGTTCGGGCGGCTGATCGGTCGGGCAAAGCGTGAGTTTGTCGGCAACCCCGTTGGCCCGGGCATTTTCCAAGGTTGCGGTCATGGCTTGCGGGTCGATATCAAAGGCGCTGACCCGCTCGGCGCCGAGCAGCGCGGCGGCGACTGCGAGCACGCCCGAGCCACAGCCGTAATCAATCACGTGTTTGCCGGCAAGATCGGCTTGATCCAGCCAGTTCAGGCACAGTCGGGTGGTGGCATGGGTGCCGGTGCCAAAAGCAAGCCCCGGATCCATACGCAATACCACCGCATCTTCAGGCCAGACCGGCTCGGCTTCATGCGGGCTGACCCACAGTCGTTGGCCGAATGCCATGGGGCGGAAATCCTTGAGCCATTCGCGTTCCCAAGCGCGATCTTCCAGGCCGTCGACGCGGATATGCTCGGGCTGGCAGATGCCAGTGCTGACCAATGTGGTGGCCAGTGCCGTGAGGTTGGTATCGGCCTCGAACAGGCCGCACACGACGGTACGCGGCCACAGGCGTAGCTCGCCCGGTGCGGGTTCAAACACCGGGGTGTCTTCGGCATCGCTCAGGGTTACCGCCAGCGCGCCATGCTCTAGCAGTTGTTCTTCCAGCGGCTCAGGTGTATCCGTGGCGATATGTATCTGCGCCCAGCGTGTGCCCTCAGGCATCTCCACTCCATTCTTTCAGGCGCGATTCCAGATGGTGGATGTGGGCGCCGCCCGCAACAAATTGCGGGTCTTCGAGGATGCGCTGATGCAGTTCGCGGTTGGTGCGCACACCTTCGACGACCAGTTCAGACAAGGCAGTGCGCATACGCGCCATGGCGCACTCGCGGTCTTCGCCATGGGCGATCAGCTTGCCGATCATAGAGTCATAGTGCGGTGGCACGTGATAGCCACGGTAGACATGCGAATCGACGCGTACGCCGGGGCCGCCAGGCACGTGGTATTTGGTCACTTCGCCGGGGGAGGGCACAAAGCGCAAGGGATCCTCGGCGTTGATGCGGCATTCCAGGGCGTGGCCAGTAATGTGAATGTCGTCCTGGCTGTAGCGCAAGGGCTGCCCGGCTGCGATCAGTAGCTGTTCCTTGACCAGATCGACGCCCGTGATCATTTCTGTAACCGGGTGCTCGACCTGGATGCGCGTATTCATTTCAATGAAATGAAAGGCATCGTTTTCATACAGGAACTCGAAAGTGCCGGCGCCGACATAGCCCATGTCTTCACAGGCTTTGACGCACAGGGCGCCGATCTCGGCGCGGGCCTCGGGGCTGATGCCGGGCGCCGGGGCTTCTTCCATGACCTTCTGGTTACGGCGCTGCATGGAGCAGTCGCGCTCGCCCAGATGGATGGCTTTACCGTGCTGGTCGGCGAGCACCTGAAATTCGATATGGCGCGGGGTTTCCAGATATTTCTCCAGAAACACGGCGTCATTGCCGAAGGCTGACGCGGCTTCCTGGCGGGCCAACCCGATGTTACGTTCAAGTTCGGCTTCCGAGCGGATCACATGCATGCCGCGACCGCCGCCGCCAGCTGCAGCCTTGACCAGGACCGGATAGCCGATCCGTTGGGCAATTGTGCGCCACGCTGCGGGGTCTTCGCCGAGTGCGCCGTCAGAGCCGGGCACGCAGGGTACGCCGGCTTTTTGCATGGCTTCGATCGCGGCCGTCTTGTCGCCCATCAATCGAATGGTTTCGGCGCGCGGTCCGATGAAGGCGAAGCCGCTGCGCACCACGCTTTCGGCAAAATCGGCATTTTCCGACATGAAGCCGTAGCCGGGATGGATGGCGTTGGCCCCGGTCACTTCAGCGGCGGAAATGATTGCCGCCATGTTGAGGTAACTCTTGCCGGCCGCTGGTGGCCCGATGCACACCGATTCGTCGGCCAGCAGAACATGTTTTTGCTCGCGGTCAGCGCTGGAATACACCGCCACCGTTGCGATGCCCAGTTCGCGGCATGCGCGCTGGATGCGAAGAGCGATTTCGCCACGATTGGCGATCAGGACTTTTTCAAAGGGAGGGCTCATGCGGCACCTATTCGATTACAAACAGGGGCTGGTCGAATTCCACCGACTCCTCATTTTCTACCAGCACTTCGGTTACGGTGCCGGAGTGTGGCGCTTCGATCTGGTTGAGCATCTTCATGGCTTCGATGATGCACAGGGTCTGGCCGGCCGAAACGGTCTGGCCGATTTCGACGAACGACGGTGCACTGGGTGACGGCGAAGCGTAGAACGTACCGACCATAGGTGAGCGCACCAGTTTGCTTTCATCGCGTTTGGCCGGTTCGGCCGAAACGTCGGCGCCGGGTTCGGCCGCACGCGGTGCTGCGCTGTGCGGCGCTGCCGCCACAGGCGTGCTGGCGATCGGTGCGCTGTGTTGGCTGAAGCGGCTGATGCGGATAGCTTCCTCGCCGGCCTTGATTTCGATTTCGGCCACATCCGAGCTTTCCACCAGCTCGATCAGTTTCTTGACTTTGCGAATGTCCATCAAACGTCCTGTTTCAAGTCGAGTTGCCGCAGCGCGGCATTCAATGCGAGTTCATAGCCCTGTACACCCAATCCGCAAATGACGCCGGCCGCTATATCGGATAGATATGAGTGGTGACGGAAGGATTCGCGAGCGTGCACATTGCTGAGGTGTATTTCGATAAACGGCACGTCCACGGCGAGCAGCGCATCGCGCAATGCCACGCTGGTATGGGTGAAGGCCGCGGGATTGAACAGGATGAAGTCGCAGGCCTGGTCGCCGGCTTGATGAATGCGCTCAATCAGTGCGTGTTCGGCATTGCTCTGAAAGCACGCCAGTTCGTGACCCCGTGCGCTGGCCTGCGCGGTGAGCTGTTGCTCGATTTCGGCAAGCGTGTGTTGGCCGTAGGTTTGCGGCTCCCGCGTGCCGAGCCGATTAAGGTTCGGGCCGTTGAGTAAAAGCAGTTTGCCCACTGCGGTCGATCCTGTTCATGCGGTTTTGCACCATTGTGTCGCAGTTGGATCGAGTTGTATAGGTTTTGCTGAAGATCGCAGCACGATGTCAGCATATTCCTACACGTTCGTCGTTAAATGTGGGTTTTAATCAGATTTTCGAGCTGTTCGTCGGTGAGTTCGCCCCAATGGCGTTCGACCACCAGCCCATCGCGGTCAATCAGAACACTGAACGGCAGTGCGCCCAGGCTGTCGCCGAAGGCATCCATCAGGTCGAAAAGCGCCTGATCACCAACCGTGACCGGATAACTCACCGGGTTTTCACTCAAATACGTGCTGACCGCGCTGGAATCATCAAGGGCTGGCCCCAGAATCGCAAGACCCTGATCGGCGTATTGCTGATAGGCCGCATCAAGTCGCGGCATCTCCAGTACACACGGCGTGCACCAGGTGGCCCAGAAATTGATCAGCAGGAGTTGCCCGCGATAGCGCTCGGGCGTGTGCGCTTCACCATTCAGATCCACCAGCGAGAAGGCCGGCGCCGGGACCGGTTCGCTGGCTTCAACGCTGTGCTCGTGATCACGCTCAAGACCGCCCAGGACGAAGCCGAGGCCAAGCGCCGCAAGGGCAATCACGGCATAGGTCAGTGCTTTCATTACGGGTTCAGTTCGAGCGTTACGGTGCGAGTCTGCGGAGGGTAGCACAGGCCTGCTTCTGCGCAGCCCTGGTAGCGAAACTTGAGGGTGATCTCTGGGCCGGCACCGCTTACCACAATGGGTACGTCCAGGGTGTCGTGATAGATCTCGACCTGGCCAAAGTGTTCGTCCTCATAGGCTTGTCCGGCCGGTGCCAGCCATTGCATGGTGGCGTCAGCGGGATTGAGCAATTCGATGTCCAGCCGATGGCGGTAGAGGTAATGGCCGGGGGCAATGGACCAGCGGGCCTGAATGGTCGTTGCATCCATGGCCAGTGCCTCGACCTGAAAGGCGTCCTCTGCGCTGAGGAATTCATTTTGCTGGCCGCCACGCTGGTCGAAGAATCCAGCCGACGCCACAAGCGGGACGATGAGGGCGAGCAACGCGCTGAGAAATCTGGGGGTCATGGTGTGTTTGTGGATTCAGGATTGGGGCGGGTTTCGTCATGGACCCAGGCCAGGTAACTCGGCAGGACGCTGTCGCTGGGCAGGCTGATGATTTCCGGCACGGCATAGGGATGCCGTTCGGCGAGCAGGGCGAACAGGGCTTTGCTGCGCTGCGCCGTGGTTTTGATCATCAACAGAGACTCGGCTTCGTCGACAACGGTATCTTCCCAGCGATACACCGACTGGATGGTGGGCAGGATGTTGACGCAGGCGGCCACACGCTGCTCGACCACAGTCCGGGCCAGGGTTTGGGCCTCATTCGGCGGGCAGGTGCACAGTACGACGTGCAAGTGGTCTGGGTCGGGGCGGCTGGACATGGCAGTGTGACCGACAGACGGGTCACCAGGTTCAATCTGGACGCGCGATAATAGACGGTTTGCTGCTCGCCGTACCGTGGCGTAATACCCGCTCATGTCTGCTGTCCCTCTGCCCAAGGTTGAATTGCCGAGTCTGTCGCGACTGGCCCGTCTGGCCGGCCCGATCGTGTTCGCCCAGATGGCGTTCTTCGGCATGAACACCACCGATACCATTGTTTCCGGCCGCCTCGGTCCTGAGGTGCTCGCAGGGGTGGCCCTGGGTGGGACCATGCTGATGGTCGGGATGACCTTTCTGCTCGGCTTTGGGCTGGCCGTGTCACCGGGGGTGGCGCACCGCGTTGGGGCGCAATCTGAAAGCGGCGAGATTGCCCGCTTTTCCGCCTCGGCCGTGACCCTGATGATCACGCTGTGGTCGCTGTGGGGCTTGTTGCTGTGGCTGTTCCCGCCATTGCTGCTGTCGTGGCTTCCGCTTGAGCCGGTGGTGCGCAGTGAGGCGATAGCCTACTTGCGCGCGGTGTCATTGGGTACGCCGTTTCTCGGCGTGTTTTTTGCCTTGCGCAACACCCTGGAAGGCTTGGGCTACAGCCGTCCGGTGATGTGGATAGGTTTTAGCGCGCTCTTGCTCAACATCCCGCTGGACATCGCCTTGATGAGTGGTTGGGGGCCGCTGCCTGCTCTGGGGGCGATGGGTTGCGGGCTGGCCACAGCGCTGGTTCAGTGCTGGCTGGCTGCGGCCATGTTGTGGTTGTTCTGGCGCGATCCACGTTTCATTGCCTATCGCCCGCAAGGTCGGGCGCAACGTTCTGACATTGTGGAAATTTTGCGTCAGGGCTTTCCAATTGGTGCGGCGCTGGCGAGTGAGACGGCCTTGTTTGCTGCCGGTGGTCTGGTCATGACACGTTTTGGGACTGCGACCATCGGTGCCAGCCAGATCGCCCTGAACTTCACCGGCATGATGTTCATGATCGCGCTGGGCCTGGGCCAGGCGGTGGCGGTGCTGGTCGGTCAGGCCGCGGGCGCGCGTCAGGCAGCGGCCGTACGGCGCATCGGTGCGCTGGGCTATCAGAGCATGTGCGTGCTCAGTGGGTTGCTGGCGCTGATTTTGCTGGTGCTGCCTGGACCGATCGTGCGCTTGTATACCGACGATGCCGAGGTGATTGTGATTGCCGTCAGCTTTTTGCAAATTGCGGGTGCATTCCATCTGGTCGATGCGCTGCAGGCGCTAGGATCTGGTGTCCTGCGCGGGCTCAAGGATACGGCGTTCGTCATGCGTGCCACCACGCTGGCCTACTGGGGTGTCGGGGGGCTTGGCTTTGTCTGGATGTTCAAGGTCGAACAAGCCGGGCCGCAGGCTGTGTGGTGGGTGTATTGTGCCGCCCTGGCAACCGCTGCG
>JBFKEC010000083.1:0-12142 GCA_041619315.1 Oceanococcus sp. | reverse complement strand
CGGCGCCCAAGGCGAACCCGGTGAACCAGGTCCCGTGGGTGAAACCGGGCCCGCCGGCCCCCAAGGTGAGCCCGGCCCGCAGGGTGAAGCAGGCCCCCAAGGCCCGCAGGGCGAAACGGGTCTGCAGGGTGCGACCGGCACGACCGGAGCGACGGGCGCAACCGGCCCGCAAGGACCCAGGGGCGAACCGGGTAGCCAGGGCCCCGCAGGTGCCAAAGGCGATACCGGAGCAACCGGCGCCAAAGGAGCGACCGGCGCACAAGGCCCAGGCGGTGCCAAAGGTGACACTGGCCCGATAGGACCTCCAGGTCCTCCCGGCCCGGCCGGAATCACCTCAGTTGCCCATGTCGCCGGCACCGCCAGCACGTCAGCAAGCAATGCCAGCGCAGGTACTGTGGTGAGCGCATCAGCGCAGTGTCCGACAGGCCAAAAAGCCCTCGGTGGCGGAGCCGCAACGACAGTCCAGGATGCCACCTCAGCGATTGATCAGGCCGGGCGTGCAGCCGTCACCGCGTCCTATCCCAGCGCGCTGGACACCTGGAGCGTCAGTGCCGCCGTACTTGTTGATCTCGATCAAGGCGCGCTGCTAACCGTGACCCCCTATGTTGTCTGTGCGAACTAAGAGCTCTCCGATGAACAGATACCCAAGCCCCTCACCCGTCGCACTGATCCGCAAGGCTCGCGCGCGCGCTGCATCCATAGCTGCAGCCAGCGTCATCGCACTTGCCGCTACCACATCCCCAGCCCAGGCCCAGGCCAGCGATCCATTCCTGGGACAAATCGCATTTGTCGCGTTCAACTTCACACCACGCGGCTGGGCTTCCTGTGACGGTCAATTGCTGCCCATTGCGCAGTACAGCGCTTTGTTCAGCCTGCTGGGAACCATCTACGGCGGTGACGGGCGCACCACGTTCGCGCTGCCAGACATGCGCGGCAGAATCCCGTTACACCCCGGCTCAGGCCCTGGCCTGCCGACCTATATCCAGGGCCAGAAAGTCGGCAATGCACAAACACAGCTGACCACCAACCAGCTGCCGGCTCATACCCATACGCTTCGTGCCACCACAGAAGAAGCCACCACCACCGACCCCACAGGCGCCCTGCCCGCAATCCCGCAAGCCCTGCCCCTGCAAGGTGCGCCCAAGGTTGCGAGCTACAAATCCGGGGCGACGAACAAGCAGAATATGGCCACAGATGGCATGACCAGCACCGGCAACGGCCAGTCCTTCACCAATATGCAGCCGTCACTGAGCGTCAGATGCATCATTGCCATCACCGGCACTTTCCCTTCACGCAACTAGCCCCTCAGCGCCTTATTGCCGCACAAAAAAGCCCCCGTCACCGGCTGGTGACGGGGGCTGAGTACGCGCTTAACGCTTAATCAAAGGTGACGTGATAGAGCGTAGTGGTGCCGGTAATCTCGTTGCCAACGGCTAGCAGGTCCATGCCATTGGGGCTGCTGGCGGCTGGAATGAACACGATCCCCTCCGGCCCAAGATCACCGGGCATGCCGGTTTCCGGATCCTGCGTGAAATCGCGGTTGTTGACGTAGGCCATGAAGCGCGGCAAACGCGGATTGGTCACGTCATACAGCATGATCCCACCGGTCCGCTCCAGGCCGATAAACGCATACACGCGCTCACCGACCCGGGCGGCAACAACGGTTTCCGGTTCCGGCCCCTTGTTGTCACTGCGGTTCTGCCGGGTGTTGTTGTCATTGCTGGCATTGAACACCACACGGCCCTCGATCAGATCCAGGTGCGCGGTAATGCGCTCGAAGTCATCGCCGCTGTCGGCGATCACACCCTCGTTCGAGACCACCGAGAACGAACGCGCGCCGAAGGACACCAGCTGGTCGATGTCGCCATCGCCATCACTGTCGCGCTGCTGATTGCAGATGAAATCCAGACGCCCCAGATCCACATCATCAGCACGACCGGCCAGCCGCGCATCCAGATTGGCGAAATCGTCATAGCCGCACTCGTCCACGTCATCGCGTGAATCGCCCTCATTGGCGGTCAGCACGTAATCGGTGCCGTTGCTGGTGTAGGTGGCAATGCCATCGGGCATGTGCAGCCCGAACACGCCTGGCTCGGGCTCGATCAGCACCTCATCATCATCGCTGGCATCCAGTGCGTTGACCATCAGCCCGTGATCTTTCAGGCCCAGCGCAATGATGCGCGTGATCGTGGCGCTGGCGATGTCAATCACCGCGATGGCGTTGTTTTCCTGCAGCGAAACAAACGCCGTGCTGCTGTCTTCACTGACGGCGATGTACTCCGGTTCGATGTCGTTGGCTACCGAGGTTGCCGACGGTTCAATACGCACGGCTTCCGGCAGCTCGCTCTGGCGTGAACCGCCCGCATTGAAGTCGCTGAAATCCAGCGTGGTGACGCTGGCCGCCGCAGCGCCATTGGACAGATCCACGATGCTGACACTGCCCGGCACATCGTTGGCAAAATCGCGCAATGCATCGTCGAGCGGATCGGCCGGCGGCTCGCCTTCATTGGCCACCAGTGCGGTCATGCCATCCGGCGCAAAGGTCACGGCATCGGGCAGCGCACCGGCGGGGTAGCTGGCGATGAAACTCAGATCACTCGCACTGTAGAACGCAATATGTCCAATGGCCGTGGCCGGATCGAACTCCACCGCAGCCGCAATCAGGTCACCGCCCACGGCAACGCTGTTAACGCCAGCCGCAGCGCCACCCACATCCGTCACCGGATCCAGGGTGGTGGCCAGCGCCGGTGCTGCCGGATTGCTGATATCCAGCACATCAATCTGGCCGGCCTCGGCATTGATCACAAACAGGCGTTTGCTGGGGCCATGGAAGGCCACGATTTCCGCCGCCCCTTCATCGAAACCGGCGCCCGGATTCCGGTAAGTGCTGAGCAACTCCAGCCCGCCCTTGCTTGGAAGCGCGTGCACGCTGTCCGCCGCCACGCTGTCAAGATTCTGAATGCGCAGATCATCGTCCGGGGCGGTTTCCGCCAGGTCATAGGGCACCTCGGCGAAGAACGCCATCATGTACTCCGCCAGTGCGTCCTGCTCCCCACCAGTGGACGAGAAATCGGTCGCGCCGGGGTCTGTTCCGGCATCGCTCAGATCTATCAGGTTGGGCGCTACCAGCCCCTTGTACGGATAGCCATCACCACAACTGGCGGTGGCATCGGCAATGCAGTTCTGTGCAATAAAGTTCAGCGTGACCACACGGAAACTTTGATTGGCCGCATCGTTTTGCAGAGCGCCATCGACGATGATCTGTGCGATCACTGCACCGGAATCATCAACCACGGCAAGATTGCGCACCCGGCTGGGCACCATGGCCGCACCCTGATTGGTGTCGCCGGCAGCACGTGCAGGCTGAGAAGGGTCAAAGCTGAAGCGCACCCCACCCACCTGCGGGAAGCTACCAGGCGTGGCGCCCGCATCGGCCCCGGACACCGCATGCTCGATGATGTCGGCCAGTTCCGCGCCGGTCACACTCAAGGTGACCAATCCATTGTTGAAGCGCAATGCGGTTTCCAGATCGAGCTGCGAAACCCCACCTTGCGGCTTGCCTGAGGAGACATTGGCCTGAGGTGGCAGGTATTGCACGTCAGCGGGATCACTGGTCCCCGGCGGCTGCAGAACCTGGCCAATTTCCGCGCGGATACCACCACCGTTCTTGAGCGAAATCAGCACTGCATCATCACTATGCCGGGCGTACCACAGGTTGGCGTCGGCGGTGAGATTGCCCAGATTGGTTTCTTCACTGCGCACATTGCCACGGCGGCCTTCCAGAAACACACTGGTCAGGCCAAACACATTGCCGTCCTTGGCCTGCAGCACCGCCTCCAGCGGTTCAGTAATCGCCTCGACAGCAGCCAGCGACTGGAAGCTGGTCTGCGGCAACTGATCGCTGCGCCAGGCACCATTGAGGGCTGGGTCCAGCGTTTCGGGCTTGATCACACCGGCCTCATCAAACTCGACAACCAGCCGCCCCAGGTAGGTGAAATCACCATTGGTGTTGACCACCAGCACCGGCTCAGCGCTGGCCGAGTTCAATTGCAAGGGATAGCTGTCGACCGCGCTATCACCACTGCGCAAACTGTCATTGCTGTCGGCCAGAATCGTGTTCGAGCCACCGGCGACAATGATATCGACGCCACTGAGCAGGCCCGCCAGGGTCTTTTCGACGGCGATTTGCTGCATGTGCGCAAGCACGATGATCTTGTCCACATTCTGATCGAGCAAATCATCGACATGAGCCTGGATGATCGCCGCCAGAGCTGACACATCACTGCTGTCCGCTGGTTGTACATCCAGATCACCCACACTGGTGATCGCCGGCAAGGTCGGGGTCGAGGCACCAACGATCCCGATGGTTTCACCATTGACCGTGATCGTCACGCTGCCAGTAACGCTGCCAGCCTGCGCCGGGCGAGCATCCGCAACCATCAGACCAGCGGTCGCACTGTCGCTGGAAAAATCGATGGTGGACGAAAGGTAGGGAAACTGGGCACCCGGCCAGTTGCCTGCCGGCGCAATGATCGAAGCAAACGCTGCAGGCGCCTGGTCAAGCTCATGATTGCCGACTACCGAGGCCTGCACCCCCAGCGCGTTAAGCCAGGCGATATGCGCCCGACCGATGCCTGCGGCCTCATCACCGCCAAGCACGCTGTCCAGGCTGGCATCTTCCGCAGCGAAGTATTCCGGCCCCGGAATCCAGTTGTCGCCGGAGCTCAGGACCAGCGTGTTGTCGGGCATTTCACGCCGAAAGCCGTCAACCAGCGCAGAGAACCCACGCACATCATCGGCGCCGCCTGGACCGTCGACATCCGCAAAGTGCAGCAGTTGAAGCTTGAAGGATTGCTCTGCCGGGGTTGCGGTGGGGGTCGCCGTTGGCTGCGGATTCGCCGACGGTTGCGGGTTTTCCGTCGGAGACGCTGTTACCCGCGGAAATTCTGCAACATTGCTTCCACTACAACCGGCCAGCGTCACGCCAGCTACGGCCAGGGTCACTAACCCTGAACGCCAAATCGTACTCATGCTTCACTCCCTGTCATGCACTTTGATGGGCACGCATAGCGCGCTCGCAAACGGCAATTTTTTGCTGCCACTGCGTCGCGCCGGTGACAGGCAATTGAAGCTTTTATGACAGGGCCTCGCTGTCACCATGCTTTCATCAATGCCGTGCACACTGCTGTGTTTTTCCTGATCACGTCGAACAATGAGCCTGCGCCCCACCCTGTTGGCCTTGCCCTTGCTACTGCTGGCCTGTGGCGGTCGCGACCTGCCCGCACTGCAACCATCCAGCCTGCAGGCGCCGCTGAATGCCGCTCATGCACACAACGACTACCTCCATCAACAACCTTTGCTGGACGCACTTGGGCACGGCTTCATGAGCGTGGAAGCTGACGTGTACGTCTTGCCACTGCTTGGCGACACCCTGTATGTGGCGCACGACCCACAGGACATACGCCCGGCACGAACACTGACCGCGCTGTACCTTGAGCCGCTGCGTCAGCGGGTCGACACGCTGGGTCAGGTGCAGCCCGGCCAGGATCGCCCGGTACAACTGCTTATTGATTTCAAAACCGAGGCCGAATCCACATGGAATGCCCTGGCACAGGCCCTGGAACCCTATGCAGACATCCTTACGGTGTACCAGGATGGCCAGATATCCCCGGGCCTTGTAACCGTGGTGATTTCGGGCAATCGCCCGACTGACACCCTGGCTGCGACTGCCCGACGCCTGGCCTTTATCGATGGCAGGCTGAGTGACCTTGCATCACCGCCGGACGTCAATCTTGTGCCGCTGATCAGTGACAACTGGGCCCAGCATTTCAGCTGGGACGGCAATGGCACCATGCCGCACGAAGAACGCAATGCGCTGCAAAAAATCATGCACAGCGCGAAGGCTGGCGGCTATCGCATACGCTTCTGGAACACTCCGGATGAACCCGGCCCAGCGCGCGATGCGCTGTGGCAGGTGCTCTATGATCTGGGCGTAGACCACATCAATACAGATGATCTGGCCGGCCTGGAAGCGTTTCTGCGCCGCCAACAAGAGAGGAACTGAGCATGCCACCAACCCGGCGAGAGATGATCAAGATTCTGGGCGCAGCCAGCGCCCCCGGGGCATTGAGCGCTTGCCTTGATGACACCCGCAACGCCAACACCAACCCAACACCGACACCGACACCGAGTGACGGCGCCTTCGACTATCCGGTGGCCATGGCCCTGCCCTTTGCCCATGGCGTCGCCAGCGGCGACCCCATGGCTGATCGGGTCATTATCTGGACCCGCATCACTGAAGCCGCGCCATCTGCCGAGCACATCGCCGTCGACTGGTTCGTGGCCGAAGACCCGCATATGCAACGTGTCGTTGCCAGTGGTCAGCAAACCACATCGGTGGCACGTGACTGGACCGTCAAAGTCGATGTCACCGGGCTGAGCGCCGCCACCACCTACTACTATCGCTTCGCCGCCCTGGGCAGCACCTCGCTCACCGGGCGCACCCGCACCGCGCCGCGATCCCAGGTCAGCGAATTGCGCCTGGCTGTGGTGGCGTGCTCCAGCTACTGGTCTTCGTACTGGAGTGGCTATGGCCATATCGCTGACCGCAATGACCTCGATCTGGTCGTGCATTGCGGCGATTACATCTATGACTTCGTCGATCAGGATGAAGCCGTGCGCAGCCGTTATGGCGCGGTCGACACCAGTCGCGTGGATGATCGTGACTGGACCAGTCTTGCAGAGTGCCGGCGCCGCTATGCCCTGTACCGCTCTGACCCCAATCTGGTCCGCGCGCACCAGCAACACCCGTGGAGCATCGTGTGGGACAACCATGACATCTCCACCGGCTACGGCAACGAGCTGGATGGCCCGGATCTGGCCGAGCAAAACACCACCACGCTGGATGATGTGTGTCGCGCCTTCTATGAATGGACGCCGACACGTCCACCACGGGGCGATGGCTCCGGTGAGTTCCTGCTGATCGAGGATGGCCGCTACCCGCAGCCCGAGGACTATCGCCTGCTCTGGCGCAAGCTGGATTTCGGGCCGCTGGCCGATCTGTTCTGCGTGGATACGCAGATTCATCTGCGCGACGACATGCCGGCTGACAACAGCCATCTGGCCGATGGCGACAGTCTGTTCTCACGCCAGCAGTTTGAATGGCTGACCCAGGGCATGCTGGCGTCGCAACAGGCCGGCAAAACCTGGCGCCTGATTCTCAATCAGGCCTGGATTGCGCCCTTGACCGTGCCGGCTCTGGTGCCCGGCTTCGGCGGCACCGATCCATTGGGAGTATCGCGCTGGTCGGATTTCGCTCAGGAACGCGCGGCCCTGTTCGAGTTCCTGCGCGGCGCCAACAACAGTGGTGAGCGCATACGCAACAATATCGTCCTCAGCGGCGATGCCCATGGCAGCTGGGCGGCTGACCTGGTCGAAGACAACAGCGTGCTGACCCGCTATCAGTCAGCGTTGCCTGTACCCAATCTGCGCGGCGGTTCGACGGCGCTGAATCAGCTGGCTGGGTTTCAGCGCGCCGGCACCAACAACTTGGCCTTGCTCAACAACCGGGCCGACTCGGTCGGGGTGGAATTTGCTCCCAGCTCCATGGGCCGTGGTGGGGCCGACGAGATCATCGCCAACGCCAACCCGCTGACCACCGTGGTCGATCAGGTGCTCGGCGCGCGCGCCCTGGAACTGGCTGCGATCAGCGCCAACAAGGCCACCCAGTTCATCGAATGGGTCGACCATGGCTACGGCGTGGTTCATCTCAGCGAAGATCAGGCCGTGTTCGAATTCTGGTGGCAGGACAAACTCAGCGAGGGTTCGCCTGATGTGCTCGGCCAGCAGATGGTCTGCTTCTCCAGCGAACAGAGCGCAGCATCACTGGTGCCGCGCCACCAGGATCAGATCGACCCGGTGACGCACCATGGCCTGGCGCTCAGCGCCACCCAGGGCAGCCGAACGGCAGAGCCGGCCCCAGCTGGCGAATTCAACCCTTCCTGACACGCCGCCGGCGCAACAACAGCGCCAGCAGCAAGGTCATCATCTCCAAGGCGCCACCGCGCAATGTGGTGGCGCTTTGACCCTCCAGCGCTTCATCCTCGCTCGCACCGGTCAGATCATCCTCAGGTGTTGGCGCATCCACTGCGGCAACCAGCACCACGCCGCGGCCATCCGGCGATGGCGCCCAGGTATCACCTGGCCCCATATTGCTGGTCACACGCCCCGCGATGCCCGGGCAGCCGCGCGCGAATTCAGTCGGGTTGCCGCGATATTCCGCCGTGGTTCCGCTGCCGCGCGCATCTATCGCACTGCGCAGCACATCCGGGTTGTTGGTGAATATGCCATCTACACCCAGTTCCAGCATGCTGTCCATGGTGTCACGGTCATTCACCGTCCAGGTGTGAACGTGATGGCCTGCAGCATGAAAGCGGGCGACGCTCAGGGGATCGGCCTGAAGCAAGGCAACGTTGGGGGCAAACGCATCAATGTAGTCCGGCCCGGCACCGCTCAAATACCACAGCAGTGGCGACAACCCAGCCGGCACGGCGAACAAAAAAGCGGTTGGCAGTGTTGGCGCCAGCGACTTGATGCGCTCCAGGCTGGCCGCATCAAAACTCTGCATGAGAATCGTCGAATTCTGTACATCGCCGGTGTCAATCAGACCCTTGCGCTGCAACACATCGACCAGCACCTGCTCGGCCCGACCACCGGCTGAATCCTTGGTCTCGACATGAAAGCGGGTACGCGGATTGTGATGCAGATAGCAATCCAGTTGCTCTTCAAACGGCACGATGCTGGCACCGGCAAATGCCGGATCAAACCAGCCGCCGAAATCCAGCTCACGCAGTTCTTCAAGAGTGAAATCCTCGACTCGACCAGTACCATCCGAGGTGCGGTCAACGGTGGTGTCATGGATGCACACCGGCACCTCATCGCGGCTCAGAAACAAGTCGCATTCGAGCATGTCGACATCCATCTCCATGGCCAGATCGTAGGCGTAGAACGTGTGCTCGGGCGCATACGCTGACGCACCACGATGGGCGATATTGAGCTGTGCTCCCAGCGCTTCGGAGGTCTGAGCAACAGCGTTCAACGGACAACAGGCGGCCAGCGCGGCCGCGCAGAGATTGATTTTCATGGGGTGTACATTGGAACGACGAACCCCCAAGTATCAGGTTCTCAGCTTACGGTTTGGTGACAACGCACAGGCGGCCACGCCTGGCGCTTCAGCCTTTCGCTCCAGCCTCAGCACATTGTCATCAAGCTGTTATGCAGACCGCTGATCATGCGGCGCATTTTTGCCGGAGGTAGTGACATGCTGCGATGGGTCTGGATTCTTCTGCTGACGCTTTTATGCGCATGTCAGGGCGGGCGTCAGCAAGCGCTGGGCGCACTCACGGCGACCGATGAGAGCAGCCCAGCGCCTACCCTCAGCGTGCCGCCACTGCAGGGTTTTTTGGTCAATCCCTACCTGCAGAACCCCGGCCCTGAGCACATGACCGTGATGTTCGAGCCGGCCGACAGCGCTATAGGCCCGAGCATGGCGGTTGAATACCGCACACTCGGCAGCCAGGAGTGGCTCACCGCACAGGCTGCGCGCGAGTCCATAAACCGCCTGAATCTTGATGCCGGCAGCGACCTTGGCCAAGCGGTTTACAGCGCCCATTTGAACGGCCTGAAGTCGAATACGACCTACCAGTACCGCGTGACCACGGCGGCCGGCACCACATCGCCCATGCGCTTCAAGACCTGGCCGGCCAAGGATGATGACGTCGCGCGCGGACGCTTCATCGTGATTTCAGACATCCAGGGCAACAATCCCGACTGGCTGACCCGGGTGTTCGAACACGGCGTGATTCAACGCGACTGCGACGGCGATGTACTCAAATGCGTGGAACGCTTTGCCGGCATCATCATCACCGGCGACATGGTCGACGACGGTGACAATATCGAGCAATGGCGCAAGGAGTATTTTGCCGTCGGCGACAGCCTGTTTCGTTATCTGCCGCAGCTCATGATCATCGGTAACCACGACTATGCATTGAGCAACTATCTGTACTACGCCGCACCGCCCGCCAATGCATCCTTGAATCATGCCGAGGAGTGGTACCGCCTCGATTACCTCAACTTCCGCTTCCTCGGCCTGCAGTCCAATCTCACCGTTGCGAGCGGCGCTCAACAGTTGATCGAGCAGGAATTGTTTGTGCGCAGTGAACTGGCCGATGCGCGCGACAATGGCAACATCGACTATTTGTTTGTCGGCATTCATGCCCCGTGCAAATCAGAACTGTGGATTCCCGGCGAAAGCCTGCAGGTGTGCCACTTTGTGCAACAGCTGGAACAATTCACCACCGACACCGGCATCGTTAGTGGCCATTTGTTCGGCCATACCCACGGCTACAGCCGCGGCCAGTCGCGCGATGTCAGCCATCTGTGGATGAATGCGGCATCAGCCGGTGGCCGCATTGACGACTGGGGCGACTACGCCCAGGCCGACTACGACGAATTCGAAAGCACCTGGGACGAATACGGCTATTCCATACTCGAATTCAGCACCCGCGGCGCACCGCAGATCTCCAGCGCACGGCGTACCGGTGGCGATGACCATAGCGATTATCCCGATGCCTTTGAGGCCAGCTCCGACCGTGACCACCTGACCATCGGCGGCGACAACACCCCGCCAGATCAACCCCAAGCGCTCAGCCCTGTGACCGCGCAAGGGCGCGCCGATGTGTTGCTGCGGGCGCGCTACAGCGACCCTGATGGCGATGCGCTACTCGAGGCGCACTGGCAGCTGCGCCGCGCCTCACAGGACTATGCTCAGGCTCTGGTCGATGTGTGGGGCAATGAAACGCGTACGCGCAATGACTGGTTTCGCCGCAACCTCAATCAGGACATCAGCGTGGACGCCTGGCGCGTTGCTTATCTGGCCGATGGAGCCTACTGCTGGCGCGTGCGTTTTCGCGACCAGCACTGGGCCTGGTCCGCATTCTCCGACGACACCTGCTTTGCCATACAAGCGGGTGCGCGTGGCCCCAATCTGCTCATCAACGGCAACGCTGAAAGTGGCACGCAGGGCTGGGACCGCGTGCAGGGTTCGCTGGAGTCGCTCAACAGCCTGAGCGCCTTGCCGGCGTTACTGCGCGCGCCACCAGCACTGTGCGCCAGCGTGCTGCCTCCGGAAGGACTGCACTGGTTTGTTCTGGGCGGCTGCGTCAATACGCAGGAAACTGGCGATGCGTTCAATTACAGCGTGGCCCGGCAGACGGTCTCACTGGACAGCGCAAAGCTGCCAGCCAACAGCCTGCTGGTGCTGCGCGCGCAACTGCGCAATGCCAGCAAATGGGACGTGCCGACTGTGCGCTTGCAGATTCTTGATGCCAGCGGCGATGCAATTGCCCACGCCAAGCCTCTGATCAACCAGACCGGTGTGTGGCAACAACAGACCACATCCATAGCCATGCCACCCGAGGCCGCTGTCGCTGTGGTTGAGCTCACCGGCCTGCGTCAGGACGGCACCGAAGGTGACGCCTACTTTGATGCGCTTGAACTGTTTATTGTCGAAGGTGGGGCACATCCGCCGAGCGAACTGCCACGCCTGAGTCCTGGCAACGGCATGGCGATTGAACCCAAGCGCAATATTCCACCATGGCCAGTTAGCAACTAGTCAGCAGTGGCATACAGGGCAGCGGGACTGCCCTCGCTGCCGATCAGCACGCCATGCCCGTCGCGATTGAAGGTGCCCGCCTCGATCTGCGGGTAGTCCGGCACCTCAAGCTGCTGAGGTGCTTGATTGAGGGCCTCAAACCAGCTTTGTCCTGCGCTGCGCTGATAGCGATAGCTGTGCTCCAGGGTCACGATCAGCGCGGCGCCGCCATCGGCACTAAAGTCCATCGCGGTGGGCGAGACATTGGTGATCTCGCCCACTGCCGCCAGTTCGCCCGATGCCGGCATGGGCAGGCTGGTAATGTCTCCAACGAACTCGGCCAGCTGCACGCCATTGCCGGACGGATAAAGAGGCACGCGGTACAGGCGCGGATAGGGATCGCGCTTGCTGAGCAAATAGATATAGCCCTCGTCCCCATCAACCGCCACCGCCTCGCAATCGCGCGGGCCATCCGGATAACGCACGCTGATG
>JBFKEC010000082.1:0-12293 GCA_041619315.1 Oceanococcus sp. | reverse complement strand
CTGAAATGGGATGAAATTGGTGCCGAGGTGGTGATCGAATCCACCGGTCTGTTCCTGGCCGCTGACACCGCGGGCAAGCATCTCGAAGCGGGTGCCAAGAAAGTCATCATGTCGGCACCTTCCAAGGACGGCACGCCGATGTTTGTCTATGGCGTGAACCACAAGAGCTACAACGGCGAAGCGATCATCTCCAACGCCTCGTGCACCACCAACTGTCTGGCCCCTGTGGCCAAGGTGCTGAACGATCGTTGGGGCATCAAGCGCGGTCTGATGACCACCGTGCACGCTGCCACGGCAACCCAGAAAACGGTTGACGGTCCGAGTCAGAAAGACTGGCGCGGCGGCCGCGGCATCCTGGAAAACATCATTCCTTCATCGACCGGCGCGGCCAAGGCCGTTGGCGTGGTGATTCCGGAGCTGAACAAGAAGCTCACCGGTATGTCGTTCCGCGTGCCGACTTCGGATGTGTCGGTGGTTGACCTGACCGTCGAACTGGAAGGCAATGCCAGCTACGAAGAAATCTGCGCCGAAATGAAGGCCCAGAGCGAAGGCGCGCTGGCCGGCGTGCTGGGTTACACCGAAGACAAGGTTGTCGCCACGGATTTCCGCGGTGAAGTGCGCACCTCGGTGTTTGATGCCGATGCCGGTATTCAGCTCGACGAAACCTTCGTCAAGGTCGTGAGCTGGTACGACAACGAATGGGGCTACTCCAACAAGTGCCTGGAAATGGCCCGCGTGGTGGCTGGCTAAGGCCAGCGACAGCATGGGGGAAAAACGCCGTCACCATGATTTCGCCGCCTGGAAAGAGGCAATGGAACTGGTGACGGCGGTGTATCGACTGACCGATCAGTTTCCCCCTACCGAGCGCAACGGTCTGGCGGCCGATTTGCGCCGTAGCATTACATCCGTGCCTTCGCTGTTGGCAGAAGGCTCGGCGCGCATGACGCGTGGTGGCCTGGTCACCTACGTCGATGCGGCGCGCGGTGCCCTGGCCCAGGTCGAAACCCAGTTGGCCATCGCCTACCGTCTGGAGTTTGCACCGCCCGATGCGGATATCGATCAGCGCATACCGCACTTGTTCGAAAAACTCGCCAGCATGATCAAAGTCCTGCAAGCCGAGCAGGCCAACCGAAAAGCGTGAAAACCATGCCCATACTGCGCATGAATGACCAGGACCTCGCCGGCAAGCGCGTGCTGATCCGACAGGATCTCAACGTGCCGATTGCCAATGGCAAAGTCAGTTCTGATGCCCGCATCCTGGCCTCGCTGCCAACCTTGAAAAAAGCGCTGGATGCCGGCGCGGCGGTCATGGTCGCATCGCATCTGGGGCGGCCCAAGGAAGGTGTGGTCAGCGAAGAACATTCGCTGGCACCGGTGGCCGCGCATCTGAGCACGCTGCTCGGCCAGGAGGTTCCGCTGATCAAGAATTGGCGTCAGGGCGTGGAGGTGGCGCCGGGCCAGTTGGTCATGCTGGAGAACGTGCGCTTCGAGAAAGGCGAAAAAGCCAACGACGAGCAGCTTTCGCGTGATCTGGCCGCGCTGTGCGATGTCTACGTCATGGATGCATTCGGTACGGCCCATCGGGCCCAGGCCTCGACGCATGGCGTCGCCCGCTTTGCGCCGATTGCCTGCGCCGGTCCGTTGCTTGCAGCCGAACTGGAAGCATTGGGCGCTGCGCTCAAAGCCCCCAAGCGCCCGCTGGCGGTGATTGTGGGTGGCTCCAAGGTTTCGACCAAGCTGGAGCTTCTGGAGAATCTGGCTCAGGTGGCCGATCGACTGATTCTCGGCGGTGGTATTGCCAACACCTTCCTGGCCGCAGCAGGCCACAAGGTTGGCAAATCCCTGTACGAGCCGGATCTGGTCAGTGCAGCCAAGCACGTGATGCGGGTGATGGAAAGCCGTGGTGCGGATATTCCTTTGCCGGTTGATGTGGTTGCGGCGACGGAATTTTCCCCGGAAGCCCATCCGGAAATTCGCCCGGTGGACGAAGTCGAAGACGACGAGATGATTCTCGACGTGGGGCCGAAAACGCGCGAAATTCTGGCCGCTGCCCTGGATGGTGCAGGCACCATCGTGTGGAACGGTCCGCTTGGCGTGTTCGAGATCGAGCAGTTTGCTGGCGGCACCGAAGCGCTGTCCAAAGCGATTGCCGAAAGCACCGCGTTCTCGATTGCCGGCGGTGGCGATACCCTGGCTGCAATCGACAAGTACGCCATCAAGGACAAGGTTTCGTACATCTCAACGGGTGGCGGTGCTTTCCTTGAATTCATGGAAGGCAAGACCTTGCCGGCGGTCGAGATTCTCGAACAACGGGCCGGCTGAGACCTCAGCCAGTGACCCGTGGATGTGGCCGCGCGTATTGACAGGCGCGGGGGCGCTCTCGGCCGCGTATTGAAACGGTCACAAAATCAAGCCATTATGCTTATCGTGTTTGACTGCTGCGGCGTGACACGAAGCCATGACTGGTGCGATTCCTAAACTTCTCAAGCTCAGTGCGGGCGGCCTTCCGGTGGCCTGGATTGATTGGCAGCGCGCGGTGTGTCTGTATATGGACGGCAAGGTGCTGTGGGAGGCCGGCGAGCAGGAAATCGTAATCCGTGGCGGTATCAACCGGGCCACCGGGCAGCAGACCCTGTTCAACATGTCATCGATTATTGCGGTCAATGATCGCTCCCGAATTTGGGAAAGTGGCGGCACATTCGCACTGACCCGGCGGCGGCTGTATGCCCGCGATCGTGGTTTGTGCCTGTACTGCGGCACCCATCTGTCGGAATCAAGCATGACCATGGATCATGTCAAGCCGCGTGCTCAGCGTGGTCACCACTGCTGGGAAAACGTGGTGTCGTCGTGCCGGCCATGTAATCAGAAAAAAGGTTGTCGTACGCCGGAGGCTGCGGCCATGCCATTGCTGGCGGTCCCCTATGCGCCCAATGTGGCGGAAATGCTGGTCCTGTCGGGCCGCCATGTGATGACCGACCAAATGGATTATCTGGAAAAATTCCTCGACCTCGGCAAAGCGGCCTGAGGCCTACAGGAGCGACCGGCCAGGGCCGGCCGCTCCCGCCTTGTCAGTCTTCGACCCAGTAGTTCAGAACCTCAAAGCTCTGTCCGGAGTTGTGTCCATCGTAGATGTAGGCGAACAGGCCCCAGTTGTAGTCCTCGCCGGCATCGAATGCGGCCTGAGAGATGTTGCCGACCGCCCCCTGATAGATGGTTTCATTGCCGTGGGTGGTTTCCAGCGCCGTGCCGCTACCCGCGCCCACTGAGAAGCCACCAACGACGTAGGCTCCGGCGCCACCGGTTGCACGCACATCCAGCGACCAGGCGGTCTGGTAGTCCACTCCGGTTGAGGTCGAAATGAATTCCTCAATGGTCGCAGTGGTTTGCCCGCCGCCCTGACCGACCGAGGCTTCGGTCGATTGCAGGCCGGTATAGCGATTGAGCAGGGTGCTTTTGTCGGCCCGGCTGGGATAACTGGATGGTTCGCCACGACTGTGGGCAAACACGTCACTGCCTATGCGCAGCGACTCTTCATCCACGATCTGGTTGTAGTAGTCCAGGGTGACCAGCGTGGTGATCGGTTCGCGCGGCAGGTTGATGTTGACCTCCTCGCCCACCAGCTTGGGATCGGGATGATTGAGCACCGTATAGGTGTACACATCGATGGGCATGACCGTGAGAATCACCGAATCCTCCATTGAGCCGGTTTCATACACCAGCGAGGTGCGCAGCGAATAGGCGGTATTGGTCCAGCGGTTGATGCTCTTGGAAATGCTCGCGGTCACTTCAAGAGAGTTGTTGCTCACCGGTGCGCCCACCCCAAAACCTGCAAACAGTCGCCCAGTGACCGAGGTGCTTTGCGTGCTGGTGGTGCCCGAACTGACCGCCTGACCGAACGCCGTGCGGCAGGATTCGCCCAAATCCTGGCCCAGATCGTCGGCGCAGGGCGCACCGGCCAAGGCCGCAATCAACAGTGGCTGGGTAAACACCAATTGGTGGCTGCCGTCGCTGTATTTGATGGCCACGGTGCCGTCATCCAGTTCGCTGTCCGGCAGCAGCACCTGCGGGTGGTAGTTGGGCGATCCTCCGGTACTGGCGCGCTTGTCGGTCTTGATCTCCTTGATCAGGCTCCAGCCATTGACCTGATCGTGGCCCCATACCATCAGGGCCTGATACTCGTTGGTGGTGCCGGCCTCGCGCTGGCTGTAGATCACGATGTTGTCACGCCCATCCAGGGTGACATCACCAGCGGCCACAGCGACCGAGCGCCAGTTGAAGTTGAAGCTGTCCTGGCGGTCATAGCCATACCAGTACAGCGAAGGGATGGTCGCCGGGCCGTTGTCGGAATCGCCGTCATCATCGTATAAAGCCAGGGTATTGGGTGCGCTGCGCAGTGACTGGAACAGGCGCTGATTGACCAGAAACTCGGCCGCACCATCGCCGTCGACATCGGCGGTGACGAGCGCGACATAGTTGATCGCCTGCTGGGTGCCGGAGCCTTCGTTGTAACTTTCGCCGGAGGGCGGCAGCTCCGCCTCGTCAAGCAATGCAGCTGCGGATCCTTGGGCCACAACAACCAGATCCTGCTTGGCATCGTCGAGCACCTGAATGGCATGGCGGAAGCTGCTGACGGGAGCCGAGCTGTTGACCCCGCCAATCTGGTTGAGACCTGCCAGCACCACCTCATCCAGGCTGTCGCCATCAACATCGCCCAGCGCCAGGTTGCCGAACACGGCGCGCTGCATGCCGCTGCCGTTGTCATATTCGATCTGTCCGGTTTTCAGGCTGCTGAACTGGGTCCCGGCATCATCCAGAATGTAATAGCGGTGCTCGGCGTTGGATAAAGAATTGTTGGTTGATGTGAGGTTGCCGGCATTGATCACAATCGCCAGCTCCTGGGCGCGGTCATAGTCCAGATTGCCGGCTTCAAGCACCATGTGGGCGATGCCGTAGGTGGTCTTGGGCAGCGACAGCGACAGACCATTGAAGCTGAACGACGTGTGGTCGTTTTCCAGCATCTTGACCACCGCGTCGCCGTTGGACTCGATCAGACCCAGAGCCAGATCGGCGTCGCCATCGCCGTCAAAGTCCCCGGCGCCGACAAACAAGGCGCTGTAGCTCCCATTGTCGATCGCAACCGGTGCGCTGAGTGCATAACTTTGCGCCGCATCCTGCTGGATCACCAGCATGACGTCGCCATCGTCCTGAAACACCACAATGGTTTCATCCAGGCCGTCATCATCGATGTCGGCGACCACGCCGTGTCGGCGCTGGCCAAGCTCAAGCCACGCCGTGTTGCCTAGCGCTTCGTCATTGAGCACCTCCCAGCTGTAGCTGTTGTTGTTACCCGGGACCAGATTGGTCAGCGTCATTTGATTCTGGGTGGCGCTGTTGTCGACCACGCCGCCATCCTCAAGCGGTACACCCAGCAGCATCACTTCGCGAAACTTGTTGACCGCCGTGGCGCTGCCCATCGGGGCGTAGCCTTCTGGCAGGGCGTCACCGTCGTTGTCGACCCGCTCCGTCTCGGTGGTGTCTATGCCCAGATCATCCAGCACGTCCTGTACCGATGTGTTGTTTGCGTTGCCGCCGCCAGGGCTGGCGGTTGGTGTCGGGCTGGTGCCCGGCGTTGGTGTTTCACCGCCGCCGCCGCCACAAGCGATCAACGTCGCGCCAAACATCGCAATCGCTATGGATTGGCCTAGAATTTTCATGTGCTTCCCTCCCACGGGTATGTGTTTTCACGACGCATACGAACGTCCCTGATTGGAGAAGCAGAGATACCCCGGGTTTTTGCCCACGAGGCGGCGCAATGTCACCGCGAAATGGCCGGATATGGCGGTGCTCTGGGCGTCAAACGCACGCCGTTGACACCCTATCGGGTGCGCTATAAGGTTGCTTTTCATCGTCGGCGGCAGGGCTGCGCCGCTGGTCACGCCGCGTGCGCACTGCTGGAAACGCCCTTTGTTTTCCGGCTGTTCTTCCTACTATCGGGTCAATATTCGTGTTTGATGTTTTCAAACGGTCGGGTCACAAGACATTTGGCCTGATTAACTGTTTGAACAACCGTGGCCTGGGTACGGAATCGCGGATTCTCATAGACCTGTTCAAGCGCCACTTGCCTGACTACACGCCCAGTTTGTACAAGGTGCGGGCGGGTTCGACCCTGAGGGACTTCGATTCGACCTGGCAGGACGACCGGCGATTTCTGAAGTGGTTGCACAGGCAGCAAACGGTGATGACGATTGAAACGTTCATGCCGAATCTGTTTCGTTATTGCAAAGAACACGGCATCAAAACGATCTGGCGACCGAATCAGGAAATCATCGCTGCCGACGTCAATGTTGCTGAGCTGCAGTTGGTGGACTGCATCATGTGTCCGCAACACGCCTGTGCGGCATTGCTCAAACGACAATTCGGCATTGCTCAGAATGTGGTGGTCAATCCGTGGGTGATGAGCTTGCCGGTTGAGCACAAAGCGCTGGCGCAAGGGCCCACTCGCTTCCTGTTCAACGCCGGGCGCCTGGGTATTGGCGACAGACGCAACGGACGTGTTGTGATCGATGCGTTTGCCAAGGTTCTGGCCGAACACGACGACATCCATTTCACCTTCAAGACCCAGAAGGGCATGGATGTCACGCCGCTGCTGCCTTACAAGGGCACGCGTTTTGAATACATCTGTCGCAATACACGCTATTCCAAAAATCTTGAGTTCTATCGCCGGGCAGATTTCTCCGTAGCCCCATCCAAATGGGAAGGGCTGGGCTTTGCCTTGCTTGAAAGCCTGTATTGCGGCACACCGGTGCTGAGCGTAGACAGCCCGCCGATGAACGAGTGGGTCCGTCACAAGAGCACGGGCTATCTGACCCCGGTTCTGCCCAACAACGCACAGGTGCCGGTGCCTCACGACCGTGACAATCCCGATCCTGACGGGCTCAACTGGGTGTTGTCGGCGCGCTGTAGCCGTGACGATCTGGCTGAGGGTATTGTCTGGCTGTCACAAAACAAACAGTCGCTGTATCAGCAGTTTCATCAGGTCAATGCCGATCAGCTTGAGCGGCGTCTTGAGGCGTTCGTCGCAACGTTCGCCAAAGTGCTCGACTGATAATCAGAGTTCAGCTTTATGTATATCTGCCTTTTTTCCTACAACCGTGGTCAATATCTGGACAACTGCATCCAGTCGATTGAGCGCTGTGCCCCGCAAGCCCAGCTGATCATTTTTGATGATCACAGCAATGATGCCCATACGCTTGATGTGCTGGAAAAGCACAGGGCCAAGTACACGGTCATCCAGCCGGATCAATCCAAGGTGACGGCCGGCAAATTCGGTGGCCTGTACAACAATATGCAAGATGCCATTGACTACTTCAGTGGCGATGAACTGGTCCTGTTCATTCAGGACGACATGCAGATGGTGCGTGAAATCGATGCTGACGATGTCGCCGATATCGACGCCTTTTTCGCCAACAACCCCAAGGCTGCGTTTCTGCACCCGGCGTTTCTGCGCGGCAGCAACCGCGCGCGTGATGTGCAGACCACGCAATGGCACGAGGAATCTGGCTGCTATTACCGGCACAATGCCAAGCAGAGTGCGGGGGTGGGGTTTTCTGCGATTTTCTTCACTCGGGTCAAGCGTTTGCATGATGCGCACTGGCACTTTGAGCCCAAGGAGAAGATCAATGACGGTCATGCGCAAGCGCAGTTCGGCAAGATGGGGTTCATGGCTCATCCGGTCTGTGCCTGGTTGCCGAATGTTCCGGTCTACCGTGGCAAGACCAAAACCCTGGCGCTGAAGATTGCCGAGAAGGCGCGTCAGTGCGGCTACTATCCGTTTTCGATCATGAGCCCTGCGCAAAGCGCGGCGTTCAAGCAGCGTGGGCTTGATCATCTGCCGGTGGCCGAAGATTACCTCGAGCTGATGTCCGGCGAGTTGACCAAGCCATGGGTGTATTACGGCCTTGAGGGGCGTGGTGGTCTGAAATTGCTCAACCGTGTGGAAGTCCGGCTGAGGGGGCTGCTGGCGCGCTGATTACGTGCCGCTTTCCAGTTCGGCCAGATAATGCGCCGCGCGCTCGCTGTCGCCACGCTGCTGGTAATAGCGAATCAGGCGTTTGAGCGCATTGGTGGTGGCTCGGTCGCCGGGGCGCGCTTGGGCCAGTATCGGGTAGGCTTCAACCAGCAAGGGTTCGGCCGACTTGGGCTGATTCTGCAGGAACAGGGCTTCGCCCAGTACGCTGCGCGCACTGGCGGCCAGCCAGTGACCTTCAGGCAGGGCCTGCTCACAGATATCGAGGGCGCGGCGTGCGGCTTGCTCGGCCAGTGAAGGCCGACCCAGGTCGAGCAGGGTGCCGGCATAGGTCAGGCTGGCCGAGGCGATATAGGGATGATCGTCAGGCACTGTACGGGAGTAGATCTCCAGGGCGTGGGCGGCCAGATCGTAGGCCTCCTGTGGACGTTCCAACTGGTGCAGCAGATTGGCCAGATTGATCATGTCGTAGGCGGTGTAAGCGTGGTCCGGGCCACGCACGCGGTGCACATGGGCCACCGCCGCTCGCAGGAAATGCTCGGCCTGTTCGAATTGTTCCATGTCCGAATACAGGCGGCCCAGGTTGGTCATGGTGGCGTCGGCGTCGATGTAATCCTCGCCCAGCAGGTCTTTTTCCAGCACGAGCACGCGCAGATAAAGCTCTTCGGCATCCTTGTTGTGTCCGCGCTCGTGGAGCATTGCAGCCAGCGCATGCATGAAGGCCAGGGTATTGCTGTTGCGCTCGCCGAAGCTGTCTAGCGCATTGTTCAAGGCCAGGCGCAAATACTGTTCGGCCTCGTCAAATCGCCCCTGAATTTGCAGGCTGACACCGAGGTCGTGCTGGGTCTTGCTCAGGTACTCGCGGCTCGAGGCGGGCGCGCGCTCAAGAATATCCAGCGCTTCGCGGTTGTAGGCATCGGCGTGTGCGTAGTCACCCTGGGCGAACATGGTTTCGGCCAGATCGTTCAGCACATAAGCAATCTGAGGGCTGTCGCCGGGCTGATGCGCCCGCTGCACTTGCAAGGCCTGTTGATGGCTGCTTTGGGCTTCGGCCAGTTGCCCCTGCTCGAACTGCACGCGGCCTTGTCCGGCCAGTCCGCGGGCGCGCAGCAGGTGGTCGTTGAGGGTTGCTCCCAGTGCGCTGACCTCGGCGAACTGTTGCAGGGCCTGGTCGTACTGGCCGAGGTGGCTGTAGACCATGCCGACGCTGTGATGGAGCTCTGCACGGATGCGTGGCTGATCGCGCAAACCCTGTTTCAGCTGCTGCACCCCGGTGTCGAGGATTTCCCGCGCGGTCACTGTCGCGCCGTCGGTTTCATCAGGATTGGATTGCTTGAAGATGTCGATCAGGAAGGCGGTTACGGCTTGGGCCCGTTCGGCCTCAAAGCGCGCCTGATCGCGTTCACTGGTGATGCTGTGGTTGTGATAGAGCATGGCCGCGCCGGCCAGCAGAGTGGCCAGCACGGCGCTGCCGGCAGCTAGCGCATGGCGGCGCACGAACTTGCTGGCGATGTAGCGCCATTGCTGACCGCGCGCCTCCACCGGCAGGCCGTTCAGATGGCGGTGGATGTCTTCACTCAGTGCTTGCACGCTGGTGTAGCGTTGTTCGGGGTCACGATGCATGGCCTTGAGGACCACCGCATCGAGATCGCGCGGCAGGCCGCGGGCGTGTGTCGCCGCGGCCTCGCTCGGGCGGGTCGGCGCGGTGTCGCACACCAGCTGCTCCATCTCGGCCGGACGCAGGCCTTGCAGTTGGAATGGTCGCTGGCCGCTGAGCATTTCATACAGCAGTACGCCGAGTGCGTAGACATCGCTGACGGTGGTGATCGGCTGGCCGGTGATCTGTTCCGGGCTGGCGTAGTCCGGGGTCATGCGCTGCACCGTGACGGTGGCGTTGTCGGGGCTGTCGCCGAGCAACTTGGCGATGCCGAAATCCAGCAATTTGGGATCGCCCTGTTCATCGACCAGGATGTTGCCCGGCTTGATGTCGCGGTGAACAATCAGGTTGCGATGGGCATAGGCCACGGCCGCGCACACTTTCTGGAACAGTCTGAGCCGTTGCTCCACGCTGAGTGTCCGAGCTTTGCAGTGCTCGGTGATCGGCATCCCGGTGACATATTCCATCACCAGATAGGGGCCGCCGTCCTCCAGTTCGCCGCCGTCAAACATTCTGGCGATATAGGGGTGCTGCATGCGCGCGAGGATCTGGCGTTCGGCGCGGAAGCGGGCGCGCGCGTCGGCATCAATCAGATGTGAGCCCATCAGTTTGATGGCTACGCTCTGCTCGTACTGGGCATCGGTGCGTTCGGCCCGAAATACCGCGCCCATCCCACCAGTGGCGATGCGCGCAATGATGCGGTAGGCGCCCAGTTGACGCCCCAGCCAGGGATCATCGAAATCACTGGCCAAGGCATGCAGCGAGGCCTGGATAGGCCTGTGCAGGCGTTCATCATCCTGGCTGTCTGCGCTGAGCAGGCGCAGGACCTGCGCGGCCAGTGTGGCATCCTGCCCGGCCAGCGAGTTGAGCCAGTTGGTGCGCGCCCGGGCGTCCATTTTCACGGCTTGATCGAATGCGTCCTCGACGCGTTTCCAGAATTCCGGTGTCATGTTCTTGAATAGCCGGATTGGGGCGGAAACATGCCCATTATTCGAATGCGCCCAGGGCGGTTTTTAACCAGGCCCGGGCGAGGCGCAGTTCGCGGTCCAGGGTGCTTGACGACAGCCCGGTAATTTCCGCCATTTCGCGGAAGCTCAGGCCAGCGAAATACTGCAGTTCGATCAGATCAGCCTTGCGTTGATCAAACGCCGCCAGGCGGCTCAAGGCCTGGTCAATCGACAACATCTCGTCAAACGCGCTGTCTGCGGCGGGCAGCGCATCATTGAGCGTTTCAGGTGCAACCCCGCCACCGCGCTTGGCCGCACGCCGCGATTCGGCATGGTTAATCAACAGGCGTCGCATCATGCGTGCGCACAAGGCATAGAAATGGGCCCGATCCTGCCATTCCACCTGGGCGTTGACCAGTTGCGCGAACGCTTCGTGGACCAGGGCAGTCGGCTGCAGGGTGTGGCCGGCATTTTCACCCGACCAGGCACGTCGGGCGAGGCGCTGAAGCTCGTCGTAAACCAGCGGCATGAGGGTGTCGCCGGCTTTTACATTGCCGCCGCTCCATTGGCGCAAAAGCACCGTGATGTTGTCGTTGTCAGGCATGCAACGATTCCTTGCCGGGTGTGGCTGCATCCGGGCAGTGTCGACGGAGTTGGTGAATCTAGCACAGCATTTGTGCGCGATCGCCGCACAATTGGCCATAATGGCGGCCGTTTCTGACTAGAGATGCGCACTATGGCTGGCGCCAGCTTGCTCACCCTCCTTGACGATATCGCTACGGTGCTGGATGACGTGGCGCTGATGACCAAGACCGCAGCCAAGCAGACGGCGGGAGTGCTCGGTGATGATCTGGCGCTCAACGCGCAGCAGGTTACGGGCGTGCGCGCCAAGCGCGAATTGCCCGTGGTCCTGGCCGTGGCCAAAGGCTCGTTTGTAAACAAGCTGATTCTGGTGCCCCTGGCCCTGGCGATCAGTGCCTTTCTACCCTGGCTGATCACGCCGCTGCTGATGCTCGGCGGCGCGTTTTTGTGTTTCGAGGGTTTCGAGAAGGTCGCCCACAAATTTCTCCATTCTGCGCAGGAAGATGCCGAGGCGCATAAGGCGCTGACCCGTGCCGTGGCTGACCCCAAGGTTGATATGCGGGCATTCGAACGCAAAAAGATTCGTGGCGCCATTCGAACTGATTTCATACTCTCGGCCGAAATCGTGGTGATCACCTTGGGTACCGTGGCGGACGCCAGTTTTGCCATGCAGCTTGCGGTTCTCAGCACCATCGCGGTGCTCATTACCATTGGTGTCTATGGTCTGGTCGCGGCGATCGTGAAAATCGACGATGTTGGCCTGCACTGGGTTGAGCAACAGGGACGGGCAGCCCTACAGGCACTCGGCCACGGCCTGCTGTGGCTGGCCCCTCGTTTGATGAAAACCCTGACCGTGGTCGGCACCGCAGCGATGTTCCTGGTTGGCGGCGGCATACTGGTACATGGTGTGCAGCTACTGCATCACTGGGCCGAGGGCGCCGCACATGCGGTTGCACTGGTTCCCGGCATCGGCGCGGTGCTCAAAGTGCTGTCGGGCATGCTGTTCAATGCGCTGGTCGGCATTGTTGCCGGCGGGCTGCTCGTGGCGTTGCTCAAAGGCTGGTCACGCCTGCGCGCCAGT
>JBFKEC010000081.1:0-12382 GCA_041619315.1 Oceanococcus sp. | reverse complement strand
GTGCCAATTTCAGGCTGCTGATCGAGCCACGCCTGCAACGCTTCAATCGCGGCCAGTACGTCCGGTTCCACAAAAGTGTCAGGCACAAAGCCCTCAAGCACGATGGAAAACGGATTGGCGCCACCAAGGTGCTTGTTGATCTCCTGGTAGTCCTGGCGCACTGGATGATCCGGAGCAAAGCCGCTGACGTAGCCGGTGCCCACTCGAATCCCGGTTGCTGACACCACGCCAAACAACAGACACGCCACCCCGGCGGCAACGATCGGACGACGATAGCGCAAGCTGAATGCAGCCAGCCATTCGGCGGCCCAGCGAAACAAACGCGCACCCGGTGCATCGGGACTGGGCCCGGCGCAATCGACCATGCTCAGTAAGGCCGGCAGAAATGTCAGGGTCAGCACCAGGGTGATTGCCACACCAGTCGCGGCGAACACGGCAAATTCACGAACCGCCGGCAACGGATTGAGCAGCAGTGCAAGAAAGCCTGCCGCCGTGGTCAGTGAAGTGAGTATCAGCGGCAGCCCGATGTTCTGAACGGTTAAGCGCGAGGCGGTGTGCTTGTCATCGACCCGCCGCCGCACGACATGAAACTCAGACACCACGTGCATGCAGGCTGCAAGACCCAGCGTGATCACCACGGGCGGCACGATTGATGACACCAGATTCAGCGAGATTCCGGTGGCCGCGACTATGCCCAGAGTCCACAGCAGCGCAACCATGATGGTCAGCGTCGGCATGATGACCGAGCGCAGATTGTGAAACGCCAGCAGCAAAATGCCGGCGACCAGGGCGAAGATCACCGGTGTGGTAAAGCGCAGCTGCTCGATCACAGCCAGCGTCAGTGCGGACTTGACCACCGGCGCGCCGGTCATCAGCACCGTGGCATCCGGGGCGATCTCGGCAGCCACCTCACGTATACGCTGCTCGAACGTGCCGTCGGCGAACAGTTCGGAGGGATCCTCGCGGGCGCTCAGTACGAACGCAGCGAGCTGACCATCGGCAGAAACAAGATGGCGGTTGACCAGCGCATTGTTGGCCAGATCAGCCTTGAGTTGGCCACGCTCCTGCTCGGTGTCGACCGGCATGCGGGTAAATACGTCCACATCCAGAAAACCGTCGCGATTGCGCGCATTGGCAACCGTTGCCAGCGACTGAACCTGACGCAGCTCAGGCCAGGCTCTCAAGGCATGGGTCAAACGTTCAATCGTATCCAGACCATCGGCTGATACCACGTCTATGCCGGACAGGGCCAACACCACCACATCATCGCCACCAAACAGACGCCGCGTCTGTTCGTAGAAATCGCGACTCGGGTGACTGGCCGGCAGCAAGCGATCCACCGAGGCATCAATGTGGAGGTGCCAGGTTCGGTCCAGCGGGTTGTAGATCGACAACCCGGCCAGGATGCTCAGACTCATGACCAACAGCAGGATCTGCCGTGTGTGCACGGACACCCACTGACTCAAGGCCCGGATCATGCGCCAGACCCCGGCGGTGGTTGCCGTATGCCCATCATCTCAGCATTGCGCATGCCCGTCGCCTAGTTGACCAGATGAAAGGATTGGGGATTGAAACGATTGCGCGAAAACGCTTCATCGTAGACCGTCTCGCTCAGACTCATGGTCGAACTGGTTTCGTTGACCAGATCGTGCATGGTGACGAAACCGCTGATCCAGCTCTGGCCCATCTGCACAAACCGATCCGGATCGCTGTTCATACGTTTGCTTTGACCGGCAGCGTCGAAAAAGCGCGCTTCCAGCACCAGACAGGTCTGCTGGTCCAGATCAACATCGATGGTTTGATACGCGCTTTGCGCGGCCAGATTCGGCTTGATGCGCAGGTGATGGACCGGGCGTCCAGCGACTTGACCATCGCCCAGATACTCACTCGCGTGATTGCCCAGACCATCCTGCAGGTACTTGAGATCTTCGTAACTGAAATCCGTCCCCCACAAAGGCTTGCCTCGCATGCCTCCCATCACCCGACGGGTTTTACGCACCGCCGGCAGGTACACGTAAATATCGTCGAAGTCGGATTTCTCCACCAACAGATAGCGTGCCCCTGACAGATCGGGCGGCGCTTGCACGCTGAGCATCAGCTTGAGGCGCTCGCGCGTATCCTGCATGGCGTACAGAAATGCTCCTAGCTCTCTGCGTCCACCAGCGGGGTCGGTCGATTGCAGCTCAACTTTTTGGCGCAGGCTGACAGTCGGCAGATTGGCCTGAACACAGGCCTGAATCTCCTCCAGTGAGCGCGCAGCAGACGGCTCAGCCGCACTGACACTGGCCAGCAGCGTCAGCGCCACCACTGCAATAGCTTTGTTCACCGCCCACTCCCACAATTGATCGCAGGAGTGTAGCAACACGCAGCCACTAGATCAGGGTGCTGACCGGAGGCATTTCCAGCCCCATGTCCGAAACCAGCGTGCGCACCTGACGTTCAAGCTCTTCAGCCTGCTGATGCTCATCACGCAGCCTCAACCAGCGCGCATGCAACCACAACAGCTCGGGCATCAGTAAGCGCGCATGGCAGTCCTGGACCACGCCGCGCAGCTGATCCAGCACAGAACGGTAGCGCTTGAGAAAACTGAACGGGCGACTGGAATACAAGCCGGCGCGAACCTGGGCCAATTGTGCTTCGGCCTTTATCAAACGCGCACCGCTGCGCTCGGCACGCTCGACCGCACGTGCGGCTGCTTCACGCGCCTTTCGATTGTCGCCGGCACCCAAATAGGCCAGTGACAGATCCATCTCCAGCCGCGCGGCTTCGCCCAGCCCAAAGCTCTGCTGGCCAACCCGCGCCAGCGCATCCTCAAGATCGCTAACGGCTTCGGCCCAGCGCATGCTGCGCAATTGCCCTCGCCCCAACGCCATCAGCGCCATCAGTTCGGCGGCCCCGTTCTCCATGTTCACGGCCATGCCGACGGCCTGTTCGGCGCTGTTCAGACCGGCCTCAAGCTCGCCGCTTTCGATCTGGATATAGGCCGTTGCCGCCAGCGCAAATACAACCTGTTCACCATGTTTGTCCTGCTGCGCCCGTGCCAGCGCATCTCGCAACAAGTCACGCGCACCACTGACGCGCCCCAGCCACAGTTTGATCCAGACTTTGAGCACAATCAGCGAGTGGGTCGGTGAATAGCCCAGCCAGCGGTCAACAGGCTCACCATCCTGCTGCTTGTCCAGTTGTTCAGCCAAGGCCAGAGCGGTGTCGACCTGTAGCAGCGCTTCTTCCAGCTGACCACTGATCTGCAAACCATGAACCAGCGGCACCTGGGCAGCCAGCACCAGACTTTGGTCATGCGTTTTGGCCGCCAGCTCCATGGCCTGACGATAGGATTTCAAGCCCTTATCCGCATCGCCGCGACCGAGCTGCCAGGTGCCCCTGGCAATCCGGAACATGGCCTGACTGGCATCATCCACACCCTGATCAATCAGCGCCTCGGCCCGTGTCACCAGAGCCTCGAGATCCTCGCCGTCGGCACTCAGGCGCACGCCATACTGCAGGCGTCGCGCCAAGACCAGCAGTTTGAAACTGCGCAACTCTGTGGTCGCGGCGGCGGACTCGAGCGCTTTGAGCGCCAGATCCAGGCGTCGCACGGCCTCGGGCAAATCGGAGCGCGAGCTGCGCTGCGCCGCATGCATGTACCAGTGCGCCGCCTGGCGACCTTCCCCCGCCGCGGCCAGATGACGGGCGAGGTGCACGCACATGCCACTGCCGACCACCGGCTCGCGCTGAATCACTTCGGCGATGCGTCGGTTGATCTCACGCCGCTGCTCAGACAACAACGCATCATGGGTTACGGTCTGAAACAGCGACTGGGTAAACAGCAGCGCCGCACGCGCCTCGGGACCAGCATCGCGATAAACGAAGCCCTGCTCCATCAGCTCCCTGAGCGCGGCATCGAAATCAGCGACGGCATACACATCGCGCAGCAACTGCAGCGGCACGCGGCGCCCAACCACCGCAGCAATCTGAACCAGTCGCTTGCAGTTTTCTGGCAAGGCATCAACACGCGCCGCCACCACCGCCTGCACTGACGGTGGCAAAGTGATCCCGCGGGGCGCACGCTTGAGCCGGAAACCACGACTGTCGCGACTGAGCACACCGGTGTTGGTGAGCTGACGTATCAACTCACTCATGAACATCGGGTTGCCATCGGCACGCATGGCAATTTCCAGCTTGAGTTCTTCCAGCTCGTCACCAGCGCCCAGAATCTGGCTCAGAAAGGCAATGGAATCCGCCATGCTCAGGGGCCGCAGCAACATATTTCGCACATACGGCTTGTCGGCCCAGCGCACCACATAATCCGGCCGCGCAGTGATCACGATCAAAACCGGGATGTGCGGCACCATGGAAAACACGGTGTCGAAAAAGTCGTGCGTCCGCGCGTTATCCAGCCAATGGACATTTTCGATCACGATCACAGCGTGCTCGCGCAGAGCACCGTCATGCAGCAACCGCAGGATCAGCTCCAGGGTTTGCTCCAAATGGCGCTGATTGTCATCCACAGTGGTGCTGTCTGGCAGCAGGCCCAGGATATGCAGCAAGGTCTGCTGCATGGATTCCGGAATCGGCTGATAGGGCCGCAGCACCTGCTCGAGCATATTGCGATTGGCCACAGGGTCGTCGTCACTGAGCGGGGCCAGCCCAAGAAACTCACGCAAAAATGCACGCAATGGCTCTTCCGGCTCGACCCGATGGTGCGAGGAGCCACTGATCGAATACGTTGGCACGCCCTGAGCGCGACACTGATCGACAAACTCATGGCACAGCCGGCTTTTGCCCAGGCCAGTTTCCGCACTGATCGTGACCATCAATCCGCGCGCCTTGTCGCGCGCACGCTGCCGGTAAGCTTCCAGCAAATTGAGCTCACGCTCCCGTCCGACCAGCGGATAGGCATCTCGCTCGCGAGCGCCCACCTCGGCCACCCCACTGAGCTCATAGCTACGCACTTTCTCGCCGTAGCCCTTGATCGACACGGATGAACGCTCGCGTACTGCGAAGGCGTACTCGACCAGATCATAGGTGTTGCGGCTGATCAGGATGCTGTTGCCGGCAGCAAGCTGCTCCATGCGTGCAGCCAGGCCCACTGTCTGACCCTGCGCGGTGTAGTCCATGCGCAAGTCATCTCCGATGCGCCCGACCACCACCTCACCGCTGTTCAAGCCCATGCGCGCGGCAAAGTCCAGGCCATGCTGTCGTTTCAAATCCGCCGCCAGCGCCAACAACTTTTCGCGGATCGCTAGCGCCGCGCGACACGCCCGCATCGCATGGTCTTCATGCGCAATGGGAGCTCCAAACAGCGCCATGACCCCATCGCCGGTGTATTGATTGATGGTCCCTTCATAGTCATGCACGCATTCGCTCAGAATGCCGAAGAAACGATCCATGATCTGATGCCAGCGCTCGGCCTCGACCTGACGCGACATCGCGACCGAGCCCTTGATATCGGCAAACAGCACGGTGACCTGCTTGCGCTCGCCTTCGAGCGCCGACCGCATGCGCAGGATTTTCTCGCTCAGATGGCGCGGCGTGTAGTGCTCAGGCTCGTGACCGGACTGGGCAATCGACTTGCCACACTGGTTGCAGAAACGTGCATCCGGAGGGTTCAGATGGGTGCATTGAGAGCACACGCGCAATCCCGCTGTGGTCATGCTGCCGCCTCCCATTGCTCGGGCAGTTCACGCCATGCCAGCACCAAACCGCCGACTTTTGACGTGGAGGTGGCCCGGGCACCTGCATTTAGGCGCGAGGAAACCTGATTCGCGGCGCAACGCGTCATGCCGTACCTGTAATGAATTCGGTTCAACATTGCAGCACAAAAAATCGGATTTTGCTTGAGTCGGTGGTAACGAACTGCCATGCTCGCTTGCGGGGGAATTGATGGACACAACGCGACCATGTTGGAAACGCTGTTCTGGCTTCTAGTAGGGCATGCTGTCGGGGATTTCGGGCTGCAATCCGACTGGATGGCCATTCACAAGAATCGTCATTATGCCCGTGAAGCGAAACAAAACAGCCGAAAACCCGGACTGATCTGGGTTGAGGTGCTGGGTTGCCACTGTCTGATACATGCAGGCGCGGTGGCGCTGGCCACAGGCAGCGTGTTTCTCGGCATGTGTGAATTCGTCAGTCACTGGATCATTGACTACTGCAAAAATGATCAAATGTTTGGATTTCATACCGATCAGGCACTGCATGTCCTGTCGAAATTCGTCTGGCTGGGCTTTATCGCTCTGGGCTGGGCCTAAGGCCCCATATTGCGCACATACCCATGGCCGATAACCTGATCATTGGCGCCGGTGCCATCGGCACCGTAATCGCTGGATACCTTACCGCCGCTCGCCGCCCTCTTCGAGTTGCCGAACGCCCGGAATATATCGACGACATCGCGCGCCAGGAACACCTGCAGATCGACCGCATTACCGGCCGTCCGCCGCTGCGTGTGCCCAAGCCCACACTCACCACCGATTCCGTCCCGCGTGAGGGCGATACGGTGTTCATCTGCATCAAGCATCGCGACCTGCAACCCCTGATGGACAGCTGGCCGGAACGGCTGCCAAGTGGTGTCACGCTCATCCCTTGCCTCAATGGCATCGGCGCCAGCCGTGAATTGCAGTTGCGCTTTCCCGGCACCCACATCATCACCTTGACCATCATGTTCAACGCCCAGTTGCTGGAGCCGTTGCATGCCCGTGTCACCGCACGCCCGCAAGTCCTGCTCAACACCGACAACAAGCACTTGCTCAGGCTCTTTGGCAACAGCGGGTTCGATGTGCGGCGCGCCGATGGCACCGCGGCAGCGTGGGGCAAACTGCTGATCAATCTGGCCAATGGCATTTGCGCACTGACCAACACCACGTTCCGCGATCTGCTTACCGACCCGATACTGGCACGCAGCTTCGTTGCTTTGCTGGATGAAGCCAGCGCGATCCTGAACAAGGCGGGCATCGACTATCAACTGCCAGTGGCACTGCCTTACCCGGTCTACCGGCTGTTCCTGCTGCATGGTGGTCCGCTGCCGTGGTGGGTCGGCAAGCTGCGCAACAATATGTCGTCCGGATCCTACCCCTCAATGGTGGCCGACCTGCGTCACGGTCACACCACGGAAGTTCGTCAACTCAACGGCGAAATCACCCATCTGGCCGCCAGTCTGGGCATCCAGGCGCCGCTCAATCAACTGATTGTCGAACTGATCGAGCAACGTCATGGTCAGCCGCAGCATGAGTTCATGAGCCCTAGCGAACTGCACGCCCTGCTCACGTAATACGCCGTCAACCGCAAAATCGCTTTGCTGCATCGCAGCAAAAAGCGTAAAATTGGCCGGTTTTTTTACAGCACGGCGAACCATGAAAATCCCCCTCTCCCTGGTACTGAGCCTGGCCCCAATGGCGGCCTCGGCTTCAGATGGAATCGGCCCCGATCTGAGCCATTCCGCTGTCGGCATCATCGCAATCCTGCTTTTTGTCGGCGCCTACATTCTGGTCATGCTGGAGGACGTGATCCACCTTCAGAAATCCAAACCTGTGGTCCTCGCCGCAGGTTTGATCTGGGCGCTTATTGCCTTCGCCTACCGGGACACAAACCCGGAAGCCGTAGAGCATGCATTGCGCCACAACATGCTGGAATTCGCTGAGCTGTTCCTGTTCCTTCTGGTCGCGATGACCTATATCAATGCGCTGCAGGAGCGCAACGTCTTCGACCGGCTGCGTGCAACGCTGTCAGGCTTAGGCTTGAGTTATCGCCAGATGTTCTGGCTCACCGGGGTGATCTCATTCTTTCTATCCGGCATTGCAGACAACCTGACCACCGCGCTGGTGATGGTTACCATCGTGCTGGCTGTGGGTGGCGGCAATCGTAAATTCATCGCCCCGACTTGCGTCAACATTGTGGTTGCGGCCAATGCCGGCGGCGCATTCTCGCCTTTCGGTGACATCACCACCCTAATGGTGTGGCAAGCCGGACAGGTCGAATTCTTTGAATTCTTCGTTCTGTTCGTCCCCTCCGTGGTCAATGCCCTGGTCCCCGCCCTGATCATGCATCCGTTCCTGCCCAAGGGGCTGCTTGAGCGCAATGATGAAAAAGTCAGCATGAAGAAGGGTGCGCGCCGCATCATTTTTCTGTTCATCTGCACCATTGCAACTGCAGTTGGTTTCCACAGCATACTGAGCCTGCCCCCCGCAGCGGGCATGATGACCGGCCTGGCTTACCTCAAGTTCTTCGGCTACTACCTGCATCGACGCGAACTGCATCAACTCAAGAATGCCGGTGATCATATCGGCGATATCGTTCCGTTTGACGTCTTCCGCAAGATTGCCCAGGCCGAATGGGACACCCTGCTGTTCTTCTACGGCATCATCCTAGCGGTCGGCGGCCTCGGCTTTATCGGCTACCTGGAAATGACTTCGCATTACTTCTATGGCGAACTGGGTGCCACAACCGCCAACATCCTGGTCGGACTGCTTTCGGCGGTGGTCGATAACATCCCGGTCATGTTCGCGGTTCTGAGCATGGATCCCCTGATGTCGCATGGCCAATGGCTACTGGTCACCCTGACCGCCGGTGTCGGCGGCAGTCTGCTGGCGATCGGTTCAGCCGCCGGCGTGGCCCTGCTGGGTCAGGCTCGCGGCTACTACAGCTTCTTCAGCCACCTGCGCTGGACACCGGCGATCGCCTTGGGCCTGGCCGCCAGCATCCTGTGCCATTTCTGGCTCAACGGTGCCAGCTTTCAGGTCTTCAACCCTTAGCTGATACGGTCTGCGGGCTCAAGCGGGCGCGCAGACCATCTCCCAGCTGGTACAGGGCCAAAGCGCCCAGAATCAACCCGCCACCCGCAACGGTGGCGGGTGATATCACCTCATCGGCCAGGACATGCCCCAATGCCAACGCCAACACCGGGGTGATCAGCGGAATCAGGGCCACCTGGGTCGGCCCCAGAGCCTGTAGCGCATAGAAATACAACATAAAGCCGAACACTGAGCCGAACAGCGACAGATAGGCCACCGAGCCCACACTTCTGGACGAGAATTCGGTCGGCATCTGGCCATCCAGCACCAGCCAGGCCAGCACGAACAACGGAACGCTGAACAGCAATGAACCGGTGGTGTGCTCCAGCGCATCCAGATGTTCTGAATGGCGCTTGACCAGCACCCCGCTCAATGCGAACAGGGCTACGGCGGCGAGGCTGGCGATCAACCCTGGCAGCGCCTCAGGCCGCCATGACACAGCACCGCGAAAAACCAGAAACAAGCCACCCAGGGCGATGATCAAAGCCAGATTGCGCAGTGGCGAGAGTGGCTTGTCATCAAGCAGCCAGCGCGCGAACAGCCCGGACAACAACGGTGCCATGCCGAACATTACGGACAGCAAGCCCGACGGGATGAAGCCAACGGCCAGATAGGACAAACTCATGGCGCCGAACACACCAAGATTGCTGGCCGCATAGGCCTTGATCGAGGCGCCATCCCAGCGCAGCTTGCGCCGCAACACGCTCATGATGGCCAGGCACAGCAGCGCCGCGCTGCCCATGCGCAGGCCCACCGCGACAATAAACGAAAGGCTGTCGGTGCTGAACTTGATCGCCAGCGGTGTCGTGCTCCAGATCAGGATCACGCCAATGTAGGCGGCGGTGACTCTCATTGCCGATGTTCCATGTTGTTCCCTAGTCAGCCTCGTACTGCAGGCAAAAAAAAACCGCCGATCCGGGTGGATGGGCGGTTCTTTGTGCGCGGTGAACGTCAGTTCGGATATCCACGCAAGCACGCCCTCGCCGGTCGCAACCAGCGAAGCTTGGAGACTGCAAAGTGACGTGCATAAAGATTCATGGCCGGCATTATAGGTCGCTTTAACTCCAACGCAAGAAAAAAGCCCCGCGGATGCGAGGCTTTTTCTGTTCTTGCATCAACGGCTTTGCAAATCAGTCGCGCAGATGGATCTCCACGCGGCGATTGCGTGCGCGTCCTTCCTCGGTGACATTGTCAGCCACCGGTTGGGACTCGCCATAGCCCTGCGAGGTGATGTTCTCGCCGGCAACACCCTGCGCCACCAGATACTGGCGTACCGCGCTGGCACGGCGCTCTGACAGACTCTGGTTATAGGCGTCGCTGCCCTTGGAATCGGTATGACCGGCCACTTCAATGCTCAGCTCAGGCTGATCAATCAGCGACTTGGCAACCCGCTCCAGCAAGGTGCGTGAATCCGGCTGCAACACAGCCTTGTCGAATTCGAAATGCACGTTGTGAAGGGTGATCACCTGATTGCTCAACGGGCAACCCACCTTGTCGACTTCCAGCCCCGGATAGGTGTTGGGGCACTGGTCGATATCGTTGGGGACACCGTCACCGTCGTTGTCATTGGAACAGCCACGTGCATCGACCGGCGTGCCATAAGGCGTATTCGGGCAATCGTCACGGAAGTCCGGTACGCCGTCCTGGTCCGTATCAAACGGGCATCCGTTGACGTCGACTTCGGCACCATATGGCGTATTCGGGCACAGATCCTTGCTGTTGGCCACACCATCCTGATCGGAATCCAGTGGGCAACCATCCGCGTCCACGGCTACACCTCGCGGGGTGTCCGGACATTTATCGAGCGGATCAATTACACCGTCGCCGTCACTGTCCATCGGGCAGCCATGCTCGTCCACCAGTACCCCTGCAGGGGTGTTGGGACAACGATCACGGTAGTCCGGCACACCATCGCCATCGGTGTCGATCGGGCAACCCGTGGCATTCACGTTCACGCCCAGCGGCGTGTTGGGGCACTGGTCAGCAGAATCCGGCACACCGTCACCGTCCGCATCCGGAGCAGGAGGCGGCCATTGACCAATGTTGTAGCGAATACCGGCGGTCACACTCCAGGTGTAATAGGTGTCCTCATCGACCAGACCGTTGTTGTCGACTGGATCCAGGGTGTAGCGCCCATCGACCAGAAATTCGAAATTGCTGTCCAGCGTCTTGCGGAAATTGGCCCCGACGAAACCACCAAACCCGGTTTGCGTGCTCGACAGCCAGTCAATTTCGCGCACCGATGCACCGGCGCTCAGACCGAAGGCCCCCTGATCAAACTGCAGGATATCGAAGATCGCCTTGACCCCAACGCCCAGACGGGTGAAGTCCAGCGAAACACCACTGCCCCCCACATCGGAGACCGACAGATCGAGATATTCAACCTCGCCCTCGATCGACAGTCGCGGTGAGATGGTCTTGCCGATCGCACCGTACAGGCCGTAGCCCGCATCGAAGTCCGAACTGTCAGTCAGCGCGGCACCGCCAGAGGCAGAAATGAACCAGCGGTCGTCAAATGCGAAAAACCAGTCATCGTCCTGCGTCGCAGCGTGCGCGCTCCCCATGCTGACCAGTGTCAGCAAAGCTGCAATTTTCATGCGTCCCATAGAGTTTTCCCCAAAGTCGTGGGCACGTAATAGCTGAGTTTCAGCGCGTTATCGAACCGGCAGCGAAAGCAACTTGCTGCTGGCGCCGCTCAAATCTTCCCCAGGGCACGCAGTCACCGCAGGCGGTGCACTGGCCAGCAACGCTTCACACACGAGTTGCAGTTCTGTTGCCACCAAAACCGACGCACGTGCTTGTATGTCGTTCAATTCTGCATAGACGCACGCGCCGCCCGCGAGCGTGATTGCATCCGGGTTCGGTGCAACCACACCCTTGCCCGGTGCGGTATTGGTCACGGTCACAGGCGATCCCGTCGGGTCAGAGCCGATATTGATCGGCAGCGTGGCGGCACAATCACCCAACAGGGTCATGACAAGGTCGCCCACAATGGGAATCGGACCGAGCAGACCGGTCAACAGGCCAGACGTCACGTCCGCACCAGTTGTGCTCCACTCTGAATTGTCGGTGGCATTTACCGCGCAGGACTGCACCTCATTGTTGGCATCGGTGTACTCAAGCTCGGCCAGGGCCAGCAGTTGAATGGGCGTATCACCGAGCAAGCCCAGAGACAAAGCATCGCCAATACAGGCCACATCCGGAGTGATGGTCAGGTCTTTCACCGCCACGGTGGTCAGAATCTGGGTATCCACACTGCCTGGCACACCTTCGTAGGTCGCGGTGACAGTGACTACTTGCTCCTGCGCGTCGGTGGCCAGGGTGGCCGTGCCGCCGGTTTCAGGCGCAAACACAATGACATCCTCTACGGAGGTGGACCACACCGCCAAGTCGCTGACATCACGCTGCTCAACTTCATCACCGGTCACGGTGTCCTGCAGGAACGCAGTGGCGGTGTAATTTAACGTTGTTTGCACACCGGCAACAGCCACTTCCGGCCCGCTGACTTCAACCCGATCAATCTGAGCGAAGGCCACAGACACCGCCAGCGCGTCAGAAGCGACACCTCGGAAGGTGCCGGTAATTTCGGTCTGCCC
>JBFKEC010000080.1:0-12486 GCA_041619315.1 Oceanococcus sp. | reverse complement strand
TGCGTTATGCCGAGGCGTTGTTGCACTGGAACCGGCGCATCAATCTCACCGCCATTACCGACCCGCGCGAGGTGCTGGTTCAGCATGTGCTGGATTCGCTCAGCGTGCTGCCTTATGTGCATTCGGGGCTGTTGATGGACGTGGGTAGTGGCGGCGGTCTGCCCGGCCTGCTGATCGCGCTGGCCCGGCCCGATGTCGAGGTGATCAGTCTGGAAAGTCGCAACAAGAAAGTGGCCTTTCAGCGCCACGCCGCGCGCGTGTTGGAGCTGGGCAACTTCCGCGCCGAGGCGCAGCGCGTCGAAGCCTGGGATCAGCGGCCGCCATGCGCGCAAATCATCAGCCGGGCATTTGCCTCGCTGACAGACTTTGTCACCCTGGCGGGCATGCACCTTGCGCCAGGCGGGCAGATGCTGGCTATGAAGGGCAAGGCCGAGGTCGAAGAGCGTGAAGCTGTGCCGACACCTTGGCAGGTGGTTAAAATGCCCCGTTTGACCGTGCCGATGCTCGATGCGGATCGCCATTTGGTGATTCTTGAGCGCGGTGACGGCGCACATTCAGGCCCATCCGGGCCGGAAGAACAGGAAGCTTGATCGTGCCGAAGATTCTCGCAATCGCCAATCAGAAGGGTGGAGTGGGCAAAACCACCACCAGCGTCAATCTGGCCGCCTCTCTGGGTGCGACCAAGCGGCGTGTTCTGCTCGTCGATCTGGATGCGCAGGGCAATGCCACCATGGGGGTTGGGGTCGACAAGAGCGATCTTGAGTGCTCCGGTTGCGATGTGCTGCTGGGTGATGCCAGTGTGGCCCAGGCACGGGTGGCCTGCCCCGAGTTCAAGCTCGATGTGCTGCCCGCCAACGAGGACATGACCGCTGCGGACGTCGGTCTCAAGGGCAGTGGTGGGCAGTTGGCCCTGAAGAAGGCCTTGGCCAAGGTTGAGGACGATTACGATTTCATCCTGATCGATTGTCCGCCGAGTCTTTCGATGCTGACGGTCAATGCCCTGGCCGCCTCCAGCGGTGTGCTCATTCCGATGCAGTGCGAGTACTACGCGCTGGAAGGGATCTCTGCGCTGGTCGGCACGATCCAGCAGATTCGCGGCAATATCAATCCGGGGCTGCAGATCGAGGGTATTCTGCGCACCATGTATGACCCGCGAAATAATCTGGCGCGGCAGGTTTCCGAAGAGCTGATCTCGCATTTTGGCGACAAGGTGTTTCGCACCATCGTGCCGCGCAATGTGCGTCTGGCCGAAGCGCCCAGCTACGGACAGCCGGTGATCGCCTATGATCCCCGGTCCACTGGGGCAATTGCCTATCTGGCACTGGCTGGCGAAATGCTGGGGCGCAAGCCGGTCAAACTGTAAATACGAACAAGGACTGGGGAGATGGCGAAAAAGCCAAGACGAGGACTGGGGCGCGGGCTGGACGCGTTGTTGGGGGATATGCCGGCGCAGCCAGAGGCTGATGAGCAGGTCCGGCGCCTGGCCCTGGATCTGATTCAGCCGGGGCGCTATCAACCGCGAACCGAAATGGATGAGGGCGCATTGCAAGAGCTGGCCGCGTCGATCAAATCTCAGGGGGTGGTCCAGCCGGTGGTGGTCCGACCGCTGGGTGAAGACAGCTATGAGTTGGTTGCTGGCGAGCGTCGCTGGCGTGCATCACGCCTGGCCGGCATGCCGGACATTCCGGCGCTGGTGCGGGATCTGCCCGACCAGACAGTGCTCGCAGTTGGCTTGATCGAGAACATTCAGCGTGAAGGGCTGAATCCACTGGATGAGGCTCAGGCTCTGCGTCGTCTGATTGATGAATGTGGCCTGACCCACGAGCAGTGCGCCGAGGCGGTCGGGCGTTCCCGCGCGTCGGTCACCAATCTGCTGCGCATGGTCAATCTGCATGCCGACGTTCAGCGTCTGGTTCGTGATGGCGAGTTGGAGATGGGCCATGCCCGTGCCTTGCTCGGCCTGCCGGTGGATCTGCAGCCCGGAGCGGCTGAAAAAATTCGCGTGCAGGGGCTGAACGTACGCCAGACCGAAGCGCTGGTGCGCCAAATGAATGCGCCCAGCGCGCCAAAACAGGGCGCTGTTGCCTCCGAAATCGATGATCGTCTGCAGATTGCGCGCGACCGTCTGGCTGAGCGCATCAAGGCCAAGGTTGTGCTTAAACCACGCGATGAAGAGCGTGGCAGCCTGGTCATTCAATACACCACAGCAGCCGAATTGCAGGCCATTTTCGAGCGTCTGGGTTAGGCGCTGCACCTGCATTGTGCGCTGCGCAAATCGGTGTAGGCGGCGCAACTCTCTGATCGACAAGCAATTCCCTAAAAGGTAATTGACCTGTCGAATAGCGGTGGCTATAGTTGCGCGCCCCGCTCCTGGAGAGTGGGCGTTTGACTCGCCTGAAATATGCGCCAATCCGGAAAAATCATCGCGATGCAATGTTTGATCGGGATGCTGGTAGCAGCGGCCTGGTTGGCAAAGAGTCAGACGGCTGCACTGGCCGCTTTATGCGGTGTTGGTACAGCGGTGCTGCCGGCGGCTTACATGCGCTGGCGCCTGCTTCAGGCTTTAAGCCTGGTCGACGAGCCCAAACGGTTGGTGGGCACGGTGTACCGGGGAGAGTTTGGCAAGTTTGTCTTGACCTGCGTGTTGTTTGCGCTGTGCATGGCACGCTTCTCAGACGAATTTATGGCAGTCATGTCAGCGTTTGTAGCTTGTTTGATGGCTTACATTGTTGGCGGGTTGCTTGTGGATCACGAATCACTAGACGGATAACGAATGGCCAGCGGCAACGGTGAAGCAGTCTCATCGACGGATTATGTAATCCACCATCTGACCAATCTGAAGCTGGATCTTGCGACGATGACGCTGGATTCGCACGCCAAGGGTTTCTGGGTTTTGCACGTGGACAGCATGTTTTTTGCGCTGCTCACGGGCGGGCTGTTCTTGTGGATGTTCCGCAAGGTTGCCAAGACCGCGACCTCCGGCGTGCCGTCCGGTTTGCAGAACTTCGTTGAAATGATCGTCGACTTTGTTGACGGTCAGGTCAAAGAAACCTTCCCGGGAACGCACCCGCTGGTGGCGCCGCTGAGCCTCACCATCTTCGTGTGGGTGTTCCTGATGAACTGCATGGATTTGGTGCCGGTTGATCTGCTGCCAACCATGGCGGCCGGTGTCGGCATTGATTACCTCAAAGTTGTGCCTGTGGCTGACGTCAACGTCACCCTGGGGCTGGCCTTGGGTGTGCTCTTGCTGCTGTACTACTTCAATATCAAATTCAAGGGTTGGGGCGGCTTTGCCAGGGAAGCGCTGACTCATCCGTTCGGGCCATGGCTGGCACCGTTCAATCTGCTGCTGCGCATCGTTGAGGATCTGGCCAAGCCGGTTTCGCTCAGTCTGCGTCTGTTCGGCAACCTGTTTGCGGGCGAACTGATCTTCATTCTGATCGCCCTATTGTTTATGCAGGGCTGGGTCCTCTCAGCCTTGGGTCTGGGGCTGCACTGGTTGTGGGCGGTGTTCCACATCCTGGTTGTGACCCTGCAGGCATTTGTGTTCATGGTGTTGACCATTGTCTATCTCAGCCTGGCGGCTGAGCACCACTGATCAGTTTTTTAAGCTCGACACTTTACTTATAGGAGTATTTTCAATGGTTGAGGCTATTGCTAGCGTACAGAGTTCCACGGTTCTGGCCGTGGGTTTGATTCTGGCCATGGGCGCCCTGGGTACCGCTATCGGCTTCGCCCTGTTGGGTGGCAAGCTGCTCGAAGGCGTTGCACGTCAGCCGGAACTGGCTGGTCTGCTTACCGGCCGCATGTTCCTGATCGCCGGTCTGCTTGACGCCGTGACCTTCATCGGCATCGGTATCGGCATGTTCTTCACCTTCGCCAACCCGTTCGCTGAAGCCGTCAAAGCTGCCGTCGGTTCCTGATAGCAGCTTAGGCGCGGGAGTCGCATATGGATATTAACGTCACACTAATAGGTCAGATGATCGCGTTCGCGCTGTTCGTCTGGTTCACTATGAAGTTCGTGTGGCCGCCGATCACCAGCGCAATGGCGGAGCGGCAGCAGAAGATCGCTGACGGTCTGGCTGCGGCGGATAAAGGGGCACGTGATCTGCAGGAAGCGGCCGCGAAAGCGGACGAAGCGCTTCAGCAGGCTCGCGAAGAGGCTCGCGAAATTATCGCTGGTGCCAATCGTCAGGCGACCCAGATCGTTGAGGAAGCCCGCGCTGCGGCGCAGTCCGAAAGTGATCGGATCAAGGGTCAGGCTCAGGCCGAAATCGACCAGAGCATAGCCAGCGCACGTGAAGCCTTGCGTAAGGATGTTGCTGGTCTGGCGATTTCCGGTGCCGAGAAGATTCTCGGCCGCGAGATCGACGCGAAAGCACATTCCGATATCGTTGACCGCCTCGCGGCGCAGATCTGAGGGCCATCATGGCTGAGTTGCAAACTTTGGCACGCCCCTACGCCCGAGCCGCCTTTTCGGTGGCCCGTGACGCCCAGGCTTTACCCCAGTGGGGTGATGCACTGACGCGTCTGGCGCAGGCTGCGGCGAATGACGACATGGCGGCTCTGATTGGCCATCCCGGCGTTGCTTCGGAGCAGTTGCGTGAGATGTTGCAGCAGCTGTCTGGCGCGACCGGTGATGCGTCACTGGGCAATTTGCTCAAAGTGCTGGCCGAGAATCGTCGGCTGCCACTGCTGCCTGCGATTGCGCAAGAGTTTTCTGCACTGCGTGAGGCTTACGAGCATTTGCGCAATGTGCGTATCGCGTCAGCCACCGAGTTGGGCGAAGCACAGCAGAGCGGCATAGTCAACGCGCTCAAGCAGCGTCTGGGCGATGACGTCCAGGTGCAATGGGCGGTAGACGCGGATCTGATCGGCGGGGCTGTGGTGTCCGCCGGTGACCTAGTCATCGATGGTTCGGTGCGTGGCGAGATGTCTCGCCTGCGTAGCGCACTCACTCAATAAATACAGGATTGCAGACGATGCAGTTGAATCCTTCTGAGATCAGCGAGCTGATCAAATCCCGAATCGAGAACTTTGAAGTTCTTACTGAAGCCCGTAACACCGGCACGATCGTCAGCCTGGCTGACGGTATCGTGCGTGTGCACGGTCTGTCAGACGCGGTTCTGGGTGAAATGCTGGAATTCCCGGGCGAAACCTATGGCCTGGCGCTCAACCTTGAGCGTGATTCCGTGGGTGCGGTGATTCTGGGTGATTTCAAACACCTGACTGAAGGCGATACGGTGAAAACCACCGGTCGTATTCTGGAAGTGCCAATCGGTCCGGAACTGCTGGGCCGCGTGGTCAACTCGCTGGGCCAGCCGATTGACGGCAAGGGCGCCATCGACGCCAAAGAAACCGCGCCGATCGAAAAGGTTGCGCCGGGTGTGATCGAGCGTCAGTCAGTCGACCAGCCGGTTCAGACCGGTTACAAGTCGGTTGACTCCATGGTGCCGGTTGGCCGTGGTCAGCGTGAGCTGGTCATTGGTGACCGCCAGACCGGTAAAACCGCGCTGGCTATCGATGCCATCATCAACCAGAAAGACACCGGCGTGAAATGCGTCTACGTCGCCATCGGTCAGAAGGCGTCGTCGATTGCAAACGTGGTGCGCAAGCTGGAAGAAAACGACGCGCTGGCACACACCATCGTGGTTGCTGCTTCGGCCTCCGAGTCGGCCGCGATGCAGTTCATCGCACCGTACGCCGGTTGCTCGATGGGCGAATACTTCCGTGACCGTGGTGAAGATGCGCTGATCGTATATGACGATCTGTCCAAGCAGGCCGTGGCCTACCGTTCGGTATCACTGCTGCTGCGCCGTCCGCCGGGTCGTGAAGCATTCCCGGGTGACGTGTTCTATCTCCATTCGCGTCTGCTTGAGCGTGCCGCGCGTGTGAATGCCGACTATGTCGAGAAGTTCACCAATGGTGCGGTCAAGGGCAAGACCGGTTCGCTGACTGCGCTGCCGATCATCGAAACCCAGGCGGGTGACGTCTCGGCCTTCGTGCCGACCAACGTGATCTCGATCACCGATGGCCAGATCTTCCTGGAAACCGATCTGTTCAACGCCGGCATCCGCCCGGCCATGAACGCCGGTGTTTCGGTCTCGCGTGTGGGTGGTGCTGCTCAGACCAAGATCATCAAGAAGCTTGGTGGTGGTATTCGTCTGGCTCTGGCTCAGTATCGTGAGCTGGCCGCTTTCGCCCAGTTTGCATCGGATCTCGACGAAGCGACCCGTAAGCAGCTTGAGCGTGGTCAGCGTGTGACCGAACTGATGAAGCAGGCGCAGTACGCTCCGCTGTCGGTCGGCAACATGGCGATTTCGCTGTATGCCGCAGACAAGGGTTACCTGGACGACGTTGAAGTCAATAAGGTGGTCAAGTTCGACGAAGATCTGCACCGCTACCTGGCTTCGGAACAGCAGGCGTTGCTGGACACCATCAATGCGAAAGGTGACTACAACGACGAGATCGAGAATGGCATCAAGTCCGCTCTCGAAGGCTTCAAGAAACAGTGGGCGGCGTAAGCCCCCTCCGTTGACCAGAGTCTGATATGGCAAGTGCCAAAGAAATCCGCACCAAGATTGGAAGCGTAAAAAATACGCAGAAGATCACCAAGGCCATGGAAATGGTTGCGGCCTCGAAAATGCGTAAGGCACAGGACCGCGTCATGGCGTCCCGTCCTTACGCCGAGCGCCTGCGCCGGACCATGGGACACCTGTCCAAGGCCAACCCGGAATATCGTCATCCGTTTGTGGTGGAGCGTGAAGTCAAGCGCGTCGCCATTATCGTGGTGTCGACTGACCGTGGTCTTTGTGGCGGCCTCAACATCAACCTGTTCCGCAAAACCCTGGGTGAGCTGAAGCACTGGCAAGGCCAGAACGTGGACGTTGACATTGCAGTGGTTGGCAACAAGGCCCGTGCATTCTTCAAACGCATGGGCGGTAACCTCATTGCCGAGCAGAGCAACCTGGGCGACACCCCGCATCTGGATCAGTTGATTGGTCTGATGAAGGTGGTCCTGGATGCCTACCGTGATGGCAACGTCGATCGCGTGTTGCTGCTCAGCAATGAGTTCGTCAACACCATGACCCAGCGGCCGAGCGTGCAGCAGTTGCTGCCGGTGGCTGAAGCGGGTGGCGATGATGCTGAACTGCCAGACCTGTGGGATTACATCTACGAGCCGGAACCGGCTGAATTGCTGGACGATGTGCTGATGCGCTTTGTCGAGTCGCAGGTTTACCAGTCCGTGGTTGAAAACGTGGCCTGTGAAATGGCGGCACGTATGGTTGCTATGAAGAGCGCATCGGACAACGCCGGTGAGATCATCGAGGCATTGCAACTGGCCTATAACAAGGCCCGTCAGGCTGCAATTACTCAGGAACTTGCTGAAATTGTCGGTGGCGCAGCCGCGGTGTAGCGGTTACGAATTGAATTGAATCTTGCCGTAACGCGGCGAAAAGCTTAGGAAAAGAGGACTTTATTGATGAGTTCCGGAAAGATTGTCCAGATTATCGGCGCTGTTGTTGACGTCGAATTTCCGCGTGATGCCCTGCCCAAGGTCTACGACGCTCTGCGTGTCGAAGATGCAGGTCTGACCATGGAAGTGCAGCAGCAGATGGGCGACGGCGTGGTTCGTGCCATTGCCATGGGTCCGTCGGAAGGCCTCAAGCGTGGCATGGTTGCCGTCAACACTGGTGCGGCCATTTCAGTGCCGGTCGGCGAAGGCACCTTGGGTCGTATCATGAACGTGCTGGGCGAGCCCCAGGACGAGCGTGGTGAAGTCGACACCAAAGAGCGTTGGGCGATTCACCGCGATGCGCCGAGCTACGAAGAGCAGGCCGGTTCGACCGAACTGCTGGAGACCGGCATTAAGGTTATCGACCTGCTGTGCCCGTTTGCCAAGGGCGGCAAGGTTGGCCTGTTCGGCGGTGCCGGCGTGGGCAAGACCGTGAACATGCTTGAGCTGATCAACAACATCGCAAAAGAGCACTCGGGTCTGTCAGTGTTTGCCGGTGTGGGTGAGCGTACCCGTGAAGGTAACGACTTCTACCACGAAATGTCGGAAGCGGGCGTTATCAAGCTCGACGACCTGACCCAGTCCAAAGTGGCGATGGTTTACGGTCAGATGAATGAGCCGCCGGGTAACCGTCTGCGTGTCGCCCTGTCGGGGCTGACCATGGCCGAGTTCTTCCGTGATGAAGGCCGTGACGTGCTGTTCTTTGTTGACAACATCTACCGCTACACCCTGGCCGGTACCGAAGTGTCGGCACTGCTCGGTCGTATGCCGTCGGCAGTGGGTTACCAGCCGACTCTGGCTGAAGAAATGGGTGTGCTGCAGGAACGCATCACCTCGACCAAGCAGGGTTCAATCACCTCTGTTCAGGCCGTCTACGTGCCTGCGGATGACTTGACTGACCCGTCACCGGCAACCACCTTTGCTCACCTTGACGCCACCGTGGTGTTGTCGCGTGATATCGCATCGCTGGGTATTTACCCGGCTGTGGATCCGCTGGATTCGACCAGCCGTCAGCTCGACCCGAACGTTATCGGCAACGAGCACTACAGCACTGCCCGTGAAGTTCAGGGTGTGCTGCAGCGCTATAAAGAGCTGAAGGACATCATCGCGATTCTGGGCATGGACGAACTGTCGGAAGAAGACAAGCAGATCGTGTCTCGTGCACGTAAGATCCAGCGCTTCCTGTCGCAGCCGTTCCACGTGGCTGAAGTGTTTACCGGCTCGCCGGGCAAGTACTGCTCGCTCAAGGACACCATCCGCGGCTTCCGTGGGATTGTCGATGGCGAGTATGATCACCTGCCAGAACAGGCGTTCTACATGGTAGGCACCATCGAAGAAGCCGTCGAAAAAGCCGAGAAGGTTTAAACCCTGATGGAACTCAAGGTCGACATCGTCAGCGCCGAAGGCGAAATCCACGCTGGTACTGCCAGCATGGTGTTCGCGCCGGCGGAAATGGGTGAGGTGGGCATTGCACCGCGCCACGCCCCATTGCTGACACGTCTTAACCCTGGTGTTGTGCGGGTCAAGAATGGTGACGAGGAACAGGAGTTCTTCGTTTCCGGCGGATTGCTGGAAGTGCAGCCGTATCAAGTCACCGTGATGGCGGACACCGCTCAGCGCGCACATGACATTGATGAAGCGGCTGCAATCGAAGCCAAGCAGCGTGCCGAAGAAGCACTCTCGCAGGCCGGCTCCGATATCGACATGGCGCGGGCTCAAGCCGAACTGGCCGAAGCCGCTGCGCGCCTGCATCTGGTCAGCAAGCTGAAAGGCAAACGCTGATCAGCTAGCAACCGCACCGCGTTGAATAAAGGGCCGTTTACGGCCCTTTTTCGTATCCGGCGTTATCATGCATAACGGAACAAACAAGGAAGACTATCGCGTGGCTGTACACAGTGTGATTCTGGCCGCCGGGCAGGGAACCCGGATGCGCTCGAGCCGGCCCAAGGTGCTGCAAACCTTGGCGGGGCGAAGTCTGCTTGCGCATGTCTTGCATGGCCAGGCCGAGCCACTTAGCGACGCAATTCACATCGTATACGGCCATGGTGGCGATGCAGTGCGTGCAGCGTTCAACTCGCAGTCATCACTACACTGGGTCGAGCAGCGTGAACAGTTGGGAACCGGTCATGCGGTTGCTCAGGCTTTGCCGCAGATTCCCGATGATGCGGTGGTACTGGTGCTTTACGGCGATGTGCCCATGGTCGGCCAGAACGATCTGCAAGCGCTATGCGCCAAGGCCGCTCAAGGCGCGCTTGCGATATTGAGCGTAGACGTTGCAGACCCTGCGGGCTATGGCCGCATCCTGCGCAGCGACGGCAATGTCGTCGGTATCGTCGAGCACAAGGATGCCAATGAGCAACAACGCACCATCGGTGAAATCAACACCGGCCTGTTGGCCGCACCCGCTGTAGCGCTCAAGCGCTGGGTCGCGGCGCTCGACAACAACAATGCACAGGGCGAATTTTATCTCACCGATTGTGTCGCCATGGCGGCGGCGGAAGGTCTGCCGGTGCAAGCCGTACTCGCTGCGTCTGAAGCCTCTGTTGCCGGCGTCAATGACCGCACCCAGCTGGCAGCACTGGAACGTGCCTACCAGCAACAGCAGGCCGAACGTATGCTCGCTCAGGGGCTGCAATTGATGGACCCACAACGCTTTGATTTGCGTGGCCAGCTGCAAATTGGCCGCGACTGTGTAATCGACATCAATTGTGTGATCGAAGGCGAGGTCAAACTGGCTGACGAGGTGCACATCGGCCCCAACTGCGTGCTGCGCAACGTCAGTATCGGAGCAGCGACCCGCATTGAGGCCAACAGCGTGCTCGAAGAGGCAACGATTGGTGGTGCTTGTAGCATCGGCCCGTTTGCCCGGGTTCGCCCCGGCACCCAGATGGCGGATGGCGCGCGCATTGGCAATTTTGTCGAAACCAAGAAGACCCAGATTGGCCCGGGCAGCAAGATCAATCATCTGAGCTATGTCGGTGATGCGATCCTGGGGCGTAACGTCAACATCGGTGCAGGTACCATCACCTGTAACTACGATGGGGTGAACAAGCATGTGACCCGCATCGGTGACGGAGCCTTTATCGGCTCGGACACCGCCTTGGTCGCGCCTGTGAGCGTGGGCGACAATGCCACGATTGGTGCCGGTTCGGTAATTTCCAAAGATGCACCGGCGAACAAGCTGACCGTGGCGCGTGGCCGGCAAGTCACCGTTGATGGCTGGCAGCGGCCGGTGAAAAAGGACAAGTAGTTATGTGCGGTATTGTTGCAGCGATTGCTCAGCGCGACGTCACCCCGATCTTGCTTGAAGGCCTCAAGCGGCTGGAATATCGCGGCTATGATTCGGCCGGGATTGCCGTCATCAATGACGGCAAGCTCAACCTTGCCCGTGCCGTTGGCAAAGTCGCGGCTCTGGAGCAGAGTCTGGACAGCACGACCACCCACGGGGTGCTCGGCATTGCTCACACTCGCTGGGCCACCCACGGTGAGGTCAATGAACGCAACGCACATCCGCATGTTTCCGGCGAGCGCGTTGCGGTTGTGCACAACGGCATCATTGAAAACTTTGCACTCATCCGTGAGCAGTTGCGCGCTGAAGGGTATGTGTTCAACTCCGAGACGGACAGCGAAATCATCGCCCACTTGATTGATTTTGAGCTGCGCCGCTGTTCCAGTTTGCTCGCTGCTGTGCAGGCCGCCGTGGCCCAGTGCAAGGGCGCCTACGGGCTCGCCGTAGTGTCGCTGGATACGCCGGATGAACTGGTGGTTGCCCGCTCTGGTAGCCCGCTGGTTTTGGGGCTGGGCATTGGTGAAAATTTTGTCGCATCGGATGTGGCCGCCTTGGTTCCGGTGACCCAGCGCGTGGTGTTCTTGCAGGAAGGCGATGTCGCTCAGCTGAGCCGGGAGCATTGGCAGGTGTTCGATGTTCAGGGCCAGCCGGTTGAGCGCCAGGTCCACGAAGCGTCGCAATCCGATGCAGCCGATCGTGGTGGCTATCGTCACTACATGCTCAAAGAAATCTTCGAGCAGCCGCAAGCCTTGTCCGACACGCTGCAAGAGCGAGTCAGTCACAACGCCTTGCTCCCGCAGTCCTTGGGGCCGGCCGCCGAGCGCGTCTTGGAGCAGACCCACAACGTACATATCGTGGCCTGCGGCACCAGCTATCACGCGGGTATGGTGGCGCGTTACTGGATTGAAACTCTGGCCGGCGTACCGGTTAACGTCGAGTTGGCCTCCGAGTATCGTTATCGTGATGTGGTGGTGCCTGAAAACACCCTGTTCATCTCGCTTTCGCAGTCCGGTGAGACCGCCGACACCATGGCGGCGCTGCAATTCGCGAATCAGGCCGGCTATCTGGCCACGCTGACGATCTGCAATTCCGCCCAGAGTTCGATGGTGCGCGAGTCCGATCTGGCCATGATGACGCGAGCCGGGCCGGAGATCGGTGTGGCTTCGACCAAGGCCTTCACCACCCAGTTGATCTCATTGCTGCTGATCGCCGGTATGCTCGGCAAGCTGCGTGGCAGCCTGAGCGAGCAGGCCGAAGCCGAGTTGGTGGAAAACCTGTACAAGGCACCGGGGCTGGTGGAAGACGCCCTGCGTATGGACCCTGCCATTCAGGCCCTGTCTGAAGATTTTGCCGACAAACAACACGCCTTGTTTCTGGGGCGTGGCAGCCAGTTTCCGATCGCCATGGAAGGTGCGCTCAAGCTCAAGGAAATCTCCTACATCCATGCCGAAGCCTACGCCGCAGGCGAGCTTAAGCACGGTCCTCTGGCGCTGATCGACGAAGACATGCCGACCATTGTGGTGGCGCCCAACAACGACCTGCTCGACAAGCTCAAGTCCAATCTTGAAGTGGTGCGGGCGCGTGGCGGCCAGCTTTACGTGTTTGCCGATAAGGCCACGGGCATCCATTCTGAAACGGCCATTCGGGTCACGCCCATGCCGCATATGCATGATCTGATCGC